>CAIXRH010000145.1 GCA_903921785.1 uncultured Pseudomonadota bacterium
CGACGGCGGCGCCGGGCCAGCCGCCGAGCTCGGCGTGGAGGCGTCGGGCGAGCGCGGCGCCGAGGCCGCCGGCGGCGCCCCGGTCCCGCACCAGCGCGCGGACGCCCTCGCGGTCGAGCGGGGGGAGGGCGAGCTCCTCCACGGGCACGGTGCCGGCGAGGTCGTGGGCCGCTGCAGCGGAGGGCGCGGTGAGCACCACCAGCGCCGGGGACTCCGCGAGCGCGGACTCCAGGCGGTCCGCGAGGGCGGGCCGGGACGCCGCCGGAAGGCGGTGTACGTCGTCCACGAGCACCACCTGCGCGGACGCAAGCGGCTCGCCAGGGTGAACGCGCAGGCCGCGGCTCGCGGCGCGGGAGGCGATCTCTTCGAGGAGCCGCGTACGCCCGCTGCCGTCCGGCCCGAGCACCAGGAGCGCGCCGCCGACGCCGTCGGCGAGGTCTTGCAGGCGCACCTCGATGCGTCCGAGCACGTCGTCGCGGCCGTGGATCGGCAGGGCCACCGTGCCTTCCGGCGCGTCGAGCGCCTCGACGAGCTCCCGCGCGTTGGCGTAGCGCTGGCTCGGCTCCTTCTGGAGCAGCTTCATGCACACGCGGTCGAGGCGCAGGGGCACCCGAGGGTCGAGCTCTACGGGGGACTTCGGCATCTCCGCGAGCTGCCGGGCGAGGTAGCCGGCGATGGTGTCCGCCACCACCGGGCGGCGTCCGGTGAGCATGGCGTAGAGCAGGGCGCCGAGGCCGTAGAGGTCGGCCCGCGCGTCTACCGGCTCGCCGGTGATCTGCTCGGGGGCCATGAACGCGACGGTCCCGACGAGGCGGCCGGCGACGGTGAGGTTCGTGGTGAAGCTGTCGCTGTCCTTCACCACGCCGAAGTCGGTGAGCCAGGAGCGGCCGGCGTCGTCCACCAGGACGTTTCCCGGCTTCAGATCGCGGTGGATGATGCCGCGGTCGTGCACGTACGCGAGGGCGCTGGCGATCTCCCGGGTGATGGTCTCCGCGCGCGCGAAACGGTCCGCCGGGGGGGACTCCTTCCAGGTCTCAAGGAGCTTGCCGAGGTCGATCCCGGGGACGTAGCGCAGCGCCAGCCAGGGGTAGCCGTCGTGCTGACCCGCGTCGATCACCTTCACGATGTGGGGGTGGTCCAGGCGGGAGAGGGTGAGGTACTCCCGGCGCATCCGCCGGGTCTCTTCCGTCGTGATGCGGGCCTGGTGGAGGATCTTGAGGGCGACATCAGGGCCGCCGTCCTCCGGCGCCGCGCGCCAGACCGTGGCCATGCCGCCGGCGCCAAGCGGCTCCACCAGCGTCCATCGCCCCACGAGCGCTCCCGCCGCCGGACTCGTACCCGGAGGGCGCATGGGGGACACCGCTCAGCTCCGCAGCCAGTCGGAGCTGGCGAATCGTTCGGCGTCGGGCCCGGCGAGGTTCGCGGCGAGGGCCCGGCCCAACGCGTCCGCGACGCGCTTGTGGCGCGCCACGGCGGCTTCATCGGAGGACCAGGCGGCGGCGACCATGTGACCCTTGAGAACATACAGCCGATAACCGCAGGCGTCTGCCCTGCGGATCGCGGCATCCGCGTGGCGGACGGCCTCTGCGGCGTCGCCGAGGAGGGCGTGCACCCGCGCAAGCGCAAGATCGAGGCGCACTTCCTGGTAGGGCCAGCGGGGACCGGCGGTCTCCATCGCGGCCTTCACTTCCGCCCGGGCGCCCGCGGCGTCGCCGGCCGTGGCGAGGAGGCGCGCGCGCCAGGCATGGATGATGCCCAACCAGCCTTCGTGGTCCACCTCGGCGGCGAGGCCGAGGGCTTCGTCGACCAGCGGGTAGAGCGGCTCGGCCGCGCCGATCGCCCACAAGGAGCGCATGAGCGGGATGAGGGCGGTGAAGACCTCCCCCGCGTCCCCGTGGCTGCGCGCGAGCGCCAACGCCGCTTCGGCCTCGGCGCGGCCCTCCGCCGCGCGGCCGAGGTGGGTGAGCACGTCCGCGTGGCCAGCACGTGCCAGCACGATGCCCGCGGGGTGGTTCACCTCCCGGGCGTGCGCCACGTTCTTCTCCGCGAGCTCCAGGCCGCGGCGGAGGTTGCCCGTGCAGAGGTGCACCTCCACGAGGTTGCCGCGCGCCCAGGTGAGCGGCCCGCTGAGCCCCACCCGCTCGAACACTGCCGCCGCCTGCTCGAAGTTGCGGCGGGACTCCGCGGCCTGGCCTCGGCAGGCCGCGACCATGCCCAGGCCGTTGTAGCCGTAGCCGATCGAACGTTCATCGCGGGCGCCTTCGGCCACGGCGAGGCCCTCCACCCAGTGGCGGCGGGCCGAGTCGAGGTCGCCGCAGGCCCAGAAGACGGTGCCGAGCTGGTTGAGGACGAAGGCGCGGGTGGCGGCGTCCCCCGCGCGCTCGGCGAGGCTCAGGGCGACGTGGAAGTGGTCCGCGGCGCGCACCAGATCGCCCTGCTGGCGGGCGCGGCGGCCGGCGCCCGCGCGGGAGCGGGCCTGGAGACCGTCGTCGGCCAGGGCGTCGGCGAGGTCCTGCGCACGGGTGAGGTCGGCGTCGAGGCGGCCCCACTCGCCCACCGCTTCGAGGACCTCGCAGCGCTTGAGCAGCAGGTCGGCGAGGGCGCGATCCGCTTCGTCGAGCGGGAGGAAGTCGCGGGCGCGGGGCTCCAGCGCCACGGCGCGGTCGAGCACATCGAGGGCCTCTCGGGTGAACGAGCGGTCGAGCAGGCGGGCGCCGGAGCGGAGGAGGTAGTGGTAGGCCTTGGTGGGCACGCCGCCGGCTTCGAAGTGGAGCGCCAAGGCGTCGACCACGAGGTGGAGGCGGCCGCGGCCGACCCGCTCCAGGGTCTCGCCGAGGCGGCGGTGGACGAGCTCGCGGACGTCGGGGGGCGTCTCCCGGTCGACGACCTCGCGGAGGCGGGCCTGCGCGACGTCGATCTGGACGGCGCCTTCCACCCGACGTTCGCGGACGAGGCCGGCGGCGACCAGGCGATCCGCCGTGGCGGGGAGCGCATCCGGGGAGATGCGGAGGGTGGCGGCGACCGCGTCGAGGGAGAGCTCCTGGCGCGCCAACGCCAGGACCCGCACCACGTCCACCGCGGCGGGATCGAGCGCGGCGACCTGGGCGATGAGCGCCTCGCGGGCGCTGCGGGGGATGGGGAGGGCGAGGCGGGCGACGGCCGCTTCGTCCAAGGTGAGGCGGCGGACGCCATCGGGCCCGTCGATCACCCGCTCCTCCACGAGCCCTCGCACCATCTCGGCGATGAACGCGGGGTTTCCTTCCCCCTCGGCGTGGAGACGGACGGCCAGCGCGCGCACCGCCGGGCCCGCGCCGACGAGGCTGCCCACGAGCTCCTCGACCGCCTGGAGCTTCATGGGCCCGAGGGTGAGGATGGTCGGTCGGACGCCGGTGGCCGTGCCCGAAGCGAGCCCCCCGCCGGCACCGTCCGGCGCCCGGGTGAGCACGTAGAGGATCGCCTCCTGGGCGAGCCCGCGGGTGGTGCGGATGAGGTATTCGAGCAGCTCAAGGCTGGTGGCGTCGAGGCGGTGGGCGTCGTCGATCACCACCACGCGGGGAGGACTGCCGGCGAGGAGCCCGCGGACCGCCTGGAAGACCGCGAAGCGCTCCACCACCGCGCCCTCGCCGAAGGCGCCGAGGAGCGCCTTGATCACGTGGGGCGGATCGGCGACGTCGTTGGCCAGGGACTCCACCAGCGGCCGGAACGCGTCGAGCGCGCCGGAGGCGCCGCCGCCGACGAGGGTGTGGACGCGGAGGCCGACGCGCGCGGCGTCGACCGCCACGTGGCGAGAGAGGGTGGAGCGCCCGAGGCCGGCGCCGCCCTCGATCACCACCACGCCGCCGTGCCCCTCTGCGCAGGCCGCGACGGCCGCCGACAGCCGACATCGCACCTGCAATCGTCCGAACGGACGCTCGGGCCAGCGGGCGAGGTTCACCACCGCGTCGGGCGGGACGCCCAGCTCCAGGAGCACCGCCTCGGCGCTCCCGCAGCGAAGATCGGGCTCCTTCTCCAGGAGGCGGACGCAGAGAGCGTCCAGCGCCTCGGGCACCGCGGGCACCAGCTCGCGGGGCGGGCGGACGGCGCGGTGGAGGTGTTTGTCGAGGTAGCCGGCGAGGGTTCGCGCGTGGAACGGGCGGCGGCCGGTGAGGCACCAGAAGAGGAGGGCGCCGAGGGAGTAGAGGTCGGCCCGCGCGTCGACGTCTTCGCCGACGATCTGCTCCGGGGCGATCCACGCCACGGTGCCGAGGAGCTCGCCGTGGGAGGTGAGCTCGTCGTCGCCGGTCTCGGTGGCGCTGGTCTCCTTGGCCACGCCGAAGTCCATGAGGCAGGCGGAGCCGTCCTCGCGGAGCATGACGTTGCCCGGGGTGAGGTCGCGGTGGACGAGGCCGGTGGCGTGGACGGCAGCGAGCGCCCGGGCCACGTCGGCGAGGATTTCCCGGACGCGCGCCCAGCGGTCCGCGGGGGGGCTCAGCTCCCAGGCTTCGACCTCGGCGCGGAGGTCGCGCCCCGCGACCAGCTCCATGACGAACCAGTCGCGCCCTTCCCAGGTGCCGTGGTCCAGCACCGCAACGATGTTTCGGTGCGCCATGCGGACGAGGGCGCGGCGCTCGCGGCGGAACCGCTCTTCGGCCTCCGAGCGGTCCCCGCTGCGCGGATGCGACAGCTTCAAGGCGCCGGACCGCCCCGAGGCGTCCCGCACCTCGTAGACCACCGCCATGCCGCCCTGACCGAGGCGACGCACCACCTCCCAGCCCCCGATGGGGGTGCCGGGCTCAGGAAGCGACCGGTTCTGGTTGATCATGGCGCCACGCTTCTATACTCTTTCCGGATCCAGAGGCCGCCTGTGAAGCTGGAGGCGAGCGCGTGGACCGACGCCGGTCCGGTGCGCGACAACAATGAGGACGCGTACCATCTCGACGAGGACAACGGGCTCTTCATCGTCGCCGACGGCATGGGCGGGCACGCCGCCGGCGAGGTGGCCTCCCGTATCGCGGTGGAGACGCTGCGCGAGCTCTTGTCGGGTGACGAACTGGATCCCGACGAAACCCGTCTGGACCGCAACGTGGGCGACCCGTCCGACGTGCTGCGGGAGCGGCTGCGCTACGCGATGAACCAGGCCAGCGCCCGGATTCGCCGAGAAGCCCAGCTCAACCCCGCCTATACCGGCATGGGAACCACGGTGGCCGTGCTCCTGGTCGAGGGAGATCAGGCCCACGTGGCCCACGTGGGCGACTCCCGGGTCTACCTGATGCGGGACGGCCGGCTCAGCCGCCTCACCCGCGACCACACCGTGGTGCAGCAGGAGATCGACGCGGGACGCCTCACGCCCGAGATGGCGCGGAAGGTGGCGCATCGAAACTACCTCACCCAGTCGGTGGGCTACCACGGACCGGTGGAGCCCGACACGACCACCCGTCCCGTCGAGGCGGGGGACCTGTTCATCCTCTGCTCCGACGGCGTGACCGACCCCCTGGACGACGCCCGCATCGCCGAGCTCTGCAACGAGGCCGACGCGACCGACCTCGCCGAGCGCCTCGTGCAGGAGGCCATCCGCGGGGGCGGGGAGGACAACATCACGGCTCTGGTGATCCGCGTGGCCGAGGTCGGGTGAGCGGAGCCCTACAGCTGCTGGTGGACTGCCCGCAGTGCGGGGTGGAGTGCGCGGTGGTGGAGCTGGTGGACCCTCAGCGGGGCGCCAGCTTCGGGCAGTGCCGGCTGTGCGCGCTGGAGACCGGCGCGGGGAAGGTCACCGCGGCCGGGCGGCGCTTCGAAGCCGCCCACGAGGTGGAGTCCGCCCTCGGGGACTGGGCGAGCGCGGAAGGGGAGCCGCTCACGGACTTCGTCGCGTCGAACTTCGGCGGGCGGAGCGTGGCCCAGGTGGCGGACTCGGTGATGCGTGGCGAGCGCGTGCACACCAGCTTCGACGTGGTGGCCTGGTTGTTCAAGGAACGAACCGGGGGAATGGTCGCGTTGGGGGCCAACCTGGAGGTGCGAGGGCAGCTCCCGCTGGTGGGCGCTGGCTCATGGGACAGGGGGGGCTCCGCCCCCCCCGTAACGCCCCCCCCGGCCGCCGCGACGTTCTCCGCTTCGAACGCGCCGGAGCCCCGCCCCGACCACGGCGTGGACCCCCGCGCGGTGGACCCCCGGGTGGTGACGCGCGCCCTCATTGCCACCGCCCTCGCCGACGGTCGGGTCCTGCCCGCCGAGCGGCAGGTGCTCGACCAGCTCTGCGACCAGCTCGGCGCCCCCCGCGCCACCGAGGAGGACTGGCGGGCATGGCGGCCGTTGGAGCTCGGCTGGCCGCCCGACCCGAAGGCCACCGTCGCGGCGATGATCAAGCTCGCCCTCGCCGACCGCATCCCCGACGAGGGTGAAGCGCGGGTGATCCGGGAATTCGCGCGCGTCTGGCGGGTGCCGGTGCCCGATCCCGTGCTCCCGCCGGTGACGATCCCCCAGAAGCTCACCGCCCGCTGGTTGGGGCTCTTCGGGCGCTGACCCGGGGTCCGCCGCGGCGCGGGCGGGCGCGTGGCCGCCGGTCCGGCAGCGGACTTCGCCGCCGCAAGCGGCGCATGTCGCGGCCTCGACAGCTCTCGACACCGCGTGACGACCGGTCCGCGCCGAAGGTGTTTATTCGGGCGGCATGACCTCGCTCACCCGACTCTTCGCCCCGCTCGCCCTCGCCACCGTCCTCGGTTGCTCGGCCACCGCCGGAGACGCCCCCCCGGTGACCCTGCCCGCGGACTTCAACCCCTCCCACTCCCTGGCGCCGCTCGTCGCCGCGGCCGAGCCCGCGGTGGTGAACGTCTACGCCACGCAGCGTCAGGCCATCCCCACGATGTACCAGTACGCCTACGGTCTGCCGGCCGAGTCCGTGCAGCAGGGGCAGGGCTCCGGCTTCGTGATCAGCCCGGACGGCTACATCATGACCAACAACCACGTGGTCGCCGGCGCCACCGAGCTGAAGGTGAAGTTCGACAGCGGGGACGAGTACCCCGCGAAGGTGGTGGGCCTGGACAAGGGCTCCGACGTGGCGCTCCTGAAGATCGAGGCCGGGAAGCCGCTGCCGTGGCTGAAGCTCGGCTCGAGCAACAAGGCCCAGGTCGGGGACTGGGTCGTGGCGGTGGGCAACCCGCTCGGGATGGGGCACACCGTCACCGCGGGGATCATCTCGGCGAAGGGCCGAGAGGTGCCGGACCTGGAGGCGCTGGAGGAGTTCATCCAGACCGACGCGGGCATCAACCCCGGCAACTCCGGCGGCCCGCTCATCGGCCTCGACGGGACGGTCGTGGGGATGAACACGGCGATCGTGAAGGGCGCCAACAGCGTGGCCTTCGCCATCCCCGCCGACCATCTGGCGTTCGTGCTGCCGCAGCTCCGCGAGCACGGCACCGTGGCGCGCGGGTGGCTCGGCGTGGGCTCTGCGGCGCTCAACACGCGCGGGCTGCGGGAGTTCAAGGTCGAAGCCGGAGTGCTGATCACCCAGGTCTCCGACGGCAGCCCCGCTGCCACCTTCGGCTTCCAACCCGGCGACGTGATCACCTCCATCGCCGGGAAGACCATCGGAGAACCGCAGGACCTTTACCGGGCCGTGGCCGCGAGGGTGCCCGGAGAGGAGGTGCTGGTGAAGTACGTGCACAACGGCGCCCCGAAGGAGGCGAAGCTCAAGCTGGGCACCCGTCCGGGGCCGACGTAGCGGGCGGCGCGGGCCTCGGCCCCCTGCACGGAGCCGCTGCATCGCGGTGACGTGCTCGCGGGCCGCACGGTGTCGGTGTGCTGGCGGCTCGGGGCGCTCCACCCGTCGTCGTACGCGGCTTCGACCGGCTCATCCACGGTGGGGGGGCAGGTCTCGCGGTCGTCGGGGGGCCGTTTTCCGTGTCGCCTCCCGCACGGCCGGTGCCGGGACGTCGCGTCCGGAGGACGGCCGCGGACGTGGGCGTGGCCAGGACGGTTGGTTCAGAAACGAGCGCCCGGTCGCCGCGCGGCAGGTGCCCGGACGGCCGGCGGCTCCGCCGCCGGGTGCGGCGCCCCGCGCCGCACCGAGGCCGGAGGCCGAGCCGGGAGGGGACCGACGGCGGCCTCCGGCCGCCGGGCCGCCCCCTTCGTCGTGTCTCTCGTCGTCGGTCCCAAAACGGCGAACGCCGCCCGAAGGCGGCGCTCGTTGCGAGGGAGCAGGGCTCCGCGCGGATCAGCCGGAGATGAGCTTGTCGAGCGTCGCATCGTCGAGACGGCCGGGGTGGCCGCGCCAGATGACCTTGCCGTTCTTCACCAGCGCCGCGGCCGGGATCCCCGAGACGTTGAACGCCTCGGAAGTGACCCCGTCCTTGTCCTTGGCCATGGGGAACTTCACGTCGTTGTCCTTGAGGAAGGTCTTGACCGTCTCCTCCGTGGACGACTTGGTGACGCGGGTGACGCCCACCACCTGCACGCCCTTCTTCTTGAGCTCGGCCTCGCGCTTGGCGAGCTCCGGCACTTCCTTCTTGCAGTGCGGGCACCAGGCTTCCCAGAACACGACGAGGGTGACGGGAGAGTTGGAGTAATCGGCCTTGCCCTGGAACCACTTCTCGGCCTCGATCGGGTGCGCGTCGGTGCCGATGAGGCCCACTTCCGCGTACATGCGGTCGGCGGCCTTGCCGGCCTTGGTGTCGGGGTAGTCCTTCTTGAGCTGCTCGAGCTTGGTCTTGGCGGTGGCGAAGTCGTTGCCCTTGATGGACTCGGTGGCGTCCTTCATCACGGCGTTGGCCGCCTCTTCCTTGGCGGGATCGGCCGCAGCGGCCGCGCCACGGGAGCCGCCACCCTTCTCCAGGGCGGCGACCTTCTCTTCGAGGGTGGCGACGCGGGCGTTGAGGGCATCTACGTCGGTCTTCTGGGCACACCCGAGGAGGGCGAAGGCGAGGGCGAGCATGGGGTCTCCGGTAAGAAGGCGCGCGCCTAACCCCATTCGGGGACAACGCACAGGTCGGGAGCCGATACCCGGGGAGGCCGGACCTCGGCCAGTCCCGTTCTGTCATGGCGGCGGCAGGTGGCGCCGAGGGCGCTGGCGTGGTGGAGAACGGCGCCGGCGGTCGTGGAGGGTGGCGCACGCCGCCGGGCAGGTCTACGCTGGGACATGCGCCCGATCGTCGCCGTCACCTGTGATCGTCGCGCTCGGGGTCCGGCGCCGGTGTCGGCGAACGTGCGCCCGCCGCGACCGGAGGTCTTCGTGGGGGAGGCGGTGGTGGAGCGGCTGCGGGCGGCCGGAGCGGTCGTGGTCCTCCTCGCGCCGGGGGATGCCGAGGGGGCGGCCGCGATCCTCGGCCGTGTCGACGCCATGGTCATCACCGGCGGCGCCTTCGATATCCACCCCCGGCACTACGGTCAGGCGGTCACCGGGCGCCTGGACCGCACGGACGAGGACCGGACCACGCTGGAGCTCGCGCTCGCGCGGGAGGCGATCCGGCGCGATCTTCCTACGCTCGGCATCTGTGGGGGCATGCAGGTGCTCGCCGTTGCCGCTGGCGGGAGCCTCCGGCAGCACGTGGACGGTCACGAGCAGGCCACCGACCCGGTGGAGCCGTGGCACGCGCTGCGGGTCGAGGTCGGCGCGCCCGAGGTGTTGGCCAGCTGTGTCGGGGACGCCAGCAACTCCACGCATCATCAGGCGGTGGACGGCCTCGGGGGATTCCGGGTGCTCGCTCGGGCGCCGGACGGCGTGGTCGAGGCGATTTGGCATCCAGAACGCCGCTTCTGCGTGGGCGTGCAGGGACACCCTGAGTACCGATCCGGCGCCTGGTTCACGGCGTTGGTGGAGTCCGCTGCGGGGAACGTGGGCGCGGAGGCGCGCGGAGGGGGTTGACCGCGAAACGGGTGGCGATTAATCGTCGGCCGGACGGGTCGCTAGCTCAGTTGGTAGAGCACCGGACTTTTAATCCGTGGGTCGCGGGTTCAATTCCCGCGCGACCCACCACCCTTTTCTCTTCTTTGATCCCATCGTCTAAAGGTCAGGACAGCGGGTTTTCATCTCGCCAATAGGGGTTCAATTCCCCTTGGGATCACCACCTAATTTGCTCACGACGCCCGGCGGCAGCAGCGCTGCCGCAGAAACCTTGGCACGAACAAGGTATTTCGGCGCACCGTTCACCATGACAGGCACCGCGCGAGCGGGTCCTTCGAGCAGCTGGCGCAGGGTTTCGCGGGCGGCGGGGACGTCGTCCGCGAAGGCCGTGCGCAGCTGTTTCACGCGGGTTCGTACACGGGCGCGCAGGGCGTCGGCGTCGAGCGCGCCGACGTCGGTGGGCTCGGGCGTGGCGTTGAGGGCGGCCTCCGCGACGGCCAGGTCCGCCGCCGTGGCCTCGAGGCGGCCGAGGAGCCGGTCGATCATCGCCGGGGTCGCGCGGGCGATGGCGGTCTCGTAGTTCTCGCAGGCGTCGCGGAGCTCCTTGCAGCGGTTGGCCAGGGCGCTTCGTTCGTCCACCCGGACCTCGGGCGCGGAGCGGCGGCGCACCGCTTCGACGGCGAGGTCCACCACCGTGCCCTCTTCCAGTCGGGCGGCGAGCGCGTCGACGAAGGCGTCGTCGAGCGCCTCGCGGGGGCGCCGGCGGTCGTTCTTGCAGGTCGTGTCGCCCTTCTGGTGCCGGTTGCCGCAGACGTAGCTCTCGGGCGTGGTGCCCACGACGTACATCCGGCCGCCGCAGGTGGAGCAGAGGAGGTTGCCGACCAGGACCCCCTTGGGGCGCCGCCCCTGGCGGGCGCCGGCTTCCTTGCCCGTGCTGAGGCGCGCCTCGACGCGGGCCTGGAGGTCGGGTTCGATAAGGCGGAGGTGGGGGGCGACGGTGCGCTCGGCGCGGTCGGGCGTCCGAGCCACCTGCTTCGTGCCCTTCCGGATGACGTGTTGGGTGCGCCCGTAGACGAGCACGCCGCGGTAGCTCTCGTTGGTGAGCAGCGAGCGCACGGTGGACCCGCTCCAGTTGACCGCCGCCTTTCGGCGGATCGGCCGAGACGTCGGGGCGTCGGGCTCCTCGCAGGCGTAGGCCCGCTCCCGCCGCTTGGCGGAGGGC
>CAIXRH010000146.1 GCA_903921785.1 uncultured Pseudomonadota bacterium
AACCGCGCCACCACCTCTTCGGGAGTCAGATGTGGCGAAACTCTCAGGATCGAAGGCATCTTTACCTCAGATGCGGCCGTAATCCGGTTCCCAGCGATTGTCTAGGTTGTTTCACGATCTTCTTCAGGCTCAGGCCGTATTACCCGTGAGATCATCGCCCGGCCGCCGATGCGGGCGCTACGCTAACGCTCGCTTCCGGTTCGGCTCATCTTTATGCCGGTTGTAGTTCGGCTTCGGTCGTCGGCGGGTCAGTAACCCGCCGCCTCGGTCAGCCGTACAACCGGCGACGCGGGGTGGGCCAGCGCCCGGCTTGTCGTCGACGGTTTCAGCCACTTATGGGTCCGGTGTGTGCGCAGCGCCCGGGCTGGCCCCCCAGAAGCCCATGATCGACTCCGGCCCCCGGGCGGGGCCGGAGGTGGGCGGCGCGGGCGGCTCGCGATACCCCGGCGCCATGAACCTGGGGCTCGACGTTCCCGCGTTGGCGGCGGTGGTGGGGGCCCGGGTGGCGCCGGGAACGCCGGAAACCCCGATCGTGAGCCTGCGGATCGACTCGCGGAGCGTCCAGCCGGGAGACGTGTTCTTCGCGCTGCGCGGCGCCCAGGCCGACGGTCACGCCTACGCCGAGCAGGCGCTCCGCAACGGGGCCGTCGCGGTGGTGGTGGAGCGGGGCCGGGCGCCCGCCACCGGCCTCGCGTTGGAGGTGGACGATCCGCTGGCGGCGCTCCAGGCTGCCGCGGCGTGGCACCGGGCGCGGTTCACCGGCACCGTCGTGGCCGTCACGGGGAGCAACGGCAAGACCATCGTGAAGGACGCGCTCACCGCGCTGCTCTCCACCCGCTTCCGCGTGGCGGCCACCCCCGGGAGCTGGAACAGCCAGGTCGGCGTGCCGTTGGCGGTGCTCTCCGCCCCCATGGACGCGGAGATGTACATCTTCGAGGCCGGTATCTCCGCGCCAGGGGAGATGCCGGCGCACGCGCGCATCCTCCGCCCCGACGTGGGGGTGCTCACCAACATCGGCGTCGCCCACATCGGCAGCCTCGGCTCCCGGGAGCAGACCGCGCGGGAGAAGCTCGCGCTGTTCCAGGGGATCGTGGCGCCGCGCTGGACGTTGGTCCCCGGCGACGAGCCGCAGCTCTCCGCCTGGACCGCAACTACGGAATCTTCCGTAATGTATCACTCAGGGCCCGCTCCGGTGCTCCGCTGGGAGATCGTCGAGGCGAGCCGTACGTCCACCTTGGTGCGCCTCGCCGGGACCACGCTCGAGGTGCCCACCACGTCGCCGCACCTGCTCCAGGACGTGATGGTCGCCGCGCAGGCCGCGTTCCTCCTCGGGGTGCCGGTGTCCGCGATGGGGGAGGTGCTCGCGGCGTTCACCTTCCCGTCCACGCGGATGGAGCACTGGCGCTCGCCCGAGGGGCTGCTCATCGTCAACGACGCCTGCAGCGCCGATCCGCTCTCGGTGCAGGCCGCGGTCCGGGCCACGGCGCAGGCGGCGGACCCGGCGGGCCGGAAGGTCTTCGTCTTCGCGGGGATGCGCGAGCTCGGCGCCGACGAAGAGCGCCAGCACCAGCTCGTCGGTCGGCTCGCGGCGGAGCAGGGCTTCGGCGCCCTGGTGGCGGTGGGGGACGCGCCCGGCCTCGGCGCCACCTGCTCCGCGTTCGCGGCCGCCGCCCCTGGCGCCCAGACCGTCCGGGTGGCCTCCGTGGCGGAGGCGCGCGGCGTGCTCCGCGAGCTGGCCCACCCGGGGGACACGGTGCTGGTGAAGGGCCCGCGCGCGGCGGGGCTCGACCAGGTGGCCCGGGAGCTGTGGGAGTCGATCGCGCCGAAGCGCCTCATCGTGGACCTCTCGGCCATCCGGGAGAACATCCGCTGGTTCCGCGCCCAGTGCCCGAACACCAAGATCCTCGCCATGCTCAAGGCCTGGGCCTACGGCACCGAGCTGCCCCGCATCGCCCGATGGATGCAGACCGCGGCGGTGGACTGGATCGGCGTCTCCGCGGTGGACGAAGGCGCCGCCGTGCGGCGCGCCGGGGTGCACCTGCCGATCCTGGTGCTCCTCGCCGACCCTGCGGAGGTGGACAAGGTCCTCCGTTACAACCTCACGCTCGGCGTGTACTCGCTGGCCTTCGCCCGGGCGGCGTTCGCGGCGGCGGAGCGCGCGGAGCGCGAGCTCTCCGTACACCTGGAGGTCGACACCGGCATGGGCCGGATGGGCGTGCTCCCGCGGGAGATCGCCGACTTCCTCACCCTGCTGCGCGGCAGCCGCTTCGTCCGCCTCACCGGCGTGATGACCCACCTCTCCTCCGCGGACGACCCCACCGCGGACGACTTCACCCACGGCCAGCTCGACCAGTTCGACGCCGTGATCGCCCAGCTCGCCGCCGCCGGCTTCACGAACCTAGTGCGCCACGCGTCGGCCACCTCCGGGGCGATCCGCTTCCCTCGGGGCCGCTACGACATGCTCCGCATCGGCCTCGGGCTCTACGGCATCGCGCCCGGCCCGGCCCTCGCCGACGACGTGAAGGACCTCACCCTCGCCGTGGCCTTCGTGAGCCGCGTGGCGCGTATCGCCGTGTATCACCAGGGTGATCGCATCGGGTACTCGGGCACCTTCCGCGTGCCGACCGAGCAGATGCGCGTGGGGCTGGTGGAGACCGGCTACAACGACGGCGTCCCGTGGCGCTTGTCGAACGCCGGCAAGGTGGTGGTGCGGGGCCACGAGGTGCCGATCGTCGGGCGCGTCTCGATGGACTCCTTGACCATCGACCTCTCCAGAGTGCCCGACGCCGTCGAGGGCGACTCGGTGCTCCTCTTCGGCGAGCACGACGGGGCCGTGCTGCGCCCCGAGGCCGTGGCGGCGACTGCGGGGACGATCCCCTACGAGCTGCTCGTGAAGGTCGACAATCGGCGGGTGCAGCGGGTGTTCGTGGGGGATTGAGGGGGCTGCAGCGGTTCAGGCGCCCGCGGTCATGAGCCCCATGGCGCGCGCCGCCGTGGCGAGCTGCCCGTCGTGCGTGGCCATGACGGGCGCCTCACCACGCGCGTCTCGCCACAGGACGGCGGTCGCGAGGTGAATCGCGTCCAACGTCCCGAGCGGCGTCGGGAACGGGTCGGCGGCGCGGCGGAGCACCACGGGCGACACATCGACCCGCTCCATCCGATCGAGGAGCCGGAGCACCAGGGACCGCCGATCCGCCAGGTCCGACGGTTCGAGGAGACCCTGCCGGGCTCGCCGGTCGAGCGTGCGCAGGCATTCCACCTCCGTGAGCATGCTCGTGAGCGGCTGGCGGATCGCGGACCACTCCGCGAGTTGATCGCGCTGCGCGAGCACCACCCGCAGCAGAACGGAGGAGTCCACGTACGCGATCACCGCCTACTCCAGCCGCTCGCGGCGCTCTTCGCCGAGCTGTTCCATCACGTCCCCTCGGGACACGATCGGCGGAAGGAGCGGAACCTCGTGCAGCGGCCCCGAGGGCGCTCGGGAGGACAGCGAGAGGCCTGCCGCGCCCACCGGGACGATCTGGGCGATCGCCTCCTTCCGGTCAAGGACGATGATCGTCTCCCCGCGCCGGACGGACTGCAGGTGCTCGCTGAGGTGCGCCTTGAGGGCGGCCGTGCCGACGGTGGTCATGACCAGAGGATAGTCAGGTATGGTCACGAGGTCAACGCCATGGCCCCCGCCGAGCACGATGGCGGGCAGATCGCGGGGACCTACCCGGGTCCCCACCACAGCATGAGGGTGGAGCACCCGGAGCGAGCCTACTACTGACGGTGCCCGCGCCCGCCCCGCCAGTCTCGCCGCCGATCGCCCCTCGACCACCGACGCCGACGGGTGGGCACGCCGGTACACCCGGGCCGCTCCTTCGACGTCGTCCAGCGGAGCGTCGGCCGGCAGCGTGGCTCCACCCGGTTCACCCAGGTGAGCTGCGGCGGAGAGTCTGTCTGTGGGGTCACCGAGGCCGGGGGCATCGAGGGTTGGGGGCCGTGCGTTCGGGGCGAGTGCGAGGTTCCGACGTTGTGAGCCCTTGGAGAGTTCACGACTTATGCGTTGTTTTGAGAATCGTGTCGCGACAAATCGTGACGGATCCCGAGCGGTATGCGGCTTGCAGTCGTCGTCGTCGTCTAGTAAGTCTGTCGAGCACATCAAGGCGTGCTCATCATGGCCTGTGGTCAGTCTGTCCCCGAGTCCCAAGTCCACCTGCTCGCGCTTTCCACCACGGTGGTGTACGAGTGGCTCTGTCCCTGGATCCCGTGTATCGGGGTCGATTCGGTGAAGGCCGCCCTCCGCGCCCACGCCGTGAGCGGGAATTTCCAGGTGGGCCTCGCGATCCAGACCGCGTCGGTGCGGACCGACAGCCCCGACGCGCCGGCGCTCCTGGACAACACCACGCAGGTCGGCGAAGGGGAGAAGTGCACGGGGGTGGTCTCCATCGCGAGCACGACCGCCGGGAAGTTCTTCGTGCGCTTCGGGCTCGGCTACTCGTTGTCGTCGGGGTCGACCCCCGGCCAGGCGGACGTGTCGACGTCGCTGGTCTACACCCAGTGCGGGCAGGTGCTCGGCTCTCGCTCCTTCGCGCTGGACACGAGCACCTCCTCGGACGGCTTCGCGCTCATCTCCGGGTGGGTGCCCGCGCTCCTGGCGCAGAAGATGAAGGCGGTGGTGATCTGCCGGAGCCTCACCGGGAACTTCGAGTGGAAGCTGGCGTATCGCACGGCCACGACCAGCAAGGAGAACCCCTCGGGGTGGACGGCGCTCGACGCGAACTACCACGGGGCCGGCGAGCTCGACAGCGGCGAGGTATCCTTGAGCATCGACTCGGAGATGTGGGTGCAGTTCGGCCTCCAGTACCACTCCACCTCGGGCGCTGGGCAAGCGCAGGTCGACTGCGTCGTCGCGATCCGGCGGAGCTGAGGTGGTCGAGCTTGACTTCACCACCGGCGCGGCCCGCGGCCTCTCGGGCGGTGCGCGGGAGGCGGTGCGGCGCTCCGGTCGGCTGCCGTCGGGGCTGGTGCACCCGGCGGTGGAGCAGGCGTGGGCGGCGGTGAACGCGGCGAAGGCGTTCGAGGGGAAGTCGGCCACCGTGGCGGACATCGTCCGCGCCCGGGATGGGGGGTGGCAGGTCGGGCAGAGGAGCGGGTGGGGGGCGTTTGAGGAGGGGGTGGAGCGGTTCGCGGGCCAAACGAGTGACCCGTGCTGGTGTTGGGACGACGAGCCGAAGTCCGTCGGAGACTCCTGTGGAAACGGGAACGGCAGCATCGGCGACGAAGGGCGGGTGTCGAGCCTCTATCCGGGATGGGTGACCACCGCCGATGGCTGCGAGTACCAGTACGAGTGCGAGAAGGACTGCGGCTGCTACCTGCCGGGAGGCTCGGAAGCGCACCGAGTGGGCTTCGGCACCGAGTACGGTTCGATGTGCCAGGCGAAATTCGATCCTGACCATTCGGAGGACGATCCGTATTGGGATCGTCCGGATCCGGACTACATGGCCATCCCGAAGGACGGGAAGTGCCAGATCTGGGTGCAGTGCTACACTCTGGAGTCGGACGACACCTTTGTGGCCAGCGGTGGGCAGGTGCTATGGACCACCCTGCCAGGATGCTCGAAGAGTACGAAATCGACAGAGACCAGGCCGCTCGTGCGGGACCGCTGCGGGGAGCAACCGGCGTGGATGGATGCGCGGGTGCTGAGCCCCACGTCGTCCCCAGCCGCGACTCCGTGCAAAATCGGCGTCGGTTGGGACAACTCAAGCTACCCACACTCCTATGTGGTGGTCGAATACCCGGACGGCACCTTCAAACAGTACGATGGCATGCCGGCCGACCCGAGCGCCGAGTGCCCAGGTTCGACGCTTAACCCGTTCGGCTGTATCTATATACAATCGAACACGCTGCTCGCACACGCTCCCATCGGGCTGACATTTGAGCCCACCGCGGCTTCGTGTGCGCAGGCGGCCCTGATCGAGGGTGCAGAGCGTGAAATTGAGAGCCGCAACGTACAGTACATTCCATACGCCACCAACAGCAACTCGGTAACGTACACGTTGCTGAAGGCGGCAGGGCTCCCGACGGAAAAGCCACGGTTTGATCTGATCGGTTGGGGCTACGATCTGAGGGAACTGTGATGCGTTCCGTCGACGGAACGAGCGGGCAAGCGGCCACGGTCCTGTGGAGGGTGCCACTGCTCATGGTGCTCATGGGCGCAGCATTCGGTTATCGGTTTGGCTGGCCCGCCATCGAGGCCACCTGTCTGGTATTGCCCAGCTTCGTGCTGCTCGTGCTCGACATTCCTTTGCTGCTGCTTGCGCAGAAGAAGGAGCTACGCCCGCTCACCGAGGCGCTGCTCCTGTCCCTCGTCGTTGTGTTCCTTGTCAACCTCCTGGTGTTGTTCGGCCCTGTCCGTGCAGAGATTGGCCGGCTCGACGCCTCGCGGGAAAAGTCGTGAGGGGCGGCGACCGGCCTTGGATGGCTCTCGTCGCAGCTGCAGCCTACGTGGTGCTATGGGCTGTTGGTCCCTACTTGGATTGGGTCACTCAGCCGGGTCTACGGTATTCTCCACCCCTTGTCGGAGGGCTTTCGTGCTGCGCCCTGCTTCATGTGTTGGCAGTGAGGGGAAATCTGCCTCAATTAAGGCGTGGTAATTTTGTGGTTGCCGAGACCCTGCTGTTCGTTCACCTGGAGTTTTATCTATTCATCTGGATGCACTCGTGATCCGCATGCCTCGGACCCGAAGCGCATACCGCCCAGACCCCACCACGGTTGGGTGTGAGATACCAAGGGCGACAGCATTGAGTGCTCGGAGTGAGCGCGCGGTCCCGACGCTTTGTGCGTCCGCCCCGCTATTCTCGGCGCCCATGGCTCCTGGACCGCCGGCGCGGGCGGGTGGGCAGGGCCGTGCGCTCGGGCCGCTCCGCGGACCTGGATTGGGCGGAATGCGGATCGGGCAGCGCGCTCGGGTTGCGGCAAGTTGAACGTGGTTTTACACTCCTCTACCCTCTACCCTCTACCCTCTACCCTCTACCCTCTACCCTCTACCCTCTACCCTCTACCCTCTACCCTCTACCCTCTACCCTCTACCCTCTACCCTCTACCCTCTACCCTC
>CAIXRH010000147.1 GCA_903921785.1 uncultured Pseudomonadota bacterium
CTCCGGGTGGGCGAGCTGTTCGGCGGTGAGCCGCGCCACCTTGAGCACCTCGGCGCGCTTCGGCGCGGCGGTGAGCCCGCCGATGTGGTCCATGTGCTCGTGGGTGATCACGACGTCGGAAGCGGCCTCCATCGCCCGCTCCATCCTCGCGAAGGCCTCGGGGTCGAAGTCGCTCCCGCCCGCCGCTTCGGTGCCCGCTTCGTCCATCGCGGTGTCCACCACGACGGTGTGGTCGGGAAAAACCAGCTGCCATGCGTACACTGGCATCGTGGTCATGGCCCACGAGTCGCCGGCCATCACCGCGATGGACGGGAAGTGGAACGCGGCCACCCGCTCGAAGCGAACCGCCGTGGCCTTCTCCCCCGGGATCGAGGAGGCGAGCCGGCGGATCTCCTTCAGATCGACGGCGAAGGTGCCCACCGGCGCCGCGCTCTCGAGGAAGAGCCACCAATATGCAGGAGTCGCGAGGGCGAGCACCACGGCGAGCACAACGAGGCCAAGGCGGCGGCGGGGGGTCATCGGCAACCTCACGGGGCGGTGGAGCGCGCTGCTAACCACCCGCCCGTCCGGTCGAGCCGCCGCCGGACGGGCCCTCGCGATACCCTCCCCCCATGGACCCCATCGTCGTCTACGGGAGCCGCCCAGCCTGGGGCGCGCCTGACTTCTCGCCGTTCGTGATGAAGCTGGAGACGTGGCTCCGCCTCGCGGAGATCCCGTACACCCGCAAGGATGGCAACCCGCTGCGCGCGCCGAAGGGGAAGATCCCCTACGTGGAGCTCGACGGGCAGCTCATGGGCGACTCCCAGCTCATCCTCGAAGCGCTGAGCCGGCGCCACGACGTGCAGCTCGACGCGGGGCTCTCCCCAGCGGAGCTCGCCACGGCGCGGGCCGTACGCCGGATGATCGAGGAGGGCCTGTACTTCGTCACCCTGCGGCTGCGGTGGGTGGAGGACGACGGCTACGCCGTGCTCTACCCGGCGTTCAGCAAGATGTTCCCGGCGGTGATCGCGCCCGTGGCGATGGCGCTGGTGCGGCGGAACGTGCGGCGGAACGCGCAGGCCCAGGGCGCCGGACGCCACAGCCGGGAGGAGGCGCTCGCGATGGGCATCGCCGACCTTCAGGCGGTGGAGACGCTGCTCGGGGATCAACCCTACCTCCTCGGCGACGCCCCCCGCTCGGTGGACGCCACCCTCTACGCCTTCCTCACCGCCATCCAGACGATGCCGGTGGAGACCCCGGTCCACGCCGCGGCGCGCTCGCCGCGGCTCCTCGCCTATACCGCCCGGATCCGCGAACGGTACTGGCCGGCGACCGAGGTGGTCGGGCGGTGATCCGTTAGGCTCCCCGATGCTCCTCCTCGCGACCCTCGCCCGCGCCGACGACGTCCAGCTCAACCTCGCGCTCGACCAGCAGACCTGGTCGATCACGTTCGCCGATCTCCACCCCGGCCCCCTCCCCGCCCTGGTGCTCGATCCCGGCGGACACGAGACCCGCGTCGACCTCAACGTCACCTCGGCGCTCCCGGAGCACCTCACGGTGACCTACCGGATCGCCCAGCTGGCCACGAAGACCACGCCCGAGGAGGTTTTGTGGGAGGGGACGATGGAAGGCGGCGGCACCGCGATGCCGACTTTCATGGCCATGGAGAAGGAGCACAGCGTACAACTGGTGGTCGTGACGGCCCACGCGGCCGCCGACATTGCCTCCGGGCCGCTCTCTGGCTGCCAGTTCGTGCGCTACGCGGGGATGACGGACGTCGCGTGCCCGTCGGGCTCGCTGCGCCATCACCGGATCGAGGCCGTCGCGCTCGACGAGATCGAGGCCGGCGTGGCCCGCGCGAAGGCCAACCCCGCGCTCACCGTGGAGGCCGGGGCGGTCCCGCTGAAGATCGGCGGGCACGACGTGAAGGGCTACCGGGTGATCGTGAAGTCCGCGGGCACCGCGCCCTCGGTGAACCTCATGGCCTGGCTCGGCGCCGACGGGAAGGACGAGGTGCGCTGCGCGGGTCCGACCGAGGCGATGTGCATGACCTACCTGGAGGCGTTCGCCGCCGGGCTGCCGAGCGAGCTGCGCTGAGGGCGGCGGCGCGTCCACACCACGGCGAGCACCACCACCACTGGCTGGAGCAAGAGCGCACCGACCGCGGCATCCACGCTGACGCCGGCGGCGAGCGCCCCGAGGCCGAGCGGGGCGGCCACGTCGATCCAGGCCAGGGGGGTCTGGAGGGCGTGCACCAGCCCGGGGCGTGTCGGCAGCCGCGCCAGCGCCTCCGCCTGGACCAGCGGGTAGAGCGGGGCCGCCGCAGCGCCCAGCAGCGCGAGCGCGGCGACCCCGCTCGCGCTCCCGGCGGGCGTGAGCACGAACCCGACCAACCCCACGACCGACCCGACGGACATCCCTACGAGCAAGGAGCGCGGGGGGAACCGCCGTACCAGCGGCTCGGCGGCGAAGCCCCCGACCGCGCTCGCCGCGAGGAGCACCGCCACCGCAGCGGCGCCGACCGCGCCCGCCGCGTGCTCCCGCAGCGCGACGAGCACCACCAACGTCTCGTCGAGCAGCGTGCAGCCCGCGGCGGCGACCGACCAGGCGAGCAGCGCCGCGTCGCGGAGGGCGGTGGCGACCGCCTCGCGGAGCGGGACGTCCTCTTCGTCCTCGTCGACCAGCGGCGGGAGGCGGATCCGGGCCGTGGCGAGCGCCGCGACGAGCGGGACGAGGGCGGCGGCCGC
>CAIXRH010000148.1 GCA_903921785.1 uncultured Pseudomonadota bacterium
CCCGAGGCGCGCGGCCAGGGCGGCCAGGGCGTCGGGCGAGGGTCCGTCGGCCCGGGCGGCGCGGAGGGCGTCGCGCAGCGCCTCGGGCGTGTCACCCGACCCGAAAAGCCGCGGCGGCGGAACGAGATCGTCGTCGTCGGGCGCGCTCATTGGACCCCCGGGGCGTTGAGGCGGGCGATGCCCTCCGCGACGAGGCGGCGGGCGGCGTGGAGCCGCGAGTAGACGGTCTGAAGCGGCGCACCGACCGCCAGGGCGACCTCGGCCATCGGCACCTCCTCGATCTCGTAGAGCACGAAGACCGCACGTTTGTCGTCGTCGAGCTCCTGGAGCACCGTGTCCAGCAGCGCCCGGGCCTCCCCGCGGGCGAGCGCCTCCCCCTGCGCCGGGGCCACGGCCGGCTCGGGCTCGGCGTCGGCGAGCGTCTCCCGCCGCACGTGCGCCCGCCGCCGGTGGTCGGCCGCGACGCGCACGCAGATTCCGTAGACCCACGTGGTGAGCTTCGACCGCCCCTCGAACTCCGGGAGCTTCCGGTGGATCACCACGAAGACCTCCTGCGCGAGGTCCTCCGCGTCGGCCTCCCGGAGCCCGAGCCGCCGCATCGTCCGCCACACCAGCGGCGCGCAGGCGGCGAAGACCTCCTCGAAGCGCGGCGCGGCGGGCGGACTCGAGGCGATGCTCAGCTCCATGCTCCGCTCGGTGGCGGCGCCGGGGCCCGATTATGAGCACGACCGCCGGAAGTCACGACAATCGCCGCCGCGGCGCGAGCCGACGTCCGTCGTGGCTCGCGAGGGTGGAGGAGGGCCGGGAGGGGGGACCACCAAAAATACCCCGACGAACGGCAGGATCGCCCGACCTCAGAGCGCCAGCCCCAGCCCCACGTCCACGAAGCCCGCGACCGGCGCGGGGGTGTAGACGACCTCGCCCGCTGAATCGACGAAGGAGACGCTTCGAAGCGGCACGATCGGGTGGAGGCCGGCGCGGAGCACCAGCGGCCCGACCACGTTCCAGCGCAGGTGGAGCGCGCCGTGGGCTTGGACGACGACCTTCTCCGTCGCGTCCACCGCGGCCGTGGTCTCGAGCACGAAGATTACGCCCGCGTCCACCCCCAGGCAGCCGTCGAGGGTGACGTTCGCCCGGGTGAGCGCCAAAGGGCAGCCTTGAACGCCGCCGACGAGGCGGGTGAAGTCGGTGTGCGCCGCCTCGTCCCCCACGCGCGAGAACGGCACCAGCTCGCCCTGCGCCACCAGCGGAATGAACCCCGGCGGACGCACCCGAACCACCGTGATTCCCCCGATACCAACCCCAGGGACGGCGCCCGCGCCCCCGGTGAGGGACCCGTCGATCCCGACCTGCCAACGCCGGGGGTTGTCGGGAGGTGGCGGGGGCGGCGGCGGCGGGGGAGCGGGCGGCGTTGCGACCGGCGGCTCGGCCGGCGTTCCGGGCGGCTCGATCATCAGCGCGAGGGTGACCGCGACCGTGCGTCCGAGCTCGTCGCAGGCGGCGGCGTGGCTCTCCACGGTGCGGTCGCCGAGCGGCTTCCCGGCCGCGTCCGTCAGCTTCAGCACGGCGCGCCAGCCGACGGCGCCGGCCCCCAGCGGCTCCACGCGCCCCTCCACCGCGAGGTCGGCGGTGGCCGGCGTCACGAAGACCGTGCGCCCCAGCCGCGCCTCGACCGCCCGCGCGAGATCGGGCGCCGCGAGGCAGGACTCCGCGCCGTCGAGCCGCACCCAGGAGAGCGACGACGAACGCGGCGCCGCGACCGCGGTCACGGGCACGAGGAGGGCGCAGGCGAGCAAGAACCGGCGGAACATCGGCAGCGCAGGCCGTAACCCGGGGGCCGCGACGCGCGGGCGACCCCGTGGCCGCCACGACGGGGCCGCCGCATCTCCGCACGATCCCCCTTGCCAGATGGTTGGATATCTGAATATCTGTTCAGTATGTCCCTCGACGCCATCCTCCAGCTCCGCGCCGCCCTCACCCAACCGCCCGGCACCAGCTCGTTGTCCCGAACGGAGCTGGTGGCGGTGCTCGAGCAGGCGGAGATGGCGGCGAGGCTGCGGCCCTACGTGGTCCACCGGGCGGGCTGCGCGTCGCTCCCCGTGGTCACCGGCGTGGGCCTCACGCCCAAGAATGAACGGTGTAACTGTGGTCTCGCGGATGTCCTGGCGGGGCGCATCGCCGGGCAGGAGAGCATGCAGCAGATCCTCGACCGGCAGAGTCGTGCCATGACCGCCAGCGGCAAGGACCGTCGTTAGCCGGGCGGCGCTCGGGTCGGCGTGGGCGGGCCGGCGGCCGCGGCGCCACGCCCTCGGCCGGGCCTCCGCCGCCTCAAACCACGAACCCCCCGAGCACCAGCCGCCCGCCGAGCGCCCGCCACGCGGACACCACCTCCAGCGGCGAGAGCGCTGGCAGCCCGTCGGGCGCCACCAACGCCGCCGCGGTCGCCCTCCCCAGGTCGGGGCCCACCCACCGCGGATCGGCCGCGATCGGGCTCGGGCCCGGCACGAGCCGCACCCGCGGCCCGAGCGGCGTGTCCAGGAAGCTCGCGCGCCCCTCCGCCCACACCACCGCCTCCCCCGCCGCGAGCCGCTCCCGCGCCCACGCCGCTGGGTCCTCCACCTTCTCCCTCGGCAACCGGGCGTTGGAGAGCGCCCGGTAGGCCTCCTGCTCGGTGAACCCCGGCCCCCACCGCGGCTCCGCGGGGAGCCGCAGCGCTCGGTCGGCCGAGAGCGCCGCGCCGATCGCCAAGACGGCCGCCGGGGCCTCGGGGAGGCCGAGGGGCAGCGCCCAGGCTTCCCGGCCGCGGAGGTGGCTCAGCGCCCAGGCGGGCTCGACGATCTCTACCGCCGCGTGCCCCAGGCGCGCCTGCGCCAGCGCGGCCGCCA
>CAIXRH010000149.1 GCA_903921785.1 uncultured Pseudomonadota bacterium
GAAGCCGCCGTCGCGCCCGCTGGCGATCCCACTCCGGCCGTCGCCGCCTCCGCGCCGACCGAGGCCGCGCCCGCCGAAGCCGCCGCCGCCCCCGAACCTCCGGCCCCCACGCCCGTCCCGGCCGCCCCCAAGCCCGCCGCTTCCGAGGCGCCAACCGCCCGCTCCACCCTCCCCGTCGGCTGCGTCGGCGCGCCCAGCGGCGAGGTCATCGGGTACTGGTACGCGGGGATGAGCAGCCCGGGCGCCCAGGGGGAGACCATCACCCTCGACCGCGACGCGCGCGTCCGCGCCGATTTTCCGCGACAGGAGAACCACCACAACGCCTCGGCCCCCGAGCGCTGCGTGCTCACCCGCGGCAGCCGCTTCGTGCTCACCCGCGCGCCGATCGACGCGTCCAACGGCCACTGGTGGGTCCCCGTCGTCGCTCCCTGAGCGGCGCCGGCCTCGGCGTCGCGCTCCCGACACAAACGCCTGACGAAGCCCTCGCCTCACCTGGCGTCGCGCGGATGCCCCTCCCCCGGTTACTCGGGCCGACCGCCATGCCGAACGCCCTGCCGATCCTGGAGTCCGAGTACCCGGCCGCAGCGCGGCTGCTGTCGCCCCTGGGCCGCCGCGCGGAGCTCCCGCTCGGCATCCCGCAGCAGACGGCGCAAGCCGCCGCGTGCGAGCGGCAGGCCACGATCGGGCAGATCACCTCGGGATCCGGGCTGCCGCTCACGCTCCCGGCCATCGGCGAACACTTCGCCGGGCTGGATCCCAAGCTCGCCTACCTCTACGCGCCCACGGCCGGCCTCAAGCCACTGCGGGACCTGTGGCGGGCGAAGATCGGCGTCGCCCGGAGCAGCCTCCCGCTGGTCACCAACGGGATGTCCCACGGGCTCTCCCTGGTCGCCGACCTGTTCTCCAGCCCCGAGCACCCGCTGGTCCTCGCCGACCCGTTCTGGGACAACTACGAGACCATCTGGGGCATGCGCAACGGCGCCGAGCTGCGCACGTTCCCGTTCTTCGACCGGGAGCGCAGGTTCAACCTCGCCGGGCTCGATCAGCAGCTCGCCGCCCTCCGCGGCCCCGCCACGCTGCTGCTCAACTTCCCGAACAACCCCACGGGCTACACGCCGACCCAGGCGGAAGCCGCCGCGATCCTCGAGCGCGTGCTCGCGCACCCGCTCCCGCTCGCCGTCTTGTGCGACGACGCCTACGCCACGCTCTACTTTGGCGAAGATGTCTACGCGCAGTCGCTCTTCGGCGCGCTCGCCGCGCGGGCCGACCGCGAGCGGCTCCTCGTCTGCAAGGTCGACGGCGCCACCAAGGAGATGGTCTTCTTCGGCGGCCGCGTCGGCTTCCTCACCTTCTCGGCCGATGGGAAGGCCGGCGAGGCCCTCGTCGAGAAGGCCGGCGCCGTGCTCCGCGGCACCATCTCCAGCGTCAACGCGCCCGCGCAGGCCGCGGTGCTCGCCGCCCTCCGCGACCCCAACCTCCCCGCCCAGCAGGAGGAGGTCGTCGGCGTGCTCCGCCGCCGCTACCACGCGTTGCACGCCGCGTTCGCCGCCCAGGGGGTGGATGCGCTGCCGTTCAACAGCGGCTGCTTCGCCCTGGTCCAGCTCCGCGAAGGGCAGGACGCGCAGACCGTGCGTATGCGCCTCATCGAAGAGCAGTCCACCGGCGTCATCGCCGTCCCGAGCGCCAATGCGCTCCGTGTGGCGTTCTGCTCGATCGAAGAAGAAGATATCCCCGACCTCGTGCGGCGCGTCGCCGCGGTGGTGAACGGCTGACCGCTCGCGCCGCCGCGCTCCTGGCGCTCCTCGCCGCGGGGTGCCTCTCCCGCTACCTCGACGCCCCCTACGTGCTCACCACCGGCCTCACCGGCGCCGATCGGATGGGCTGGGGCCCCGACCCCGGCACCTTCCTCGTGCACACCGCCGCCGGGCCCAAGCTGGTGGACCAGGAGGGCAGGGTCCACGACACGACCACCCCGCCGCCCGAGCACCCGGCGCTCCGGGATGGTGCGATCCAGTCCATCGACACCGAGGCCGGCGTGGTGTGGATCGACGCCGCCGGCACCCTCTACCGCAACGACACGGTCGTGCTCACCGGGCTCACCCGCCCCCGCGGCCTCACCTGCGACCGCAAGCAGCGCCTCTACGTGGTCTCCGGGGCAGAAGAACCCGCGCTCTACCGGGTGGACGGCGCCTCACTCACCCTCATCGCCGAGTGGGTCGGTCCGGTGGAGGACGTGGCCTGGGGCTCGGGCGGCTGGCTCACCCCCACCAACCTCTACCTCGTGCGCTCGGACGGGGTGCTCGAGTACCTGCAACCGCCGTAGTTCCCGACGACGGCGTCAACGGCCGCCAGCCCCGTCCGCGCCCGTACCCACGGGCGGAGCGTCGGCGGTCGAGGCGCCGTTGTCGGCGGGCAAGCCGGTCAGGGCGCGGATCGCCGCCGGGTCGTCCATGGCGCCGCCGGGGAACGCCTGGAGGTGGAGGCTCCGCTCCGGCTCCGCCGAGAGGGTGAGCGGGACCACCTCCACCTCGCCGCCGAAGGTGAGGGTCGCCGCGCCCGTCGACGCGACCGCCGGCGGGAGCGGCGGTCGCTCCGCCGCCGCCGCGTCGAGCGTCCGCAGCTCCGGCAGCGCGCGGCCGCCGAGCGCCACGATCACCTCGAGCAAGCTGCCCGCGGGCGTCCCGGCGGGCAGCCCGAGCACCAGTCCGTGCGCCGGCGCGCCGACGAGCAGCGCGGCGATCTCCCCGACCGGCACCACGTGGATTGCCCCCTGCGGCGGCGGCGCAACGGTCCACGCGCCACCCAGCGGCTGCACCCGCCAGGTGGGCAGGTCCGCCGCCGGGAGTTCGGTCGCGAACGCCGCGTCGCTGCCGGCGCCGTCCACCCAGGCGTACCAACGCACCGGCGCGAGGCCGGCGCCGACCATCGCCGCCGCGAGCTCACGCACGGGCAGGGGCGTCGCCGGGTCCACGTCCAGCAGCACCTCGGGCGACGCGGTGTAGCCGCACCGCAGCGCCCGAGCGGCCACCGCCGCCGCCCACGTTCGGAGCGCCGGGAGCTCCCCTCCAGCCGTCAACGGGTCCCGTCCGCCCGGGCTCTCGACGACCGCGCCGCGCACCCGGACCAGGCTCCAGCTCCCCGATGCGCCGGTGGCGTCGGCCTCACAAGCCTCCCCGGCGGGCGCCAGGAACCGGACGGCGGGCACGACGAGCGCCCGGGAGACCCCTGGCAGGCCGGAGGCAGCCACGTCGGCCACGGATGCCCGGCTGCAGGCGGCGAGGAAGCCAAGGAAGCACAAGGCACAACGGCGGGCCATGCCGCAGCGTACCACGGCCCCTCCCGAAGGCACCTTCGGCCGCGGCGAGGCCCGCCCGCGCCCAGACCCCGCCGCCGCGGCGCCGCGGTAGGGATCGGAGGGAGGCCGCAGGCCGACCGGAGAGCCCGACGGCGCGGGCCCCGCCCGCGCCGGACCGCCGCCAAAACGAAGTCGGCCCCCGCCAGGACAAGCCCGACGGAGGCCGACGGTTCCCTGCGCGGGGACTACGCCATCGCGGCGCGGATCCGCTGCTCACCGACGAGCAGCGCCGCGACGTCCGGCTCCTTGCCGAGCACCCGGTTGATCACGTCGGCCACCGCCTTCACCTTCTCGGTGCTGACGGCCTCCATCCCGCGCTCGACGCCGTGGCGGAGCGCCGCGCCCTGGACGGGCGAGGCCACCACGAGGTCCCGGAGCAGCGCCCGGTAGCGGATGCGGAGGATGCCGAGCGCCACCGGGTCCCAGCGGCCTTCGCCACGACGGGCCGCGACGCCCCGGAGCGTCGGGGTGAGGCCCGAGGCCGCGCCCACGGCCTGGTAGAGCAGCGCGGTGTCGCGGATGCTCTCGCCGCGCTTCTTCGCGATGAGGCAGATCTCGCTCGCCCGCGCCGCGCTCTGCGCCCGCACGATCTGCGCACCCAGCTCGCGGGGAATCCCCTGGCCGAACCACTTGTCGATCGCGTTCTTGGCGTAGGTCGCGTCGTGGCCGGTGCGGGTCTCGCCAATCGCGTCGAGCGCGTCGGAGAAGGCCTTGGGGTCCTCGCCCTTGTACCCCTCGCTCCCCGGGGAGAGCCAGGAGAGCACGAGCTGGAGGATCGCGTCGGTGAACGTGGTCCACGCCGCGTACGCCGCCTCGGGGTGCGCGTGCGCCGCCACGAGGCCGGCGCGGACGACGCCGCCGTCGGTGAAGCGCATCGCCTCGGTCCACGCCGAGGCCACCTTGCCCGCGCTGGCGCCCGTGAGCTCCAGCATCATCGGGAAGTACGCGGAGCCCGCGTCCGTGGCCACCTCGGTGAGGAGGGTGGTCATGACGATGGCCTTCGCCAGCATGTGCTTCGGGAGGTCGTCCGCGAACTCGCGCTGCACGCGGGCCGGGAAGTAGCCGCGGAGCAGGCGGTCGAACGCCGGGATCGTGGCCGGATCCTCCTGCATGAGCATCTTGAACACGTGCATCTTCACGTGCGCCTGGATGACCGCGAGCTCGGGCCGGACGAGGCCCTTGTTCGAGGCCGCGCGGCGACGGATCTCGTCGTCGCTCGGGAGCACCAGGAAGCGGCGCGTGACGTTGCCCTTCTGGCAGAGCCAGTCGATGGCGCGGCCGTAGGGGAACGGATCGCGGGCGGACCGCACCTCGTCGAGCGAGATGAGGCGGCCGTTCATGTTGTTGTCCTCGAGCACCATCGCCGCGACTTCGTCGGTCATCGAGCGGACGATCTCGTTGCGCTGCTCCTCGGTGATGCGCCCGGCGGCGACCATCGGGTTGAGGAGGATCTTGAGGTTCACCTCGTGATCGGAGGTGTCCACGCCGCCGGAGTTGTCGACGAAGTCGGTGTTGAGCCGGCCGCCGCGCATCGCGTACTCGATGCGGGCCGCCTGGGTGAACCCGAGGTTGCCGCCCTCACCGACGATCTTGCAGCGCAGCTCGTTGGCGGAGACGCGGAGATCGTCGTTCGGCGGGTCGTTCGCGTCGGCGTTGGTCTCGAGGCTCGACTTGACGTAGGTGCCGATGCCGCCGTTCCAGAAGAGGTCGACCTGCATCTGGAGGATGAGGTTGATCACCTGGTTCGGGGTGAGCTCCTGGGCGTCGGTCCCGAGCATCGCCTGCACCTCCGCGCTGAGCGGGATGAGCTTCTGCTTGCGGGAGTAGACGCCGCCGCCCTTGCTGATGAGGGAGGTGTCGTACTTGTCCCAGCCGCCCACGAGGTCGAACAGGCGCTTACGCTCGGTGAACGAGCGCGCCGCGTCCGGGTTCGGGTCGAGGAAGATGTGGGCGTGGTTGAAGGCCGCGAGGAGCTTCATCTTCGGCGTCTCGATCACGCCGTTGCCGAACACGTCGCCGCCGCAGTCGCCGATGCCGAACGAGGTGAACTCGTCGCGATCGGCGTCCATCCCCATCTCGCGGAAGAGGCGCTTCACCAGCACCCAACCGCCGCGGGCGGTGATGCCCACGACCTTGTGGTCGTAGCCCTGGCTGCCGCCGGAGGCGAACGCGTCGCCCAGCCAGAAGCCGTAGGCCTTGCTGAGGCTGTTGGCGGTGTCGGAGAGGTGGGCGGTGCCCTTGTCGGCCGCCACGACCAGGTACGGGTCGTCGCCATCGTGGGCCACGACGTTCGGCGGACGCACCACCTTGCCGGCCACGAGGTTGTCGGTCACGTCGAGGAGGCCGCGGATGAGCACCTGGTAGAGGCGGTCGCCGATGCGCTTGCGGTCGCCCGCGTCCTCGATGGTGTACTTCACGTAGAAGCCGCCCTTGCTGCCTTCCGGCACGATCACGACGTTCTTCACCATCTGGGTGGTGACGAGGCCGAGGATCTCGGTGCGGAAGTCCGCGCGGTCGGAGTAGCGGAGACCGCCGCGGGCGATCGGGCCGCCGCGGAGGTGCACGCCCTCCATCTCGTAGTGGTGCACGTAGATCTCCACCATCATGCGCGGGAGCGGCATGTGGCGGATCTTCGCGTGATCCACCTTGAAGCTGATGTAGTGGAAGACCCGATCGGTGCGGTAGAAGTTGGTCCGCAGCGAGGCTTCCACGAGGTTGAGCAGGAAGCGGAGGACGAAGTCTTCATCCACCGTGGGGATCTTGTTGAGGCCGTCCACCACGCCGGCGGTGGCGGCGGCGATCGCGGCAGCGCGACCTTCGCCGAGCGCGGGATCGAACTTCGCGTGGAAGAGCTTCACGATGGCGGCGATGACGCTCGCCTGGTTGACCACGATCTCCTGCACCTTCGGCACCGGCGTGGCCAGCTTGATCTGCTTGGCGTAGCCGACGTAGGCGCGGACGAGGTCGACCTCCTGCCAGGTGAGGTTCCCGCGGAGGAGGAGGCGGTTGATCGGGTCCGACGCCATCTTCTTCGCGAAGACGGCCTCGAGGCCCTCGCAGAGGTTGGCGGCCTGCGCCATCACCTGCTCGTTGGCCACGCCCGGGACCCGCGCGACGCGGAAGGTGGCGATGCCGGTGGCGGAACCATCGGCCCACTCGTTGCGCACGACGAGACCGAAGTTGTCGACGATCGGCAACAGCTCGGAGAGCGTGAGGTCGGTCGGCTGGAAGACGCGCAGCAGCACGTCCCCGTCCTGGGTGAGGAGGGCGCAGCGGACGCGTCCTTCGGCTTGGGCAGCTTGGAGGTACTCAGTATCGTTCACGTTCGGCTCCAGAAGGGTGCGCGGGGGCTGGCCCGTCCACGGGCGGCGGCGTAGCCTCTCGGCGCGCGGGAGTCTATTCCCGGGAGAGGTCCATGTCGCGTCTGTTCATCCTCGCCTTGCTCACTGCTTGCACGACCACCCCCGACAGCGGCGGCGGGGAGGACTCCGACCCCGCGGGGGTGGAGTGTGGCGCTCCCGAGACGTTCGACGTGGAGATCACCGCGAAGGTGATCGCCGGGAAGGACCCGGCGGAGGGCATCGAGGTCGCGCTCGACGATCGCGGATACACGGGGGACATCCTCGGCTCTGGCATGACGGGCGCCGACGGCAAGGTCACCTTCACCGCGGTCGGCGTCACGTCGCTCGCCGGCTGCTGGGGCATCGTGCTCAACTACTGGCTCGTCGCCACCGACCCCGCCGACGAATCGCGGAAGGCGGAGGACGACATGAACACCGAGCTCTACAACGCGATCGACGGCGGGTCGCTGGCGACGGACGTCTCGGATCGGCCGCTGGAGCTTTGAGGCGACCTCCGGCCTGAGGCTGGAGGCTGCAGACCGTAGGCTTTAGGTCCGGACTTCGTTTTTTGGGTCCCGCAGCGGGCTACGCCCGCCGCTCCCCAC
>CAIXRH010000150.1 GCA_903921785.1 uncultured Pseudomonadota bacterium
ACCCTCGCGTCGGCACCCGCCTTTCCCGGTCCGCGCCGGCGGACCGCGGCGGGCGCCAGCGGGCCGGGCGGGGAAGGCGTCTCCGCGCTCTGGGGACTACTTCCCCCCCGCCATCCGATGCTGCCCGTGGTCCGCCCGCACTTCGGCAAAATCCTTGATGTGTCCCCAGATCGCGGAGACGCCGCGGCGCATGTAGTCCAGATCGTCGATCGACCGCAGATTGCGCAGCTGATGGGCCAGGAACTTGGGGTGCATGTAGAGCTTGTAGAACTGGCCCGCCATCTGGACGACCTGATCGGAGTCCATGTCGGTGAGCACGCAGGCCGGCTCGGTCATGTCGTAGCGGTCGTAGTCCTTGGGATCGAAGCGGATCCAGCCCATGTCCTGGCACAGCTTGAACAGCGGCGTGCCGGGGTACGGCATCACCACTGTGGCCTGGAGGTGGTGCGCGTAGCCCTCGTGCATCAGGTACTTGGCGAGCCGGAGCGTCTCGTAGGCGTCCTCCTTGGTCTCCCAGGGGTAGCCCACCATCATCGTGAGGTGCGGCTGAAGACCCGCCGCGGACGCCATCTTGCAGCCTTCGACGATCTGCTCGCGGGTGAGCGACTTGTCGAGGATGTCGATCGTGCGCTCGCTCGCGGACTCGATGCCGAGGATCAGCTTCCGGAACCCCGCCTTCTTCATCAAGTGGACGTTCTTCTCGGTGAAGTAGTCGAAGCGGAAGTTGCAGTCGAAGACGACCTTCTCGTTGATCTTCCGGTCGATCATCTCGTGGCAGAGGCGGTTGAGCCAGTTGCCGGTGGGAAGGGCGCCGGTGTCGTCGAAGATGTTCTTGGCCCCGTGCCTTTTGATGAGCATCTCCATCTCGTCCGCGAGGTGCTCGGGGGGGACGACGGAGAACTTGGGGTAGGTGACCGTCCAACTGCAGAAGGTGCACTTGCCGTAGGGGCAGTCGCGCCCGGCCATCGTCCAGAGAAACGGGAGCCGGTACTTCCACTTCTCGAAGTACAGGTGAGCGTTGGTGAGGTCACGATCCCAGAAGGGGAGGCTCTCCAGCGCATATTGGGCCTTGTAGGGCCCGGAGTTGAGAATCTCCCCGTCCGCGGCTTTCCACCAGATGCCGCTCTCCAGCGCCCGGCCCTCGGTGAGATGCCAGACGATGCTGCGGAGCGAGAAGTCGTAATCGCCGCCGGTGATGCAGAAGTCCGTCGCGGAGAGCTCCAGGGTTTCGCTGGGGTTTCCGGCGATGTGGTCCCCGAAGAGGACGACCTTGCAGCCCGGCGCGAGGGCCTTGATGCGGTCGACGATCTGCCAGTGCAACCGCACCACCGGCGACTTCGTCTCCATCGCCACCAGCTCGGGCTGGAACTCGCGCACGAGCCGATCGAACTGCGCCCAGCCCTTCTGCTCGGCGATGCAGTCCACCCAGACCACCTCGTGCCCCATGCTCAGCAGCAGGGTGGCGGCAGAAGCGGGGATGCACGGGTAGAGGTAGCTAGGCTCGGTGAACCACTGGAATTGGCGGTTCTGCGTGAGCATGGGGCTGCCCTTTGCGGATTCGATCGGCGGGTACGCCACGAGCACGCGCATGAGAGCCTCTACGGGGAAGGTCACCCAGGGCCGGCCGACCGTCAACGGGGCCGCGCACGAGGTGGGCGTCGTCGCGGGGACGGCTACCGATTGGGGAGGTCCGGGGCGCCCGTGACGGGATATTCCGGGGCCCCATGAACGATCGGGTCCACGGCAACGGCTTCTCCTACGACGTCCGCATCGGCTTCCACGAGTACGAACGGCACATCCGGCAGCGCATCGTCATCGATTTCGAGGCGGAGACCGACTGGCGCGAGGCCGCCCGCGCGGACCGCGCGAAGGACATCGTGGACTACTACGAGGCGAACCTGAAGATCGCCAAGCTCATCGAGGAGAAGGAGTACCGGCTCATCGAGGCGGTGGCGGAGGAGGTCGCGCACGTCCTCATCCGTGAATTCCCGATCTCCCGGGTGCGGGTGAAGGTGACCAAGGCGCCGTTCGACATGCCGAACGTGGGAAACGTGGCGGTGGAATGTTGGCGTTCTCGCGAAGACTTCGGGGACCTGTGAGCCGGAAGGACGGCATCCGGAGGGCGCGGTGATGCGCGTCATCGGCAACACGGCCACTGCCCTCGACGGGCGGATCGCCACCGCCGCCTACGATCACTTCGCCCTCGGCACCTGGCGAGACCGAGCCTACATGAGCGTGCTCCGCGCCCGCGCCGACGCCGTGCTCGTGGGCGGACGTACGTTCCGGAACTGGCCGCTCCCGCTGGTGCCGGACGCGGAGGCGATCGCCCGCCTCCAAGCCGACTCCTTCTTCGATGCGGACGTCACCCCCATCGAGGGGCGCCGATGGATCAACGCGGTGATCACCCGCACGCTCCCCCTCCCCGACGCGCCCCGTTTCTGGCGAGACCCCCGGGTGGAGCCGCTCATCTACGCGCCCGTGGCGGGACCATCCCCCGCCGTCGTCGTGGGCCCGACCGACCCTCACACCGTCGCGGCCGATCTGGCCGCCCGCGGCGTGCAGACGCTGCTGCTCGAATGCGGCGGCGATCTCATGGCCCAGTGGCTGGCCGCCGATCTGGTGGACGAGCTCCACGTGACGATCTGTCCGCTCGTCCTCGGTGGAAAAGGTGCGCCAACTCTGGTGGACGGCGCGGGTTTCTCCCCAGAGGCGGCGCCGCGGCTCCGCCTGCTCCACGCTCATCCGGTCGGCGACGAGCTCTACGTCCGCTACGCGGTCAACCGGATGCCACGCTGAACGTACGCGCGGACGCCATGCTCCGCGGCGGAGGTCGCGCGCGTTGGCTCTTGGGCAGTATCTCCGGGTTCATCCTTTCGTGCACCACGGCCTCCGAGGTCGACCCCGGGGGAACGGAGACACCGCCCTCGTGCGCCACCCGGGTCCTCGACCCGCCGGCGTGCGCGTCGTCGTCCCTCCTCCCCTCCGCCGGCTTCCGCGACCTCTCCGGCGCCTCGATTGCCGGGCGTTGGCCCGCCGGGCCGCTTCGGGTTGCCGCGAGCTTCCAGAACCCGTCGGCCACCGACGTCACGCTGCGATCACCCGACTGCATCCTCAAAGAATGGTGGGTGGACGGCGCCGCCATCGGCGTGAACGCCACCGCCGACTGCTTCGCGCCCACCGAGCTGCTCGTCCCGGCGAGGGGCAGCGCAAGCCTGGAATCCGCGGACATCGACGCCACGAACCTCGGCGCCGGCCCGCTCGTCGCCACGCTCACCCTCTGGACCCTGGACGACACCGACACGCTGCAGGTCTGCTCGTTGTGCGCGGACGGCTTGACCCTGGAATGACGCCCGCGGCCCTCAGCGGGCGATGTACGCACCCTCGGCGCTCACCTTCTGCCCGACCGAGTTCAACGCCCCGGCCAGCTCGGTGAACCGCGCCGCCTCGAGCCGCCCGACCCCGGCGCTCCCGCGCACGTAGGGCTCCTGGCGCTTGACCACGCAGTCGATCTTTCCGCCGCCCATCTCGGGGTTCAACTTCACGATCTCCGCGTTCGCGGCCGTCGGATCGGTGAGGTAGTGCTCCCAGCCCGCCTGGCTGGCGGTGACGAAGGCGCGCACCCACTCCGCCGATGCGTCGGCGCCACGGATCACGGCCAGCGAAGAATAGGGGTTCCAGCCCGCGTCGCGCGCGGGGAGGAAGCCGACGGCGAGGCCCAGCGCCTCCGCCAGGCACGGCTCACTGGTGACGTAGGCCTGCTGCACGAACTTCGGGTCCGCGGCGAAGGGAGCGATCGTGCCGGAGGTGGGCAGCAGGGTGACCTTGCCCTCCCATCCGTACTTCGCCCAGATGAACTGCTGGAACGGAGAGCCCGCCTCCGCAGCCACGTTTCCGCTCACCTCCTCGTAGCGCTTGGGGCCATCCGCGTGCACGAGGAGGCCGGTCGGCGCGTCCTGCAAGCCGGCGAAGACCGCCACGGCGTCGAGGCCCTGGGCGCGGCGGACGAGCAGGTCGTCAGCGCCGCTGATCGCCACGTCCGCGCGCCCGCCGGCGAGCAGCTCCAGGACCGGGACGCCGGGCCCACCGGGGACGAGCGTGACCTCCAGGCCGGCTTCCTTGTATAGGCCGCGCACGGACGCATCGTAGAACCCGCCAAACTCGGGCTCCGGATACCAGTTGAGCGCCACCTGGAGCGGGTGGGCGGCGGGTGCGGCAGGCGTGGACGTCGCCGGCGCCTCGGTGGCGCAGGCGAGGAACAACGACAACATCAGTCGAACCTCCAGCCCACGCCGCCCCACGCCGCGAAGACCGGGAGCGGCTCGAAGTCGGGCGCGTCCCCTCCCCGCGGCTGGGTGAGCCCCGCGCCGTAGACCGCCGACGCGGTGACCTCGAACCCGCTCGCCACCGGAACCCGGCCTTCGAGGCCGACGCCGAGGTACCACGGCAGCAGCGGACCCACGGTGGCCTGCACCCACGGCAACCCCAAGCCGACGTGGGGATACACGAAGGTACGCACCTCGGTGTCCCCGGAGGTGAGCGTGTGGTAGTCCCCGGTGGCCACCTGCCCGGACACGCCGCCGGAAGCGGCAAACATCCCGCTCCACCACTCCGCTTCGAGCGAGAAGGCGGGAGTGAACGCGTTGACCGAATCCGCGGTGTGGGGCGCGCCGTCGGCGACGTTTTGCAGGAAGAAGTCGCCGCTGGAGAGCCAGCCGGCGCCGATGGCGGCGTGGAGCGCCACGGGGGATGTCGTTTTCGCGGGCGCCACCAGCGCCACGGCCTCGGCGGTGCCGCGGTCAACCCGGACCAACCGGGGGCGGCCGTCACCGGGAACCGCGAGGTACACCGGCTCCTTCGCACCGGCGATCGGCACCATGGCGGCGTCGGGCACCTTCCAGCCCGCGGGCTTGCCCACCTGCGCGAGCAGGTCGTCGCGCTCGTGGGGGCCGAACGGCGCGTCCGCCTTCATGGTGGCACCATCGGGCAGCGCGGCGTCGCCGTGGAGGAGCGAGACCTCGCCGACCTTGACCGTGAAGAAGTGTCGGCCGGGGACCAGGAGGGTTCGGGAGCCGGGGCTCGCGTCGACCACGCGCCCGTCGAGCATCACCGCCGAGCCGTCCGCGAGGCGGCCAACCTCGAAGGCGGCCGAGGGCATCGCCTGCATCAACGCGCGCACGCCGTCGTACGAGAGCCGCTGGGGCTTCTCGGGGATGTCCGCTTCGATCGGCGAGGCGGGCCCCTTGAGCGCCACGGCGTCCACCCAGGCGGAGACGACCACGGCGGGACCGAGGTTCGTGCGGTACGGGGCGGCGGCGGGCTCGCTGCCGAGGCGGTCCCCGAAGTAGCGCTGCACCGCGTTGCCCTCGAAGCACAACGCCTGCCAGAGCAGCTCGGCGTCCTCGGGGGTGCGCAGCTCGGTCACATCGGCGGTCGCCTTCCGGAGCCGGGCCATGATCTGGAGCTCCCCGTCGAACTCGGCGAGGAGCGGGCGCACGGCGGCGAGCTCGGACCGGAGCGTCGCGAGCGCGCGGACGCCCTCGGCGTCCGCGGCTCCACCCACGAGCTCATCGAGCGGGTGGACGGTGGCGCTCGGCAGGGTGCGGGTGAGGGCGTCGGTGTCCGCGGGCTTGGGGGGCGCGGTCCAGTAGACGCGGTCGGCCCAGGCCAGGGAGGTGAGCGCGAGGATCAACGACATTGGAGGGTGCCCCCGTCGAGCGTGCAGTCGACCTTTCGGGGCTCCTGCACGGAGACCGTGGTGGTGGCGTCGCCGGAGCGTACGGTGCACGTCCCCGCGGGGAAGGACTGCATGAGGACGTTCCCCGAGCCGGCGGCGTGAACGTCGCCGCAGGTGACGTCGAGCGGGGCGGACGCGCCGACCAACGCGAACTTGGCGGAGCGAAGGCGCTCGACGGGCGCGGGCGGCGGCGAAGCGGCCTCCGGTGCCACCACCTCCGGAGCGGCGCTCCCCGCGACCTTCGCGCCCACCGCCGGCTTCCCGGCGACGACCGCCGGCTTCGCGGCAGGGGTGGCGACCGGGGCGCCGCTTCCGGCGATCGCCGGACTGCCCGCGGCGCCCGTCACTCCGGGCGACTCCGAGGGCGGAGCGTCCCCCGAAGGGGCGCCCGAGCCGGTCGCGTCCGCGGACGGCGGCGCGGGCCGCGGGAGGTCGGAAGGCGCCGATTGGGCGGGGACTGCCGCCACGACCGGGCGCGGGTCCTTCTCCGCGTTGTACAGGACGTATCCTAGACCCACCACGAGTCCGAAGGCGGTGAGCGCCCCCACGAGCCACGCGGCGCGGAGCGGGCCGCCCACGCGCGCCGGCGGCTCCTCCGCCATGGCCTGGAAATCGATGGTGGCCGCGGAACCGCTCCGGGCCGTCTCGGGCGCGCCCGGGAAGGCGCCGTCGGCGTCCAGGGGGAGGGCGAGCGTCGCGGAATTCACGATGGCGCGACCGGAGAGGTCGGACTCGGCGAGCACGCGCCCGCGAACCGTCGTCTCTTCGACCACCAGCTGCCTGCCGAGCGACGGTACGGCCGCCGCGCACCACACCGCCAGGGCGGGGCCGGTGCTGCCCGCCGACACCGACAAGAGCCGTGCTTCGACCTGGTGGGCGGTCGGGCGGGCCAGCGGATCGTAGGCCAACATCGTGCCGAGGAGCGCGGCGACCTCCTGGCCGAGCACCGGCGCCACGGCGGCGACGGCGCGCTCCACCTGCGCCAGCTGTGCGGCTTCGGCGAGCTCACTGCGACCGTAGCTCTGGCGGAGCGCCAGTTCGTAAAGCACAACGGCCAAGGCGTACACGTCCCCGGCGCTGGTCTCCTCGCCGCCGAGGAGGCGTTCGGGCGCCATGTAGCCGAGCGAGCCGTAGCGAACGCGCTCCGTCTTCGCCTCACGGCCCACGAAGTCGGCCCGGGCGACGCCGAAGTCGAGCACCTTGACGTCCCCGTGTGCCGTCAGGCGCACGTTCGACGGCTTGATGTCCCGATGCACCACGGCGAGGGGCCGCCCATCGTCGCCCGGGCTCTCGGAGGCGACCCGCAGCGCCGCCGCGACCGCGGCGCCGATCTCGAGCACCGCCCGAACCGGAAGGAGCGGCGCCGACGCGCCGGCGGGGGGCGCCACGACGGCCTCGAGGTCCACGCCCTCCACGTACTCCATCACCAGCGCCCACCGCCCGTCGAGCCGCAACAGGTCGTCCACGCGGACGATGTGGCGGTGGTCGAGGCGACCGAGGAGGCGGGCTTCGTCCCGGAGGCGGGTGCTGGCGTCGCTCGCGGGGTCCCACGTGGGATTGAGCAGCTTCAGCGCGACCTTTCTACGGAAGCCACCGGCGCTCTCCATCTCCGCGAGGTACACCGTCCCGAAGCTCCCCACGCCGAGGGTGCGGACGAGCTCGAACCGCCGCCCCGCGGGGACGGCGTCAGTAGGGAGCGGACGGAGTTCCAAGCGCACATTCCCCAGCGGTGGCGTTGACGAGCAGCGACGCGTCGATGGTCTGCGTCCCTTCCGGGTCCGAGAAGTAGGGGTCGTGGTTGTTCTGCACGAGCCGCGCGGTGATCTCGAACTGCCCGGTCTCGCCGAAGCCGATCAGGCAATAGGGCGTGTAGCAGGCCACGAAGCCGTTGTCATAGAGCAGGTGGTAATGCCCCTCCCCCTCCACGGGGTCGGGGAAAACGGTCCCGTCGACGAGCTTGAGGTTCTTCACGTCGACCACCACCATCGCGCAGCCGACGGCCGGCGCTTCGTTCGCCGGCCAGACGTACGAGATGCTCATCGCGGTGTCGTCGGCGGAGCCGGTGTCGTCGGTCTCGTCGCCAGTGTCGACCGCCGGGGGGGAGTACGGCGGGGGAGCGCATGCGCCCAGTGCGAGCAGGAGGGTCCACATGATCGGGAGTGTAACGCCGAACGGGGGGCGCTCGGGGAAGTTGCGCCCAGTCGACGCACCACGCGCCGCCCGGTAGACTCGTCCTGCGGACACCGACATGCTGCTTTCCCTGGTCATGGCCTGCCTCCCTCCGATCCTCGACGACACTGCCGGTGTGGACGATTCCGGTATCGGAGACGACACCGGAGCCCCGTCCGACCCTGCGGACTCCAGCGATACGAGCGAGACCGGCACCCCGATCGCCGACGCCGACGCCGACGGCTACGAAAGCCCCGACGATTGCAACGACGACGACGCCGCGGTGCACCCCGGCGCCACCGAACTCCTCAACTGGGCGGACGAAGACTGCGACGGCGAGAGCGTCGCCTTCGCCTCGAACTACGCTGGAAGTCAAGCCAGCACCTCCGTCGGCTACACCTGGGCCCTCAAGGCGTTTCCCCCGACCGACGCCTCCCACCGCGTCGCCGGAGCGTTCCGGGAGCTCGCCGGCGGCGCCGTCATCGTGGCCACCCGTGACGACATCGCCGACGGCACGATCCAGAGCGCCCGCTCGGTGATCGGCGACGTAAGCGACGAGTTCGGCTACGACCTCCAGGTGGTCGACGTCGATGGCGACGCGAAAGAGGACCTCCTCATCGGCGATCCGGGCCGGACCGGCGCGTACTGGATCGTGGACAGCGCGCTTCTCCCTGGAGTGGGCGCGATCGACGTCGCCACGCTCCCCACCTTCGGCGACTCCACCGGCGTCGGCCGGGTGGGCGCGGCGGCCGAGGTGATCGGCGATCAAGTGGCGGTCACCGGCTTCGGCGCCGCGGACTCGGCGGTGTACCTGCTTGACGCCGCCACCCTCGCCAAGGGCTCCGCGACGGAGGTCACCGCCGGCACGCGCATCTCCAGCGCGGGCGGCGTGGCGCTCTTCGGCGCCGCCCTCGGCCACCTCGACGCCGACGGGGACGGGCTCGCGGAGCTGCTGGTCGGCGCCCCCTCCGTCGGCGGCTCGGGCGGCACGGCGGCGGGCGCGATCTTCGTGTTCAACGGGCTGGACCTCGCCGGCACCAACGAGCTCACGGCGGGGGACGCCGATGTCACCCTCAGCGGTACTGCGAAGGATGAGCAGCTCGGCGGCGGCTTTCTCCCGGCCGGCGATCTCGACGGCGACGGCGCGGAGGACGTGCTCGTCACCACCTACGCCCACGACGCCGACCGCACCTTCTACATGCTGCGCGGCGACTCCCCGTGGACCCAGGGGCTCATCACCGCGACCTCCCACACCAAGATCACCGGGCTCACGACCTACGACGATGGCGCCGCGATCCCCACGTCGTACCTCAGCGCCACCACGGTGGACGTGGATGGCGACGGGGCGAAAGAACTGTTCGCCGGCTCACCGGGCCCCGGCAATGGCAACGTGTACGTCTTCTCCGGCGAGCAGCTCGGCATCTCGGCCAGTTACACCGGCGCGGATGCCAGCGTAGACCTCGTCGGGCCCACCGCCGACGACGGCTTCGGCAAGGATGTGGCCGCCGCCGGGGACGGGGTGGACACCGAAGGGCTGCTGCTCGTGGCCGCGCCCGGCGCCGACGATGGCACGCTGTGGACCGTCCCCTTCGCCTTCTGACCTTCGGAGCCGCGATGTCCTGGTTGACCCTCCTCCTCAACGGCCGCCCCAACGGCCTGCGCGCCCGGCTCCGCGGACGCTCCACCCCGACCACCCCCGCGCCCCGGCCCACCCCCGCGGCCGCCCCTGAAGCCGCCGAGAAGGCGCTCGGGCTGAGCAAGGAGGCCCCGAAGGACGTCAACCCGCCCGACGGCTTCGAGGTGGTGCTCCACAAGGACGCGCTCGAAGACGGGCGGATCATCGAGATCATCATCGGCGGCACGGCCATCGCGGTCGCGCGGATCGCGGGCGTCCACTACGCGGTGGCGAACACGTGCCCCCACGCCGGCGGACCGCTCGGCGACGGAAAGCTCACCGGCAACCACGTCACTTGCCCATACCACGGGTGGAAGTACGACGTGACCACCGGGGCGTGCCTCACCCAACCGACGGTGTCGGTGAAGACCTACCGGGTGCAGGTGGTGGGCGACGCGGTGTGCGTGGAGCTCTGAAGCTCAGCCGCGCCGCCCTCCAGAACCCGCATCAGCCGGCGGCGAGACCTTCGTCGCGAAGGAACTGGCCCAGGGTCTTGTTGCGCAGGGTGCGCAGGGCCCGGGTGGAGAGCTTGAGCGTGATGAAGCGGCCTTCTTCCGCCCACCAGATCCGGCGGACCTGTAGGTTCGGCAGCTGGCGCCGCTTGGTCTTGACGTTGGAGTGCGACACCCTGTGGGCGACGTTGGGGCGCTTTCCGGTAAGGTCGCAGCGGCGAGCCATGGGGATCCTCGGGATTCGTGGGCGGCGCGTTTACCCGATCCCTCGTCGGAGCGCAAGGGCTTGATCCGTCGCGCAGTCGGTGGCACCCTTGCCAGGCGTGACGGAAACTCGGCGAGACCTCGGGCCCCTGGCCACCTTCCTCGGGCTGACCATGCTCCTGGTGGGCGCCGCCCTGGTGCTGGTGGAGGTGGTGCACACCGAGCGGGAGCTGTTTCTCCCCCGGCTGTACGTGGGCGGCAGCACCGCGCTCCTCGGCACCCCGCTCTTGTTGTGGTCGGTGCTGCGAAAAGCCGGCATCGTCGAGGACCCCAACCGCGAGTGGGTGGCCGCGCTCCGACGCCTCGCCGCAGAGCACGGGCAGGAGGTGCAGAGCGATCCCGCGTCCGGCGCGTGGTTCGACCTGATCCATGGCGGCCCGCGCTTCACCGTGCGCGTGCAGCCGACCAAGGGGCTGCTCACGCTCCGCGGCGCGCGCACCGCGCGACACGGCGTGGTGGTGCTCCGACGCGGAGAACGTCCCGAAGGGGAGATCGGTCAGTGGGGGGAGGTGCTCCGCGGCGCAGCCTGGTCCCTCCGCGCTGAGGTTCGTGTGGCCGCGCGGCCGCTCGCGGAGACCCCCGACCTCCATCGAGCGCTCGACCGCTTCTACAGCTTCACCGGGGCGAAGGCCGTACGCTTCGACGCCGAGGGCTTCCGCTTGGAGTTGGAGCTTCCCCCCCCCGAGATGACCGACCGGGTCGTCCGCAACACCCTCGACGCGGCGCGGGCCGTGTCCACCGCGTGGGTCGGGTAGGCGCCGGCGAGCCCGCGCGCGGTTAGCCACGAGGCGATGGAACCGGTCTACCACCGGCTGCCCGTGGTGGACGCGGGCGGCATGGAGCTCCACCTCCCGATCGTCGACCTCGGGCCGGGGCCGCCGCGGGTGTGCGTCGTCGCCGGGATCCACGGCGATGAACCTTCCCCGCTGGTGCTGGTGGACCGGCTGGTCACGCTCTTGCGGGGCCGGGAGCTCCGCGCCGGCGTGCGCATCGTCGCCGCGGCCAACATGCCCGCGCTCCTTCAGCGCGCCCGGTGGAGCAACTGGGACGATGAGGACATGAACCGCATCGGCGACGGCGGGGGGGGCCCGGCGGTCACCCGCCGGCTCGCGGCCGCGGTGGTGAGCGCGTGCGAAGGCTGTGAGGTGGCGGTGAACCTACACAACTTCGTGATGCGTACGCCGCTTTTGGCGATCATGCCCCCAGGCCAGACGGAGGAGCACCGGGCGCGCCACGAGAAGTACCTCGCCGCCCTGGATCCCCACGTGGTGTGGGTCTTCGGGGAGACGCCCGAGGATCATCGTGCGTTCTCCGGCAGCCTCGACGCCGCCATCGAACGCCGCGGCGTGCACGTGCTCGCCGTGGAGATGGCCGACCTCCCCGAGCTCGACGAGCCGCTCATCGCCCGTGCGCTCGCGGGGTTGATGCGGGTGATCGCGCTCTGCGGCTGCCTCGATGACACCGAACGTCCCCCCCGGCGAAACCGCATCGACGTGCATCGGCGCCTCGTGCGCGCACCCGGCGCGGGGATCTTCGAGCCACTGGCGGAGCTCGGAGGAAAGGTCGCGGCAGGCGACATCGTCGGGGAGCTCATCCCCTTGGAGCGTCCCGGGGCGCGGGTCCCGGTGTACGCGCCGGACCCGGGATGGCTCATTCAGCGCCTCGGCCGCCGCTTCGTGCGCCCGGGGGACATGATCTTCACCGTAGGGTCTCCCGCGTAGCGCTGGAGGCGAGCCGGCCCCGCCACGGCCATGGGCGGTGCGCATCCCCACCCTCGGCGCTCCGATACGCGCTCGGCAAGCGCACGGTCGCGCTTCAAGCCAGCGTCGGCGTTTTTTCTGGCGGCTGCCGCCGGGCCAAACGACGTGGATGGGCGAACCAGGCCGCCGCGCGGCGCACCCGACGACAACGATCAGATCGAGAAGTCGATCTCGGTGATCCCGCGCTCCTGCCGGGGCGAACGCTCATCGCTGCCCGACTGAGGACGCTCATCCCGCGGCGGCGGAGGCTGAGGCACGTGGATCACCAGGGGCACCTGGATCGTCCGTGACTCTTCCTTCTCCTTACGGATACGGTCGATGATGAACGCGTCGAGCATGGGCGCCCCCCTGCGGTCTCGTGATCGGTACTATAGCCACGACTCTTGACGGCGGCACCGGCTTCCGCTCAGCGGGAGCGAAGTTTCTCGATGCGAACGGTGAGCGCGTCGTAGGTGGGGAGCAGCTCCGCGGGGAGCGCCGCCCGATGGGCGGCGATGGTGGCGGCGTCCCCCCGGGCGGCCGGCCCGGTGATCGCGACGGGTCCGGCCGCCACGACCCGCGCGAGGCTGGCGGCGGCGAGCGGCGCGAGCGTGTCCCGGGCCACCGACTCCGAGACCCCCGTCGCGCCCGCGAGGAGCGTCGCCGCGTCGGCGACCAGCGCCGCCAGGTGGCCGGAGACCAGGCAACACGCGGCGTGGTACCTCACACGATCGTCGACGCCGCCCACCACGGTCCAGCCCAGGCGGGCAGCCAGGGCCACGCCGAGAGCCACCGCCTCCGGGTGCCCGTCGAGCGTGGCGGGGACCGTCGTGCCCGGCGGGTGCGGGAAGGTCATCAGCGGGTGGAGGACCGCGCCGCGGTGGCCGGCGAGCACCTCCGGCCCGAGGCTCCCCGCGCTGTGAAGCACCAGCGCGCCCGGCGGTAACGCCCCGGAGATCGTGGCGATCGCCCGATCGGGCACCGCCAGCCAGTAGGCGTCGGCGGACGGGAGCGGGGCGTCGTGGGCCACCGCCGACACGCCGAGGGCGGACGCCACGGCCGAGCCGAGTCGGCCGCGCCCCACCACCACGATCGACGTCTCGTCCGCCACGTTGCCCCGCTATCGCGGCGACGCCGTCTCGCGGCGGGCGGCACCGACGCGCGGCGGCCACCTGCCACACCCGCCAGGGCCTCGGGGGAGCGGGAGCGACCGATAGGCTGTCGTGCGAGCGGACCCCGCATCCCCCCTGATCAACGACCGGATGGGGGTCAGGGGCCCGACCCCGAGCCGCCGCCACCGTCGCGCTCCGATCCGGGTTGGTCGCGCGCGGCCGGTTGCGATAGCCCCCGCGCCTCCCCGGGCACCCCATGGCCTTCCGCACCCGCTTCGCGCCCAGCCCCACCGGCTACCTCCACATCGGCGGCGCCCGCACCGCCCTGTTCAACTGGGTCATCGCCCAGAAGACCGGCGGGCAGTTCCTCCTCCGCATCGAGGACACCGACGAAGACCGCAACCAGGAGGCCGCGGTGGACGCGATCCTGGAGGGCCTGAACTGGCTCGGCATCAAGGCCGACGAGGGCTACGGCGCCGGCGGCCCCGACGCCCCCTACCGCCAGAGCCTCCGGCTGGACAAGTACCGGGCGGTGGCCGACAAGCTCCTCTCCGAGGGCAAGGCCTACCGCTGCACCTGCTCGGTCGAGCGCCTCACCCAGCTCCGCGAGGCCGCCAAGGAGTCCGGCGGAAAGCGGGGCTACGACGGCCACTGCCGCGACCTGAACCTCGGCGCCGACTGCGGCCCCCACGCCATCCGCCTCCGCGTCCCCCTCTCGGAGGACGTGAAGCTCGACGATCTCATCAAGGGAGCCGTCACCTGGGACAGCGCGGAGCTCGACGACCTGATCCTCGTTCGCCCCGACGGGATGCCGATGTACAACTTCGTGGTGGTCTGCGACGACGTGGCGATGCGGATCACCCACGTTCTGCGTGGGGACGAGCACCTCAACAACACCCCGAAGCAGCTGCTCATCTACGCGGCGATGGGCGCCGAGCGGCCGCAGTTCGGCCACATGCCGCTGATCCTCGACGATCAGGGCCGCAAGATGTCCAAACGCTTCGGCGACGTGGCGGTGGGCATCTACAAGGAGAAGGGGTTCCTCCCCGAGGCGATGGTGAACTACCTCGCGCGCCTCGGCTGGGCCTGCGGCGACGCGGAGCTCTTCGCCACGGAGGACCTGATCAAGATGTTCTCCATCGAGGGCATCGGCGCCTCGGCCGGCAAGTGGGACCTCCAGAAGCTCCGCTGGGTGAACAACCACTGGATCAAGACGCTGCCCCTCGAGCGCATCGCGGCGGACACCCGCCCCTTCCTGGAGGCCCGCGGCTACGAGCTGCACGACCGCTGGGTCGATGCCGTACGTGTTTTCAGGGATCGCGCCTCCACGCTCGCCGAGCTCGCGGACAGCCTCTCCGTCTTCTTCCTTGCGGACGAGGCGATGGTGGTCGACGCGCAGGCGGTGAAGGACCTGCAGCTCCCCGCGCTCGGCCTCGTGGAGAAGGCGGCGGAGGCCTTCGCGGCCCTCCCCGAGTGGACCGAGGCTGCGCTGGAAGCCGCGGGCAATGCCGTATGTGTGGAGCAGGGCATCAAGCTCGGCAAGCTCGCCCAGCCGCTCCGCGTGGCGCTCGTCGGGCAGAAGGTCGGCCCCGGCCTCTGGCAGACGCTGTACATCCTCGGTCGGGAGACCTCGCTGCGTCGCCTGAACACGCCGTGGCCGACTTGACAGCGGCTCGGGGGGTGCATAATAGGGCGGCACCTCGCTGAGGCGTGGTGTAATTGGCAACATCCCTGACTCTGACTCAGGAGACTCTAGGTTCGACCCCTAGCGCCTCAACCATCTCCGGTCCCATCGTCTAGCGGTTAGGACAGTGCCCTCTCACGGCATAAACAGGGGTTCGATTCCCCTTGGGACTACCAAACGGGACGGCGACGCGGATTCTTCGGAATTCGCGTCGCCGTTCTCATTTGCGGAATCGACAGATTCGGTAAGTAGATCGAACGGTTGCCGCCAGTGAACGGTGAGCTCGCCGTCGCGGAATTCCGAGTTCGAAAGTAGGAACTGGAGGAGCCTTTTTTGCTCGTCCGCCGGTTGGCCGGCGAACAGCCTGGGGGCCTCGTGTGCGAGCTCCAGGAGCAGGATGCCCTCCTCCATGTAGGACTGGTTCGCCGACTCGTGCTCGACGATCTTGCGGCGGAGCTGGCGCTGCTCGTCGCGCCACGCGACGGCATGGCGCTCGAAGAACTCGGCGTCGATCACCCCGTCGAGCTTGTCGAGGTACATCGTGTCGATGCGCCGCTGGAGGCGGGCGCAGGAGTCCTCCAGCCGGGTGACGGCCTCGCGGTGGTGGCGCTCCTCGTCGGCGTGGCTGGCGCGCAGGGCGTCGCGCATGAGGTCGAGCGTGCCCTGGTCGAAGCGCAGCCCACCGATCGCCTCGGTGAACTTCTCGCCCAGCACCTCCTCCCGCACGTACTTCCCCCCGCAGTCGCCCTTGGCGCCGGTGCAGTGGTAGTAGATGTACCGCTCTTTCTTGATCTCCGCCGTGTAGACGCAGCCGCAGTGGCCGCAGCGCACGAGCCCCGTGAACGCGAACTCGTTCACGCGCTCCTTGCCGTGCTGGTCGTTGTAGCGGCCGTCGAGCGACACCTGCACGCGCTCCCACAGCGCGCGGGTCACCAGGGGCCGGTGCCCGCCGGTGTGGCGCTCGCCCGCCCAGTCGTACTCGCCGAAGTAGAACGGGTTGCGCAGGATGCGGTGCAGCGACGACCGGTGGATGACGCCGCCGCTCTTCCGCATCCGGAGGCCGGCGTGGTTGGCCATCACCGTGAGGTCGAGCATCGAGAAGTTGCCGGTGGCGGCCTGCTCGAAGATGCGGGTGAGCGCGGGGGCGCTCGTGGGATCGACCTCGATCCCCTTCTTCCCGTCGGCGCGGGGCACGTTCCGGTAGCCCAGCGGGGCCTTCGACGGCCAGATGCCCTGCTCAGCCTTCTCGCGCATGCCCTTGTGGGCTTCCTCCGAGAGGTTGTCGATGTAATTCTTGGCCATCAACACCTTGATCCCGTGCATGAACTTCTCGGAGGAGCGCGAGTCGTCGGAGAGCACCACGCCCTCCTTCGCGAGGTGGATCTCGAGGTCGAGCTCGTCGAGGGTCACCCAGTCCTTGAGGTTCCGGTAGAGCCGGTCGGTCTTCTCCACCAGGATGGTTTTGCAGGTGCTTTCATGCTTCTTGAGGTACTCCAGCATCTTCGTGAACTGCGTTCGGCCGGCGCGCTTTGCGGTCTCCACGTCCGTGAACTCCTTCACGACGATCAGGTTCTGGTCGTCGGCGTAGCCGCGGAGGAGCTTCTGCTGGGCCGGGATGGAGAAGCCCTCCTTCTCCTGGTCCTTCGAGGAGACCCGGGCGTACAGTACGGCTTCGCGACGCTGGGCCCGCGGCGCGGGGGCGGAAGCGCGGGAGCCGGGGATCGGGGCCGAGGAGCGGTTCGCGGGGGAGCGCGGAGGGGGCCGCACGGGGGGCGACGAGGCGGGGCGGTTCTGGTTCGCGGACATTGGACGGCCGGAGTGTTTGGAGCTTGTACCTTACATAACGATCGCCGGCTACCCTGTCGGAGAACATGCTGGGGGAAACAGGCGTTCAGGCGTGGGCAGCGGGAGACCGGGCGGCTGTGGCAGACATCCTGCGAGAGCCGGCGAGTGAACCGACCAGCGAGAATGTTTCGTGTTATCCCGCGCAGGGAGATTTTCTAATGCACGACCTCAGCCAGTGGGCCCGATGTAACAACCTCAGCAAGTACCATCGTAAGGCGGGCAGCCACGATCTCTTCGTGTACGGCGAAACCGGCGGTCCACTCGGGGTCGAATGGGAACTTCGCGGTGTCCCCGGAGCCACGGGCGTGTGCGCGAGCGTTGAGCAGGCAAAGCTGCTCGCTGAAGCGGCCGCGCGGGTTCGGGGCGCGCCCTGACGGAGCCGGAGGACCCGAACAGCTCTGATCGTGACGCCACCACCGACCACGCGGCTTCGGACAGGTGGGGCGAGGACGTGAGCTGCGACATGGTGCGGTTTCCTCGTATGGTGTTGTGGGGGTGCGGCGCGGAGGAGTTGACCTCGGCTGCACCGCCGAACGCTACCTGCGCGGTCACGATACTTCAGGCGCCACCACCGACACCGCTTCCATCCCCCTCAACACCCAGTCGACGGAAGCGTGGACGTGTTGGGCGGAAATCGCGGCCGTTTGGTAGCTCACAAATACGGCATCGCGACCCGGGGCCCACTCGCTCCCCACCATCACGATGCCACCCAGTCCGGTGCGGTTGTCAACCCGTGACCCGCACGAAATCCCGGACACCCGAAGGGCGGCGTGACGGGCTGACGTAGGGTCACGGCGTTCCCACTTGGCTTGTCGACCCGTGACCCGGGAGCGCGGTCTGGGGCGCGAAGGACGGT
>CAIXRH010000151.1 GCA_903921785.1 uncultured Pseudomonadota bacterium
CGTCACCAGACTTCTAAAGCTTCAACCAGCATGATCTGAGAAGCGATCAGTGCTCAGATCGCCCTGCCCTCGCCACCCGCGGCGCCCGGCGCCCGCGGCCCCCTCCGGGGAACTCCCGTCCACCCCCACGGTCCGATGCCGCATGGACCCGCTCAACGCACCCGTCGCCGTACTCGCGATCGCCATCCTGGTCCTCGTCGCCCTCGCCACGGCACTCGCCGCAGCCGCGCTCCTCCTGGCCTGCACGCTCCGCCACCTTCGATCGCGCTTCGGACGTCGGCGACCCGGGTGCTCGACGGCGAAGCCGTCCCTCGTCCAGGTGCCGAGTTCCCACTCGCTCCTCCCGCCGCGGGCTGAGCCCCGCCCTCGTTCGCCTCCCCTGCCCAGGCCTCCCGCGCTTCTCGCGATCACCTCTCGTCGACGCCCCATCCCGGGCTCGGGTGCGCGCGCGCCGCCTGGGTGAGCGCCCCGCGTCCCCGGCCGCGCCCCGCTTCAGGCGACGGCCCGGCGAAGCCGTTCCTCGGGCACCCCGATTTCCCCGGGTCCGATGAGGCGACGTCCGGCGCATCGCGCCCACCCTCATCGCCACTGTCGGCGCCGCACCCGTGGGCGGACGGAAGCGAACACCTCCGGTGATTCGCTGCCGCCGCTCCACCGTCGTCGCAGAATCGCTCCGTCGATCCTCGGTGCCCGTGGCGCCGGGACCCGTCGCCCCGCCCTCTCCACCCGCCGCGCCCGGCGCCCGAGTCGAGCCGAATCGGCCTTAGTGGTCGGGCACCGTCGTGCCCAAGACCAGGTTGCTCCAGCGCATTGTCCAACGTTGGCGAGCCGAACAAGGAATTGCTGCCGACGAGCCCGGGCAGAGCCCGGTCTCGCGGCAGAATTCCGGCGTTCGGCGGGGAAAGGTCGATGAAGAGGTGGTCGAGGAACGGCGTCAAGGAAACACCGTAGTTCCAAGTCCGCTTCCGCTTCCCTCGCGCGGCAGATCGCGCCGGCTCGGGGGGCGCAATTCCGCGCTGCTGCACCGGGCTCCGCGCCAGGGGGTCGGCCTCAGCGTACGTCCGCCGAAGAGGGCACCGAGCGAAGTGGACGCTGGTTACGTCCACTGGCGATGAGCCTCGATCACCAGTTCTGCATCGTCCGAGGAAGGCCCCTGCCTCTGTCTCCCCTACCAACGCGCCCGGAGGGAGCGGAGGTGCGTCTCCACGACGACTTGCTCCGTTACCTCGCCGACACGCTCTCCTGGATCCCGACGTACCCGCACAGCAAGGCGGAGCCGTCATCGGGGCTGTGCATGTGGGGCATCACCCGCATCGAGGTCGACGGAGCGCACGTGGCCCGCGCGGTGTTTTCCGCGTGGGCCGACCTGCTTTCCCTTGGCCCCGATGATCTTCGACTCACCGGGTCCTATGTCAATGTCCAGTCCGATCGCCGCGCCCGTCCCCGCGGCGTGCAGGCCATCAGTCTTGAGGGAGGCTACCAGGACGTGCACCTCTCACGGCAAGCAGTCGTCTCCGGGCTTCGCGTCCTCGCCACTTGGTGCCAGGAGGTCGCCGACTCAGGCGGCTCCGCCTACGTAGTCCACTTCGGAGTCTAAGACGGTTCCGTCCAGCGTACCGGCGGACCGGGGGCGCGCGGCGCAGGGCTGGGCGCGTCCCCTCCGCCCTGCTCACACCGAGCGCCATCGCCATCGCGCACGCAGCCGCGCGGGCGGCCACGCAAAGGCGCCGCCAAGCGGAGCGGACTGCCGGTCGGCGCTGCACCGGAGCGCGAAGCGGGCTACGCCCCCGTGTGGAACGCGAACTTCTGCTCCAGTGGTGGCAGGCAGCCCTCGACGATGTGCCAACGTGCAGCCCCGATGACTGCGCCCTGGAGGCTCGGTCCAATCAATGGGCGTTTTCGTTGAGTGAAGTTCAACGAAGCCGCGTGACCCCATACGCCGTAGAGGCCTTCCTCCGAGAGATCATCCTCACCCGCGCGAGATGGCTTGAGGCCCACGGCGCCGCGCCGATGCTGTTCTACTGCTGGCACGACGAACAAGCGGGGCAGTTCCGATTCAGCCTGGTCTCCGCCGAGCACGGCCGCCTACCCTTCGGCGCTAGCGTTCGTCGTGTCCCAGACCTCCGGAATGTCGTGGATTCCTGGATGGGCTCCGCCTCCTCGCATGACATCCCGATCGCAGAGTGTCTCGCGTCCGAGTTCGAGCGTGTGGAGACCACAGCCGCTCCTTGGGCTCTCGACGTATGGGTGGCGAGGCTGCCATAGGGCGGCGTACGTCGTGAGGCGCTCTACGGCGCTCCGGGCCCGGAGCACCGTGCCGTACGTGCCGTGTGCTCGTCGATGCCATCACCCCGCGACCTCATGTGGCATGATCTCGCGCTGGCGGCGAGGAACGAGCGGTGGCGATGGTGGCGTCGTGCTCGTCCAGCGCATCGCGCCGCCCTCGTCTCCGGTGTCGGCGCCGCGCCCGTGGGCGGACGGAAGCCGACAGCTCCGCTGATCGGCTGCCGCCGCTCCACCGTCGTCGCAGAATCGCTCCGGCGGTCCTCGGTGCCCGTCGCGCCGGGAGCCCTCGCCCGGCCCTCGCCTCCCGCCGCGCCCGGCGCCCGAGTCGAGCCGGCTCAGCCTCGGTGGCCGGGCACCGTCCTGCCCAAGACCAGGTTGCTCCCGCGCATTGTCCACCGTCGGCGAGCCGAACAAGGAATTGCAGCCGATGAGCGGGCAGAGCCCGCTCACGGCTGAATTCCGGCGTTCGGCGGGGAAAGGTCGCTGAGGAGGTGGTCGAGCAGTGGCGTGCCAACCTGCCGGGCGGAAGCCGCGCAGACCCTGATGATCGAATGCGCGACTGCATGCGCGGCCGCGGCTGCGCGACCCGCCGCCGCCGTCGCGGGGTCGCCGGGTCGCACACCCACGCCCATGTTCGCGAACGCGCTGGTCGGCATGCGCATTCGAAGTTGCGCCCGTTCGGCATGTGGAGTACGCTCCTTTAAGAGTTTCTTGATGCATTCCCTTCTCCTTGGCGTCATTCTTGCCGGCGGGGGTAGCTCCCCCGCATCCGCGTTGGCGATCACCGCAGCCTCCTGTACGCAGCAGGCGAGCAACTCGCTGCGTTTCGACTGCACGATCACAACCGACGTGGCTGCCCATGCGTGGGTCAAGTTCGGCGACGCGGCCCTGTCGGGCGGCTGCGACACCATCCAGACCACACCCACCGCGACCGGCGGAACCGCTCACACGGTCACGATGTATGGGATGAAGGCCTCCACCAGCTACGAGTGGAAGGCGTACGCGGCGGCAGGCGGAGCGACCACGAACACGGCCTGCAGCACGGTGACCTCGGGCGCGCTTCCCGCGGTGGGCGCGACGGAGGCCAACCTCACCACGTTCACCGTGTCCACCGCCACACCGGGAACCCCGAAGACGAACAACCTGCTCACCCACTGGGGCTGCTACCAGACTGGGGTGGGCTCGAAGCGCGACGACCTCGTGGTCCTCGATCGATCTGGCAACGTCGTGTGGTACGAGGAACCCGCGGTGGACGTGGGATACACCGGCGGCGACATGACGCTCGAGGCGATCAGCATGTCCCGACCCGACAAACACGTCCTCACCATCATGAACCACGAGATCGTCCTCGAATACGATCTGAGCGGCAACCTCCTCACCGTGCTGTGTCGTGACGACGGCTCCGGCTACTGCCCGGGAACCACCTACACGCCCGATGCGTTCTTCGACGACTACGTGCACCACGACGTGCAGCGGGTGGGGACGACCATCTGGGCGCTGAGCGCGAAGAGCGTGGACGTGACCGACACGCGTGATTGCGACGCGGATGTGTCGACGACCATGTACCCGATCATCGTGGACGGGCTCTACGGCTTCGACACCTCGGGCAGCGTGGTCACCCAGTCCGAGGACTGGGACTGGCGGGAGGTCGACACGGTGAACTACACGGTCGCCACGTGCGCCGCGAGCACCTACTGGGGCACCCGGCTCTCCGGCAACGACTACATGCACACCAACTCCTTCTGGATCGACGCCGCGGACCAATGGATGTTCTCCCGGCACAACCTGAGCGATATCGTCTCTGTGGACACGACGGCCTCACCACCGGTGATCTCCTGGGAGTTGGACGGGAGCAGCGGCGGCGACTTCACTCAGACGGGTGGCGGCTACTCGGAGGTGTTCGACGGGCAGCATCACGCCCATTGGGGGCCGTCGGGTGACCTCGTGTTGTTCGACAACGCGTACCCGACGCCGACGCCCCGAGGCCTGGTGATGGACCTCGATGTCGCCACCATGACCGTCACCACGATCAACCAGGGGACGATGACCGACGCCGGCGGCTCAACATTTTCGTGTCCTGCGGGAGGCTCGACCGTTCAATTCTCGGCCGGTGGAATGGTGGCGACGTGCCCGAAGCGCTCGAACACCACGGCGGAGTTCAACGAGTTCAGCCCCTCCGACACCGCGGTCTGGAAGATGGACCTCAGCTGCGCGGCTGGCTACTCGCCCTCCTCCCTCGCCTTCCGCGGATACCCCAACCCATGGTGATCCTCCTCCTCGCCTGCGCAACCGGGCCGGACACGACGGACTCCGGCCCCGTCGAGCCCCCCGCCGTCGACGTGGACCGCGACGGCGCCCCCGCCCGCGACGACTGTGACGACGCCGACCCGAACGTGCGCCCGGGCGCCTCTGAGGTGTGTAACGACGTGGACGACGACTGCGACGGCGCGGTGGACGAGGCCGATCCCGATCTCACCCCCGAGTCCGGGTACCTCGACGCCGACGGCGACGGCTGGGGAGCCGCTGCGTGGAGCGGGTGCACGGCGCCGAGCGCGGTGGTCACCGACGGCGGCGACTGTGACGACGCGGACGCGGCGGTGTCGCCCGCCGCCGCCGAATCGTGCGACGGCCGCGATCAGGACTGCGACGGCGTCGTGGACGAGGCGTGCTCCGTTGGGCTGTTGGGGGAGCGCGAGGCGTCGTCGGCCGAGAGTGTCCTCACGCTCGCCGACGGCTCCCTGCCCGTGGGGGTCGGCCTTCTCGATCTGGATGACAACGGCACGGACGACGTGATCAGCCTGGCCGGGCTGGGCGACAACCGTGCGGTGCTGGTGGGGTCCCTCGGCCCTTTCGCGCCGACAATCGCCATCGCCATGCCCGGCAACCTCCTGCTCCCCAACGACGTCGACCGGTCCTGGCCGCTCGGGCGGGTCGTGGACCGGTTCGGGGATGGCGAGCAGCAGCTCGTGGTCGTCCAAGGCGACTACGCGACGCAGTTGTTCCTTGAACCCCGGATGGGGATGGCCGTGGAGGACGCAGATCTGACGGTAGCGTTGGAGGCCTCGTTCTGGGACGATTCGAAGGAGAACCTCCAGGCATCGGCCACGCTCGTGGGGGGCGACGACGGCGGCGCCCTGGTGATCTCCGGCACGTGGCTCGACTTCGACTACGGCCGGAACGACACCTGGGTCGTCGATCCAGCCACCACTGGGACCTGGAAGACGACGGACTTCCCCGAGCTCGGACCCAACGCCCGCGACCAGAACCCTGACAACGATTCGCTCTCCGTCACCGACGTCGGCGACCTTGACGGTGATGGCCAGGACGAGCTGCTTTTCGGTGGGAACAAGCTACAAGAGCTCTACATGGGCCCGCTTCTCCCCGCGTTCGAGGGGCGGGAGCAGGACTCCAGGTTTGGCCTGAGTGGAACCTACGACGGCGGCTCCTATGACGGGCTTCAGATGAGGGTTGCCCGCGGCGCCGACCTGGACGGCGATGGCCGCTCCGAGCTGCTCCTCGCCGGCCTCTTCCCAGGCAACGTCTGGGGCGTCACCGCACACGCTTGGCTCGACGGCACCGTGAACCCCGACGCGGGGCAGACGATCCTCACCACCGACGAGCCGTTCTCGCTCGAAGCGCTCCCGGGCACGGACGGCCGCGCTGATCTCCTTCTTGGCTGCCAGGACGCAAACGACGGCACGGGTGAGGTCTGGCGCGAACCCGCGCCCTTCGAGGGCACCCGAACGCTTGGCGAGGCGGCGATCGCGCACATCGTGGGTTCGCAAGCTGCAGGCCAGTTCGGGTCGAGCCTGGCGACCGGCGACACCAACGCCGACGGGCTCACCGATGTCGCCGTCCAGTCCATCGAGTCGCAGCCGGCGGAGATCTACGTGTTCCTCGGCGGGGCGCAGCAGTGATCTCGCGCGCATTTGGCGTTCTGGCCTTCGTGGCGATCTCCTGGCCGGTGGCGACCGAACCGATCGTGGTCGGGTCCGCGTCGTGCTCGTCCCGTGCATCGCGCCCGCCCTCATCGCCCGTGTCGGCGCCGCACCCGTGCTCGGCCGGAATTCGCCAGCTTCGCTGCGCTCGCTATCGAATGCCGCCGCTCCACCGTTGTCGCAGAATCGCTCCGTCAATCCTCCTCTCTGGTTGCGCCGGGATCGAGCGTCCAGCCCGCCCCACCCGTCGCGCCCGGCGCCCGAGTCGAGCCGGCTCGGCGTCGGCCCCACGACACCGTCCTGCCAGATACGAGGTTGCGCTGGTGCATTGTCCACCCTCGGCGAGCCGAACAAGGAATTGCTGCCGACGAGCCCGGGCGGGGCCCGGTCTCGCGGCAGAATTCCGGCGTTCGGCGGGGAAAGGTCGCTGAAGAGGTGGTCGAGCAGTGGCGTGCCGCCAACATACGTTTTTGCGGGTACAGGCGTGCAATCTCCGGTCGAGGCGGACCTCCACGGTCGGGCGCATCCGCACGAACATCAGCTCACTCATGGGTGCGCGCGATCGGGTGGACGCCTGCACCTGGTCGGGCGCTGGCCGCAGCGCGCCCGAACCGCTATCGATCGCCCGTGTCGGCCGTACCCCTCCCGCTGTTCGCCGAGCTCGCAGCCACCGGGTTCGGTGCGGCTTGGCTCCTCCACCGGAGCCGCCTGGATCGGTACGGCTCTCCGCCCCCCGAGCTCCGTGCCCGGCTTCGGGCGCTTATGGAAACCCCGGCTGGACCGCGCGACGAGACCCAAGTGCGCGTGCGCCCCGGCATCGTCGAGGTGGGCTCCGCGACCCTCGGAGCCCCGGTCGGCACCCTCACAAGCCTCGGGCGGCCTGCTCGCGGCGGGCTTGAGGCCCGCCCCCACCGCGACGGCACCGCGTGGCTGATCGTCCTTGCGTTCCCCGGAGTCGAGGTTCGTGCGTCCGACGACCGCATCCAGAGCCTCACCGTGACGCCGCCAGCGGCCACCCTCGTATTCCCAGGGACGACCGTGGCCTCCGCAGTGCTCACCCCCGCGGAGGTGGAGCAGGAGCTCGGCACTCCCACCGACGCCTGGACGGACGCCACAGAGCGCCTTCAAGGCTACTCCTGGCCCGGGTGCGAGGCCGAGTTCACGTTTTCTCCGAGTGCCGAAACGTTCCAGCGCCTTTCAGTTTCGTCGGGCGAGATTCCCTCAAGAAACTACGCGAACGCCGGGCCCCGACGCCGTCGCCTCACCGCCACCGCGTTGCTGACCACCTACGTCCTGGCTGCCGGATCGCTCGTGCTGCTCACCACCACGTTGGCCCCGAACGACTGGGCGATGTCCCTGGCGGCAGCCGCGGTCCTATTCCTCGCCCCGGTGGTGGACCGCGCCTGGGGTGTGGTCGGCTGACGCGGCCACGCGGCTCCACTGGGGGTCCCTGTCGCATGCTCCCGCACGCCTTAGTCTCAGCCTCGCTCCGGCGGTCTTTGGCCGCGCGATCGTGTCCTCGGGGCGAACTGGCGGTTGGTGGGTAAGCCCCCGGCGGACCCCATCTTCCGGGGCTCGCGGGCGGCAGGTAGAGCGCGTCGACGGGCGTGGAGTCCACGATGAGCATGGCGACGACGGTGGCGGAGCGGCATCGGCTGGTGGAGGAGTGGACCTCGTCGGGGCTTACGCAGCGGGAGTTCGGGCGGCTGCACGACGTGAAGGTGTCGTCGCTGAATCGGTGGGTGCTGGCGATTCGGCGCGGGGTGCCGATGATTCCTCGCGGGGAGCGGGCCGCAATCGCGGCGCGGGCAACGATCGGCCCGATTGCGTTTCGTGAGGTCAGCCCCGCCGCGTCGGCGGAGAAGGACGCCGCCGGGGTGCGCATCGCGCTCCCCTCTGGCGTGGAGTTGGACATCCCGGTGGGGACCGACGTGGCGTACATCCAGGCGTTGGTGACCGCGCTCGGTGGACCGTGTTGAACCTGATGGCCTCCACGCGGGTGTTCGTCGCCACCGGACCGGTGGACCTACGAAAGTCGTTCGACACCCTCGCCGGGGTGGTCCGCGCCCAGTTCGGCCGTGAACCCCTCGAAGGTCATGTCTTCGTGTTCATCGGACGAGAGCGAACCTCCGTCAAATTGCTCTGGTGGGACCGCACTGGGTACGCGATCCTGCACAAGCGTCTCGCCGTGGGTCGGTTCACTCGACCTGCCGGGGAGGCCGCCGACGTCGAGCTGGAGTGGCCCGATCTACTCCTGCTTCTCGAGGGGATCGATCTGGCGGGTAGCCGCCGCCGAGCGCGGTGGCGACGACATCCGTCAGACGGGTGTCAAGCCTGAGGCGACGCCCTGTTTTCGCCGGATTGGGCAGGCTAAACCGACCGGGTGAGTGAGACACCGCCGATCACCCGTGACGAGTTCGACGCGCTGCGTGAGACCGTGGCCGCGCACCTCCGGCGCATCGAGTCTCTCGACGCGGCCGCCGCCGAGTGGAAGGACCGCGCCCTGGCCGAGCGCCGCGAGCGCGAGCGGCTGGAAGCACGCTTGGCGGATGCGCTGCGACGCCTGTA
>CAIXRH010000152.1 GCA_903921785.1 uncultured Pseudomonadota bacterium
CAGATCGACCCAGTCGGTCTCGCGCACCAGGAGCGAGCCGTGGACGGTTTCCCCGGCGCAGCGGTGGTCGCAGAGGTCCGCGGTGGCCTCGACGGTGTCGGCGAAGTCGTCCACGACCCACGCCGAGGGGTCGGTGTCGTCGCAGTCCTCGGCGGCGCCCACGCCGTCGCCGTCGCCGTCGTCGTCGGGGGTGGCGGGGTCGCAGTCGTTGTCGACGCCGTCGAGGGGGACCTCGGGCGCGTCGGGGCCCACGGAGGGGTCGGTGTCGTCGCAGTCGGGGCCGAGGCGGGCGCCGTCGCCGTCGAGGTCGTCGTCGAGGGTGGACGGGTCGCAGTCGTTGTCCACGTGGTCGTAGGGGACCTCGGTGGCGCCGACGTGGACCGCGGCGCTGGCTTCGTTGCAGTCGTCCGCGCCGCCGAAGCCGTCACCGTCGAGGTCGTCGTCGGGGGTGGATGGGTCGCAGTCGTCGTCCTGCCCGTTCTGGAGCACCTCGGGGAGGCCCGGGGCGACGGAGGCGTCGCGGTCGTCGCAGTCCTCGGGGGCGGCGAACCCGTCGCCGTCGGCGTCCACGGCGGCGTTCTCCGCGGTTCCGCAAGCGGCGAGGGCGAGGAGCAGGGTCAGCGCGAGGCGGGACAACGGGCGGTCCGGGATCGACACGAGGGTATCCGATCCGGACGGCGACGCCGCGGGAAGGAGGCGAAGAAGGGTGCGAAGGGGCCGGCGCGGGTGCGCCGACCTTCCGACCGGCCGACGTCGGCGGTCGAGGCGCCGCCGGGGCGAGAATGGCGAGGGCGGGCCCTCGTTCTCGCCCGCGAGGGGACCACCCGCCGCGGGGCGGCGACCGGGCGGCGACGGAGCGGCGACGGGGCGGCCGTGGAGTCCGGCTACCGAAGCCCGGCACTCCGAAATCCCGCGGTGGCGTCGGGTGGCCGAGCTTCATACTTTCGCGTCGCCCACCCCGCCCGGAGCCCCCATGAGTGACCCCGTCACCCTGGACTGCGAAGTCCCGACGTTCAAGCAGTTCACGCTACTCGCCACCCAGTCCAAGCTCTCGGTGGACTGGTTCGATGAAGAGCGGAAGCTCGCGTTCAAGCGGCTGCTCGATGAATTCCACAACGACATCGCGCGCCACCAGACGCTCACGTCCGAGAACTACAAGACCAACGCCGCCGCGCTCGTGAAGGAGGCGAACACGCTCCGCACCGCCGTGGAGCGGTTCATCAAGCCGCTCAAGGAGAAGCAGAACCGAACGGAGAAAGAGCGTAAATTCGTGAAGCTGGTCGAAGACCAGTGTACCTCGGCGCCGGAGAGTACGCGACGAAGCTGAACACGCTCGTGAAGTCCAGGTACACGAAGCCCGAGACCCTCTCCGACCGCGACGAGGAGAAGAACAACGACCCGCGCCTCAAGCAGGTGAACCCGTTCACGAACTTCGTCCAGCGCACCAGCGGGTTCGCCTTCGAGCCCCGGCACATGCAGACGCCGGAGCACGCGACCGCGTACATGGACAGCTTCGACCGCGCCGTTCGGCAGCTCACCAACCACTGGGAAGGTCGGAGCGACGGGCCGCCGATCTCCGAGGAGGACGTCGCCAACAAGGTGGGCCTGCTCGACTCCGCGTACGAGCGGCTCCGGCGGCACATCGACGGGGACCAGGTCCTGCGAGGGAAGTGTTCCTCCGGCCTCGCCCCCCTGAAGCAGGCCGTCGCAGCGTGCAACGCGGCGCTCCGGCGGGTTCCGGTGAAGTCGGAGCGCTGACCGGACGGGTCAGGGAGGCGGCGCGGGGCGGGGAAGCCGCCCCGGCGCCTACTGCTCCGTGCAGCCGAGCTTGTCGAAGTACGAGGGGTCGGCGCCCCAGACCCAGCAGTTCTCGGCCTTGTCGATGGCGATGAAGGTGACGCGCCCGTCGTATTCCTGGTTGAAGAGGGTCGCCCCTTCGTCGAGGCTGGCCATCGAATCGCCGTACGGGATCGTGATGCCGGTCTTCGTGCCGGTGTGGCAATAGAGCAGCACGTCCCCACTGCCGAGCTCGTACCCGTCCATGCAGTCTTCGCCGGTCCAGGGGTCGGAGGTGGTGGAGCCGTCCTCCGCGAGGCCGAAGTCGTAGGCGCTGGTGCCGTTCTCCACCGTGATCTCCAGCTCACTGGACCCCCAGTTCTCCATGAACATCGGGGCGTCGGAGCCGGTGTCGCCGCCGTCGACCGCGGTGTCCGCGGACTCGTTGGCGCAGTTGCTGGCTCCGTCGCAGCCGTCGTCTTCGCAGTCCATGAGGCCGTCGGCGTCGTTGTCGGCGTCGTCGGCACACTCGCCGGGGTTGGTGCCCTCGGGCGCGGAGAGCACCCCGGCGCAGCCGAGGACGACGGGGAGGGCGAACGCGGCGACGAGGGCGAGACGCATGAGGTTCCGGGGAGCGCCTCAATCGTAGCTTCCGGGCGTCGTATCGCCCACACCTTTTCACCGCCTGCGCCCACCCGGTCGCGACCGACACCGGAGCGCTGACGGCCGCTCGAAGCGCGACCGCGCGCTTGCCGTCGGTCGCTCGAAGCGCCGAGGGTGGGGATGCGCACCGTCGGTGACCTCGCCCTCGCGGCAACGCGCGTCCTCGGCGCCGACCTTGCCCCCGGGGCTGGCGCCGCGCCGGACGTCGCGCCCGGCCTCGCCGCGTACCCGTCGCCACACCGACCCCCGATTCCGACCCGGACGGGTGCGCCCTGCGATACAGTGCCCCCGATGCTGGATCTCCGCCCGCGCATCCTCTCCGTCGGCACGGCGAACCCGCCGGAGCGGTGGTCTCAGCAGGACCTGCTCGACAGGTTCAAGGTCACCGATCCGAAGATCTGCTCGCTGTTCACCAGCTCGCACATCCTCACCCGGCACCTGTACCTGCCGGAGGGCGCCCCCGAGGGCGGCCCGCTGCCTGAGTCCCAGGGCGACCTGTTGCGGAAACACCGCCGCGGAACCCTGGAAGTGGCCCCGAAGGCGGTGGAGCGCTGCCTGGAGCCGATGGGCCTCGGCGTGAAGGACATCGACTACCTCTGCTGCATCACCTCCACCGGATGGCTCACCCCCGGCGTCACCGCGCTGCTCATCCGGGAGATGGGGTTCCGCGAAGACTGTTCGCGGATGGACCTCGTGGGGATGGGCTGTAACGCCGGCTTGAACGGGCTGAACCCCGTGGCCTCCTGGGCGATGGCCAACCCCGGGAAGAACGCCCTGATGGTCTGCAACGAGATCTGCTCGGCCGCCTACGTGTTCGACGGGTCGATGCGCACTGCCATCGTCAACTCGCTCTTCGGCGACGGGGTGGCCGCCGTACTCGTGCGCGCCTCCGAGCGGGACGAGCGAGCCTTCGCCCCGAAGATCCTCGGCTTCGACAGCCACATCATCCCGTCCGCCCTCGGCGCCATGCGCTTCGACTGGGACGACGAACACGGCAAGTACAGCTTCTTCCTCGACCGGGACATCCCCTACGTCGTGGGCGCCAACGCCGAGAAGCCGATCGGCCGCCTCCTGAAGAAGTTCGGCCTCCGCCGCCGCCACATCTCCCACTGGATCGTGCACTCCGGCGGCAAGAAGGTGGTGGACGCGATCAAGTACAACGTCGGCCTCACCGACTACGACGTGCGCCACACCCACTCGGTGCTGCGCGACTACGGAAACCTGAGCTCCGGCTCGTTCTTGTTCTCATATTCCCGACTGCTCGCCGAGGGACGCGTCCGCCGCGGCGACTACGGGGTGCTCATGACCATGGGGCCGGGCTCGACGATCGAGACGGCCCTCATCCGGTGGTAGGAGGTTCGATGTACGAGACCCTCTCCTTCGAAGAGTCGGGGGATGTGGCCCGGATCACGCTGATCCGCAACCGGATCAACGTGAAGCAGATCCGCGAGCTGGAGCGTGTCTTCGATCACCTCGAGGACGTGTCGAAGGCCAAGGTGGTGGTGCTGCGCGGGCACTCGGCCGGCATCGACTTCCACGACTTCGATCCCAAAGAAGCCATGGACATCCACGGCTTCAACAAGTGGGAGAAGCTGGTCAACCGCTTCGAGACGCTGGACAAGGTCACCGTCGCCCTGGTGGACGGCCCGTGCGTCGGCGGTGGCTTCCAGCTCACCCTGGTGTGCGACCAGCGCATCTGCGTGCCCGGCGCGACCTTCCAGCTCAACGAGGTCCGGCAGGGCTTCCTCCCCGGGATGGCCACGTTCCGCCTCGCGAAGTACGTCGGCCTCGGCCACGCCAAGCGGCTGGTGATGACCGGCGCGGTGGTGGGCGCGGAGGAGGCGAAGCGGCTCGGCCTGGTGGACGACGTCACCGCCGACCTCGACGGCGCCCTCGCCCGGACCATCGAGAGCTTCGGCCCGATGCACACCGTGGCGTTCACCCTGGCGCGGCGGCTCCTCAACGAGAGCTACGGCACCCAGATCGAAGACGCCCTCGGCAACTTCCTGGCCGCCCAGCACCGGGCGATCAGCCAGACCGCCTTCCTCGACACGCTGAAGGCGGAGCACAAGAAGCAGTGAGCGACGTACGTCCTTTCCCGGTGGACGAGTCCGTCCTCCGGTCCATCCGCCCGCTCCAGTTCCGCGACGCCCGCCGCGTGGCGGAGCTGCACCACGCCGCGATGGGCAACAGCCTCTGGGCGCGCCTCGGCGTGCCCTTCCTCCAGTCGCTCTACCAGTCGCTGGTGGACAGTCCGTTCTTCCTCGGCTTCGTCTACGTGGAAGACGGCGTCGTGCGCGGCTTCATCGCCGGCAGCCTCGACACGTCGAAGATGTATCGGGACATCGCGAAGCGGCGATACATGTTCCTGGCGCCCACGGCGGCGCTCGGTCTGCTCCGTCACCCCGGCGTGGCGGTGAAGCTCCTGGAGACCGCCCGCTACGTCGGCGTCTCCGGCGCGGACGACGTGCCCGGTGAGAGCCTCTTCTGCTCCTTCGAGCCCGACCTTCGCGGGAAGCGCGTGTCTGGCCACATCAACAAGGTGCTCTTCGACGAGCTGGCCGCCCGCGGCCACCAGAAGGTGAAGATCACCACCGAGGTGGACAACGAGGGCGCGAACCGCCAGCTTCAGAGCTGGGGTTTCCGGGACACCCACCGCTTCCGCTTCTACGGGAAGGACATGGTCACCTACGTGATGGACCTCGTGGGGCACCCGCGGGTGGACGGGGTGAGCCGGCATCCTTCGGTTTAGGGGGGGCGGGGGCGGCGAGGGGGCGGCGAGGGGCGGTGAAGGTGGTCCCACCTCCCGGACCTTCTCCACCGTCGCGAGCCAAGAGATGCGTCGGCGGGCGGGGGTGGGGGCGGCCGCTGGGGGCGGGGCGGGGCGGCCGC
>CAIXRH010000153.1 GCA_903921785.1 uncultured Pseudomonadota bacterium
GAGGGCCGCGCCCGCGACCTCATCGGCATCTTCGTGGACCTCCGCGGCATCGACGGCCGGGTCACCGGCAACGCCCTCCTCCACGGTCCGCCCCGGCGCCTCAGCGGCGAGGTCCACCTGGAGCTCGACGACTTCGGCGTATACGGAGAGAAGTTCGAGGGCGGCGTCGCCACCGCCTGGATGGACGACGGCGTCCTCACCATCGACGACCTGAGCCTCCGCCGCGGCGCGGAGTCCGTGCTCGTCCGCGGGAGCGTCGGCCATCAGTACGCGATGAACGTGGAGATCCTCACCGACGGCCTGCGGCTGGAGACGCTCGACCATCTCCAGGGGATTCCGGTGGCGGTCAGCGGCGACGTGGTGGGCGACGTGCGGGTGGGCGGCACGCTCTTTGACTGGGAGCCCCGCGGGCGCCTCGCGGTGCAGCGCACGCAGGTCCAGGCGCGCAACGTGGAAGACTCCGTGGTGCGGTTCACCACCGACGCGAAGGGGCTGCTCTCGTGGAAGGCCGCGATGCTCGGCAAGGCCGCGCGAGCCGACGGCCACCTGCAGATCCACGGCGAACAGCCCTACGATCTCCACGCCGACTTCGACACGTTCCCGGTGCACGTGCTCTACCCCGACGGCGCGGACGGCACCCCGGTGGAGGCCACGCTCTCCGGCGAGCTCGACCTCGCGGGGCACTTTGGCGCCGACCCGACCCCGGTGGACATCGAAGCGCGGTTCCCCGCGGTCCACCTCGCGTGGAACCACCACGACCTGAAGAACGACGGCCCCTGGTCGATGGCCGTGCACGGCAAGTCGGTGCAGATTCCGCCGTTCACCCTCACCGATGGCGACCGGACGAAGCTGGTGCTGCAAGGCTGGAGCACCGGGGATGGGCGGACCTCCTTCAAGGGTGGGGGCACCCTCGACCTCGACCTGGCGCGCATGTTCGCCCCGGGCATCCCGCTCGCGGAGGGCACCGGCAACCTGGACGTCGCGTTCGGCACCGACGCCGGGCCCACCGGCGTCCAGATGAGGCTGACGACGAAGAACGCCACGCTCCGCACCGACTACTTCCCGAACACCTTCACCGGCGTGAAGATGGACGTGACCACGGACGGCACGAAGTACACCCTCTCGGACGTCAGCGCCGACGTGGGCGGCGGGCGGCTCACCGGCGGCGGGACCATCGGCGCGAGCGGGTGGTGGCCGAGCCGCTTCGACCTCCACGCCGAGCTCCGCGACGCCCGCGTGCAGTACCTCGACTACCTCCCGCCCATGGTGGGCAACGCCGACCTCCGCTTCGACGGCCCGGTGGGCGACCTGCTCATGAGCGGCACCATCGACATCGCCGACATGGAGTTCCGCGATCGGGTGGACTGGGAGGCCAAGATCGTGGCGTTGCAGGCGAGCCGACTCACCGACGGCGCCTCTGCGTCACGCAAGGACTACTTCAGCATGGACCTCGGGGTGACGGCCCACGACACCGTCCGGCTGCGCAACAACCTCGCCGACGCCACCGCTTCGACCGACCTCCGCATCGTCGGCGACACCGCCCGCCCCGGCATGACCGGCACCATCGTGCTCGACCCCGGCGGCCGGATGTACCTCAAGGATCGCGAGTTCGAGGTGGCCCGCGGCGAGCTCCGCTACCTCGATCCCTACACCTACGATCCCGACCTCGACATCCAGCTCGAGACCGACGTGGCCGGTCGTGAGCAGACCTACCACGTGGACTATTCGGTGACCGGCCCGTTCTCCGACTGGACCACCACGACCTCGTCCGACCCCTACCTCGCCCAGGCGGACATCAACACGCTCTTGCTCTTCGGGATGACCCGGGAGGAGTTCGAACAGTACGGCGGCGGCGCGAGCGCAATCGCCGCCCAGGCCACGGACCTCATCGCGGCGCAGGTGGCCGCCAACCCCGTGCAGCTCGTCGACCGTTGGAACCTGGTGACCGGCATCAGCGCCCGCGGTACCCCGACCCTCGACAGCAACTGGCGCGTGGTGGCCGAAAAGGACTTCCTCGGCTTCACCGCGACGGGCGAGCTCGACCTCGCCGACTACGATCTTTACCTCTCGGTGGAGCGCCGCGTGGCGCGCTCCTTCTTCGCCTCCGTGTACACCACGAGCCAGGAAGAGGGCCGATCGCTCGACGTCGGCGCGGCGTTCGGGACGGAGTTGAAGTACCGCTGGGAGCTGGACTGAGGCGATCTTCGACCTTGCACGATCGCATCTCCACCGGTTAGCCCGCGCGGCCCCTTCATCCGGAGGGGTCGGCGCCGGCCCACGAGAATCCTCTCGAAACCCCCGTCGCCGCGACTTCGCACCCCAAGGAGCCATACATCATGGCACGTTATCGTGGACCCCGGCTTGCTCGTTGCCGGCGTGTGGGCGTGGTGCTTCCCGGTCTCACCACGGCGGCTACGCTCGACCGTGCGACCCCCCCGGGACAGCACGGCGCTCGCCGCAAGGGCAAGAGCAGCGACTTCAAGGATCGCCTGATCGAGAAGCAGAAGCTGCGTTGGCACTACGGCATCCTCGAGAAGCAGTTCCGCCGCTACGTGGCGGAAGCTTCCCGTCGGAAGGGCCCGACCGGCCGCATCCTCGTCACCCTGCTCGAGTCCCGCCTGGACAACATCGTCTGGCGCCTCGGCCTCGCGGCCACCATCCCGGCGGCCCGCCAGCTCGTCGTGCACGGCCACATCACCGTCAACGGCAAGCGCGTCGACCGTCCGAGCTTCCACGTGAAGCCCGGCCAGCCGGTCGCGGTGCACGAGAAGTCGCGCACCAAGCCGTTCATCGTGGCGGCCCTCGAGGTCGGTGCTTCCCGCATCCGCCCGAGCTTCCTCGACTTCGACCCGGCCACCACCGCCGGCAAGATCGTCACGGAGCCCCAGCGCGAGGACCTGCCGTTCGAGTGCGATCCCCAGAAGATCGTCGAGTTCTACTCCCAGCAGCTCTGAGCTTCGGCTCGGCGCCGCGGCCCGGTTGCCCCTCAAGGGCGCCGGGCCGCGCTCGTTTTGGGTCGAAGGGCTGGAGCGGGGTGGGCGGCCCATCCCAGCCGCACCGGTCGGCGGTCGAGGGGTGATCGGCGGCGAGAATGGCGGGGCGGGCCCTACCCGCCGATCCGTGCGCTCCCCTCCGCGCCGAAGGCCGCCTCGGGGTCGCGGAGGAGCGCCGCGAAGGTCTGCACCAGCTTCGTGCCGCGGACGCCGTCGACAAGCCGGTGGTCGAAGAGGAGGACACAAGGGAGGATGGGGCGTATCGCGGGGGCGCCGTCGACCGGGACCACCTCGTCCTGGAGCGCGCCGGTGGCCCAGAAGGTGCCGACCTGCATCAGCCGCTGGGGGAGGTGGATGTCGGCGCCGCGGAACCACAGCCCGTCCGCAGCGCGGGTGGCGGCGCCGACGTTGGAGAGCGCCGTCGTGACGCCGATCTGGTGGTAAAGGACATCCCCCAGGTAGGAGGTGTTCACCGCCGCGTCGACGGCGCGGAGCGTGGACCGGAAGAACAGCTGCGGCGCCCACTCCCCCAGCGCGAACATCGTGCGGATGAGCGGGTTCTTCGGCTCGCCCGCGCGCTCCGCGTCGAGGGTGCGGGTGGCGCGGGTGGCGAGCTCGCCCAGGGTGAGCTGGTCGACGTCGGCCACGGTGGCCATGGAGACCTCCCGGCGCAGCCCGGCCGCGTCGAGGAGGTTCACCGGCATCGCGATGCCCACCCGCTTCGCCAGCACCAGGCGCTCGCCGATGATTCGCCCGTTGGCGTACGGGTGTTCCACCAGCGTGCGCGCGATCGCGGCCGCGACGAGCTGGTTGAGCGTGATCCGCACGCCGCGCTCGGCGAGGCGGGCGAGGTAGGCGCGGGCGTTCGTCGCGTCCACCGCGAAGTTCACGGTGACGTACGGGCTGGTCGGCGGCTGGAACCACCAGATGACCGTGCGGCGGACGACGTTGGGGCGGCTCATCGGGGCCTCGTCCGGCCGCCGCGCGCGGGCCGGATCATCCCGCCCAGACGCGAACCGTACGCGCGACGTACTCGGTGATCTCCCGGCACTTGTCGTAGTCCGGGTGGCGGATGTGCATCCAGGCGTGGCCCATGTAGCCGGCGCCGACGTCCGCGGTGCGGTTGCCGACCGGGGGCAGGTAGACCTCGCCGATGCACGCGCCGACCTCCTTCTGGACCTCCTCCAGGCCCGAGTAGCCCTGGATGCGGCCGTCCTGGTTGGGGCGGAGCGAGAGGAGCGCCGCGGAGAAGCGTCGGGAGGGACGCGGGCGGGCGGTGCCGTGCACCAGCGCGTGAGCCCACTCGTAGTAGAGGTCCATGTCGTTGGCCCAGCAGTAGAGGTCCCAGAAGCGGACGCCGGGGGGCCGGGCGCCAATCTCCGAGAACGACAGCCCCTTCGGGCCGTAGAACCACTCCATGTGGGTGGGCGAGGTGTGAAGCCCGAGCTCGTGGACCACCTTGCGGCCCATGATCTTCAGCTCGTTGTAGCCCGCGGAGTCGATGCGGTTGGTGGTGATGATGTACGGGTTGATCCACCGCGTACGCATCGCTTCGAGCACGTTCGGGTAGTAGTGGCTCACCGCCTCGAAGACGACCTCGCCGCCGACGGTGAGGGTGTCGTAGAAGCCCTCATGGCCGGAGATGAACTCCTCCATCGTGACCTTGGCGGCGCGGGCGCCGAAGCCGGCCTCGGCGAGCGCGGCGCGGAGCTGCTCGTCGCTCTCCACCTTCGTCGTACCCGAGGCGCCTGCGCCGTCGCGCGGCTTCACGATCACCGGGTACCCGACCTCCTTCACGAAGGCCCAGGCATCTCCCTCAGCGTTGATCTCGGCGTTCTTGGCGCAGGGGATCCCCCGGCTGCGGAGGAACTGCTTCATCACGAACTTGTCGCGGCAGAGGTTCACCTGCTCGGGGGTGATGCCAGGGATGGTGCAGGCGGCACGGGCGGCGGCCGCGGGGGTCATGATCGCCTCGACCGTGCACTCCAGGCGATCCACCCATTCACGACGTTGGACCTTCCGGACCACGTCGATGAGCGCGGACTCGTTGGCCATCGAGGGGACGTGTTCGTAGCCGTGGAGCCAGCTCTTGAGCTCAGAGTCGAGGTACTCCACCGGGGTGTCCCCGATGCCGGTGACGCGCGCGCCCACCTGGTGCAGCGCCCGTACGAAGAAACGCTGGTTGGCCGGGAAGTTGGGGGCCATGAACAGGACGTGCATGCGCGGACTCGGGGCTGTGGCGCGAGCGCCGTGGGGGAGTACTCACTCGTAGCGGACCTTGACCGTCTCCACAATGGTGCGAAGCGCGCGGGCGACCACGTCGGTGTCGGGGTGGCGCACGATCACGTAGCCGTCGCCCTCGTAGCCGGCGGCCTTGGGGGCCCCGATCTGGGGGAGGTTGGCCTCCACCACGAGGGCGCCGACGCGATGTTGGGCTTCGTCCAACCCGTCGATCCGCGCGACGCGCCCCTGGCCGCTGCCGCGGAGGTAGGCGCAGCCGGCGGCGTACTTCCGCTCAAAGGTCCCGGAGACCTTCTCGTCGACGACCGCGTGGGCCCATGCGTGGTACAGGCTCCGGTCGTACACGTAGCCCATGATGCTGGTGAACTGGGCGCCGGGGGGGCGGGCGCCGACCTCGCTCACCACGGCCGTGCCGTCCTTCCGGCGGAACCACTCCATGTGGGTCATGCCGGTGCGCAGGCCGAGGGTGGTGACAGCGCGCACGCCCACGTCCCGGATGGAGGCGAACTCGGGGCCGGTGATGTCCCGCGGGGCGAGCACGGTCCACTGGATCCAGTCGTTCCGGGTGACATCCAGCGGCCCGGGGAGGTACCGGAGGATGTTGGTGAAGTGGACCTTCCCGTCGATCACGATGGTGTCGAAGCTGAACTCGTCGCCGAGGATGAACTCCTCCGCGAGCACCTCGCGGTCGGCGGTGGGGCGGGCCTCGGCGAGCGCCGCCTCCAGCTCCCTGGCGGAGCCCACCTGGTACGTGCCCTTGCAGCCGGCGCCGGCGGGCGGCTTGAGCACCACCGGGTAGCCGACCTCGGCGACGAAGCGGCGCGCGTCGGCGTCGGAGTGGAGGCGGGCGTAGCGGGCGCAGGGCAGCCCCGCGTCCCGGAGGGCCTGCTTCATCAGGCCCTTGTCGCGGAAGCGTTCGGCTGTGGCGAGGTCCATCCCCGGGAGGCCGAGCTCGGTGCGCGCGATGGCGAGCGCCTCCTGCGCGTTCTCGAGGATGCCGATGAGCCGGTGCAGGCCGCCGGTGTGGGCGCGGATGCGCTTCGCCGCCGCCACGATCACCGCCGGATCGAGGGCGTTCTCCACCCGGTAGTGTTCAGCGCCCGGGGGTAGCCTGCCGGGGCCGTCCTGGGTGAGCACGAAGAGGCGCACGCCCGCCACCGCGTTGACCGCCTGGATGTACTTGAGGGTCGCGTCCATGAGGAAGGGCGCGACGAAGAGGACCGTCCGCATCGGCGCAGGGTATCACCCCCAAAACGCCGACGGGCGGGCCCGCCCACCGAAGTGGCCGGAGCCCGCCCGCGAGAACGCGGAGACGCCTACTGGAGCGAGTCTTCGTAGGCCTGGATGGCCTCCTTGATCTGGAGCGCCGAGCTCAGGTAGTACGAGCCCGGGTGGTCCAACGAGGACCAGATGACCGTCATGTCCGGCGCGACGAGCGTGGTGGACGGGATGCCGCCGCCCTGGCACAGCCAGCCCACCTCGTCGTTGGTCTGATCCGACGGCGCGGTGACGGGGATGCCGTCGAGGCCGTGGGACCGGTTCCACTTGGTGAGCACGGAGGCGTCGGAGGTCTCCCCGTAGTTGTCCTGGTACACGAGCTCGTAGAAGGTGAAGTTCGGGTACCTCCGACGGACGGTCTTGGTGTCGTCGGCCATCGTGTCGGCCAGGGAGTTGCAGGGGCCGCACCACTCCGCGGACTCGGTGATGAGGGTGTAGTTCCCGCAGAACGAGTAGACCGGGACTTCCTGCCCGTACATGTCGATCCCGCCCTCGGCGACGTTGTGCATGATGTCGCCCTCCTGGTAGGCGGGGGTGACGCCGTCGTAGCTGCTCACGCCAGTCGGGCCGGAGTTCGACTCGTCGGGGAACACGGGGCAGTTGCCGATGAGGTAGTCGCCCTTCTCGAAGGTGTGCGACCACTGCCAGCGGGGGTTGGTGCCGGCGGACACTTCGTCCGCGTCGGCGAAGCCGTCGAGGTCGGAGTCGGCCGAGAGGGGGTCGGTGCCCATGTCGATCTCGTCGGCGTCGAGGAGGCCGTCGGCATCGGAGTCGTTCGAGTCGGGATCGGTGCCGTACTGCTCTTCCTGCTCGTAGGTGAGGCCGTCGCCATCGTCGTCGGACGAGGGATCGACCACAGCGTCGGTGGAGGAGGCGGGCAGGCAGGCCACGAAGGAGAGAAGCGTGAGCGAGAGCATTCTGGGCACCCAGGAAGAAGCCGTGACAGAGTAGCACCGGTTTGCCGATCACAAAAGTCACGACCCTGCAAACCGGTGGCGCGGCGTGACAATAGCGGACGAACCGTAAGCAACAACGCGGGTCCCCGTTGCCTCCGCCCCCGAACGGAGCGTCTCCATGCTCGTCCTCGTGGCGCTCGCCTTCGCCGGCTCCCACAACGACGCCTGGGCGGCGAAGTCAAGGATGAAGCGCAGCTTCGGCCTCGACGCCGTGGGGGGCGAGCTGGCTGCGGCGCCTGCCCCGGCCCCCGCCGCGGCCCGATCTGCCCATGGCAACGTTCCCGTGGCCGCGCCGCAACCGCCCCCGCTCCCGCTCGAGCCGAACTCCACGCTCGACCACGTGATGGTGTTCGCGACGGCGCGATGGTCACCCGCGTGCGGGAGGTGACGCTCGACGGATGCGCGCGTCGGGTGCGCTTCGAGGGGCTCCCGCTCGAGCTCGACCCCTCCACCCTCACCGCGGAGCTGCGCGGCGGGAAGCCCCGAGTGGTCGGCGTGGAGCAGGTCTCCGGCACCGCCGCGAGCTTCGTCGGCGGGGACCAGGTGGGGCGCACGGAGATCGGCGCCGTCGCGCTGGGGGAGGCGTTGGACCTTGGCTTCGGGGCGGAGGACCGCATCCGGATGGACCGCCTGCTGGTCGGCCGGCGGTTAGGCCTCCGGATGCCGTCGCCGCCCGCCGAACCGCTCGCCCGGGGCACCGTTCGCGCCTTCCTCGCCGGCTTCGCGGCCGTCGGTCTCGACGCCCCGGGCATCGCCCTCGCCGCCGGCTTCGTCGATCCGCCGGACCTGCCCTACGACGCGCCGGTGCCTGGCGCGGTGTTCCGCGCGCTCTGGGAGGAGGCGTTCGCGCGTGCCCCTCGCGAGACGCTCCCCACGGAGGTCGGCCTCGCCGTGCCCTTCGGGGCGTTCGGTCCCGTGGACTACCTCGCCGCCAGCTCCGCCCGGGTGGACCTCGCCTTTGGCGCGATCGCCAACTTCTTCAAGTACATCGCGTCGGACTTCCGGATCGTGGTGGAGGAGGAGGCGGGCGGCGGGGGCCTGGTGTCGGTGCGGGTGCCCGAGCCGTTCCCCGGGTGGGAGGTGAGCGACGAGTTCACCGTGGCGGTGCTGGTGTCGCGGTTCCGGCGGGCCGCCGCCAGGGCGTTCTCCCCCCGAGTCGTCCGCCTCACCCGCCCGGCGCCGGCGACGGCCACCCGGCACGCGGAGCTGCTCGGCTGCCCGGTGCGGTTCGGCGCGGCGGAGTCGGGGTTCGACGTGCGCGATGAAGCCTGGCGTACGCCGATGCGTAACGCCGACCCGGCGTTGGAGCGCACGATGCGGGAGCTGGCTGCGCACCTCGGCCTCGGCCCGACGACGGGCGACCTGGAGACCGCGCTGCGGGCGCGCCTCCGCCACCTGCTCCCCCAAGGCGAGGTGTCGGCGAACGCGGCGGCGGCTGCGCTCGGGTTGAGCGAACGGACGCTGCAACGCCGGCTCGCGGAGGCGGGCACCTCCTACCGCGAGGTGCTCGACCGGCTGCGGGAGACCGAGGCGGAGCGCCTCCTCGGCGCCGGTCGCCTGCCGCTCGGGGAGGTCGCGCTGCGCCTCGGCTTCTCCGACCAGACCGCGTGGAACCGCGCCTTCAGGCGGTGGAAGGGCGTGTCGCCGACGGAATGGCTGGCCTCGATGCACGGCGGCGGCTCGCTTCCCGGCTGATCGCCGGGATCGTGCTCAGCCCGAGGACCGCGGCGGTGGCGAACGCGCCGCCCATCGCGGCGCCGACCACGCCGAGCACCAGCGCGTCGGCCCCCGCGAGGTACAACCCGGGGATCGGCGTGCGCGGCCCCACCCAGGGCGCCTGGAAACGCTCCGGGGTGGCGGGGATGCCGTAGGACTCGCCGCCGGGGTGGGCGGTGAAGTGGATCGTGCTCAGCGGGGTGCCGATCTCCCGCACCTCCACGAGGTCGCGGAGGCCGGGGAGGCGGCGCTCGGCGGCGTCGAGGAGCGCTTCGCCGAGCTTCGCCTTGAGGGCGGTGTAGTCCTCGCCGCGGCGGTACCAGCGCCCGGCGGCCCACTTCTGGAACGGGGCGGCGTCCGCGGGGGCGGCGATCTCCACGGTGTGGTGGGTCGCAAGCGGGTCCTTCAGGGACGGGAAGGACACGAAGGAGACCGGAGCGCGGCCGTCGAGGAGCTCCCCGGAGCGCGCCGCGAGGCGGTCCTGGTCGAGCTCGTCGTGGAGCCAGAGGTTCTCCCCCGCGGTGCCGAGGCCCGCAGGCGAGCCGCGGAGCCCGAGGAAGGCGCTGACCGACCCCATGCCGGGGGCGACCCCGCGGAGCTGCTCGCGGAACGGGACTGGCGCCGACTCGGGGAGCAGGCGCAGGTAGGTGTTGCGCGCCCCGGCGTTGGAGATGACCACCGGCGCCCGCACCTGCTCGCCCTTCGCGAGGCGGACGCCCACCGCGCGCCCGCCCTCCAGCACCACCTCGGCCACCTCGGTGTTCGTGCGCACCTCCCCGCCGGCGTCCTCGATGACCTTCTTGGCGCACGCCGCGATCGAGGCGGAGCTGCCCTCCGGGTAGTACGCCCCCTCCAGGTAGTGGCGGCTGATGATCGCGTGCATCAGCATGGCGCTCTGCGCGGGCGGCAGGCCGTAGTCGAGCCAGCGGGCGCCGAGCACGGCGCGCAGGCGCGGGTCCTGGATGTGCTGGCCCAGCCAGTCGCCGGTGCGCCGGAGGGAGAGCCGCCGGGTCCCGCCGGTGAAGAGGTCCACGATCGGGGCGGCGAAGCCGGGGAGGAGGCTCCGGATCGCCATCGGGGCGAGGTAGCCGGACGATCGGTCCACCGCGGCGAGCCAGGCGTCGATGCCGGCGGCTTCGCGGGGGAACGCGGCCACGAGATCGCTGCGGGTGGCGGCGGCGCCGGCGCGGAAGCCGAACTCGAAGTCGGGGAAGACGACGCGGTCGTACACCTCGGGCATCCGCGCCCAGCGCAGGTGATCGTCGGTGAGGAGGGTGAAGACGTCGCGTTCGAGGCCCTCGTGGAGGGGGCCGACGTAGTGGACGCCCACGTCCCAGGTCCAGCCGCCCTTGCGGTGGAAGGTGTGGGTGAAGCCGCCGGGGCGGATGTGCCGCTCCAGCACCAGGACCTTCCAGCCGCGGAGGCGCCCGAGGATCGCGGCGGCGGTGAGGCCGCCGATCCCGGAGCCGATGACGATGGCGTCGACGTCGTTCATGGGGCCCTCGTCACCCGGGGGGCGGCGGCGAGCTTGACCGGACGCGCCGGGCGGTTTGACCGAATGCGCCAAGGCGACGAGGGCGGCGGCGGCGCCCTGCCCGAGGGACCGGACCCCGCGCGGGAGCGGGAGCGGAGGCGGTTCCCGCGTGGGGAGGGCAAGGATGTGCCCTTGATTGGGATCGATGGCGACGCGGCTCGCCCGGCGAGGACGCGGCGCCCGGGGGGCGTGGCAACGCCCATAGCCCCCCCCACTCAAGGCCCCGGCAGCTCCGGCGTTGGCGGTGTCCCCGTATCGGCCGTGGGGCCCGGCGCGTCGTCGAGGCGCTCGCGGACCAGGGCGTAGGTCTGCTCCTTGCCGTCGCGCTCCACGCGCAGGCGCACGACCGTGCCCGGGGGGCCGGTGATCGCCTCCACGCCCTTGGCCACGGTCCACCCGCGGACCAGGGCGCCGTCCACCGCGACGATGGTGTCCCCGGTGAGGACGCCCGCCGTTGCGCCCGGGCCGCCCTCGACCACGAGGCCCACCCGGAGGCCCTTGGGGGTGCTGCTCAGGCCGAGGCCCACCCCGCCGATCTCGGCGGTGTCCACCCGGAAGGTGGGCGGCGGCGGCGGATCGAAGGGGCTGAAGTAGATGGGCTCGGAGGGGCGGCGGAGCATGCCGTCGATCGACCAGGCGCGCACGAGGCAGTCGCCGCGGCTCACGACGAGGGAGAAGCGGCCGGTCTCGTCGGACTGGGTGCTGGCGCCGCAGCCCTCGACCAGGGCGCCTTCGAGCGACTCGCCGCTGAGATCGCGGACTTCGCCGGCGATCGTCCACCCACGGGGGGCGATCGTGCAGCGCTGAGGCTCGCCCGCCGCCACCTCCACCACGCCGAAGCGCCGCAGCTCCGAGGGGCGCGCGCCCTTGCCGCTGTGCCAGGTGACCGTCCAATCGCCGGGTTCGAGCTCCAGGGTGAGGGTGCGGTCCTCCACGCGGGCGGTGACCGCGCGGCCGTCTTCCCCGCGGGCGATGAGCTTGCCGGGGTCGTCGCCGAGCGTCGTGTCCACTGTGCACGAGAGCACGCCCCACTCCGGGCCGTCGCCGCTGGACGTGGCCTCGGAGGGCCGGGTGTCGCGCCCTACGCTCACGCGCGGGGGGCGCCAGCCGGTGGGGAGCTGCCGGCCGTCCCGGTCGCGGAGCCACCACGCCAGCGCGACCAACAACAAGGCGGCGAGCGCCACCAGGAGCAGGCGGCGCTTCACGTCGTCTCCCTCGACCCGAGGGGTTCCGCGGCCGGCTGTTTCAGTGGCACGGCGTCAACATAGCCGCCGGAGGGGGCCGGCGACGGGCCTACAGCGGCTCGACCTCGAGCAGCTGGGTGCCGGGGTTCTCGCGGATGGCGTACTGGAGCGGCCACGGGGAGTCGGAGAGCACCACGGGGCGGCCGTGGCGATCCTCCACGATCGTGTAGTCGCGGCGGGCCTTCATCCAGGCGAGGCCGGCGTCGCCCACGATCCAACGGGCGAGGCGGAACGGGCAGGCGTCGAGCACCGACTTCACGCCGTACTCGTTCTCCAGGCGGTGCAGGAGCACCTCGAACTGGAGCTGGCCGACCGCGCCGAGGTACGGGTCCTGGTCGCCGAGCTCGGGGCGGATGAAGAGCTGGATCGCGCCCTCCGCGCTGAGCTGGGAGAGGCCCGCGCTCAGGTGCTTGCGGCGCATGGGGTCCTTGAGCTTCACCCGGGCGAAGTGCTCGGGGGCGAAGCGGGGGATGCCCTGGTACTCCACGCGGTCCTTCACGAACAGCGTGTCGCCGATGCGGAGCTCGCCGGGGTCGAAGAGGCCCACCACGTCGCCGGGCCAGGCTTCGTCGAGGAGCTCGCGTTCGCCGCCGAGGAAGGTGTGGGGCTTGGAGAGCTTGAGCGTCTGGCCGGTGCGGTGGACGATCACCTCCATGCCCCGCTCGAACTTCCCGCTCTGGATGCGGAGGAACGCCACGCGGTCCCGGTGGCGGGGGTTCATGTTCGCCTGGATCTTGAAGACGAAGCCGGAGAAGCGCGGGTCTTCGGGGGGGCGCTCCACGCCGGTGCAGGCGCGCATGCGGGGGCCCGGGGCGATGTTCACCATCGCGTTGAGGAAGGGCTCCACGCCGAAGTTGTTCATCGCCGAGCCGAAGAAGACCGGGGTCTGCTTGCCGGCGAGGAACTTCTCGGGATCGTAGGAGTCCCCCGCGATGTCGAGCAGCTCCACGTCCTCTTCGAGCTTGTTGCGGAGGTTCTCCGGGAGGTCGGCCGGCTGCACCCGATCGAACTGCACCAGCTCGGTGCCGCGGCCCTCGCCGAAGCGGAGCACCTGCCGCGCCGCGCGGTCGTACACGCCCACGAACTCCCGCCCGGTGCCCACCGGCCAGTTCACCGGGGCGCACTCGATGCCGAGGGCGTTGCCCACGTCGTCGAGCAGGGTGAGCGGCTCGATGCCTTCGCGGTCGCACTTGTTGATGAAGGTGAGGACGGGGATGCCGCGGAGGCGGCAGACCTCGAAGAGCTTCCGGGTGCGATCTTCCACGCCCTTGGCGTTGTCGATGAGCATGACCGCGCAGTCCACCGCGGCGAGCACCCGGTAGGTGTCCTCCGAGAAGTCGGCGTGGCCCGGGGTGTCGAGCAGGTTGAGGCGCTTGCCGTCGTGGTCGAACTGCAGCACGGAGCTGGTGATCGAGATCCCGCGCTCCTGCTCCATCTTCATCCAGTCGCTGACGGCGTGGCGGGTGGCCTTTCGCGACTTCACCGCCCCGGCGATGTGGATTGCCCCACCGTAGAGGAGGAGCTTCTCGGTGAGCGTGGTCTTCCCCGCGTCCGGGTGGGAGATGATCGCGAAGGTGCGGCGGCGGCCGGCTTCGGTCCGCAGGGTGTCGAGCTCGTCCATGGCGGGCGGCCGCTAACCCGGGATGGTGGGGGAGGGGGGGAAACGTGGGAGGGGGGCGGGGATCGGGGGGGCGGTCCGGCGGCGGGGGCGGAGCTCGGGGGACGGGGCGGCGCGCGGTCGGAAGGGTGAGGCCGACGGGCGGACGCGCAGGCGGGAGGCCGGGCGGTGCCGCCGACGGTCGAGGTGACGATCAGGGTCCCACCTCCCGTCCCTGCTCGACCGTCGCGAGCCATGACAAGCGTCGGCGGGCGCGGTTTGGGGAGGTGGTTGGAGGCGTCGGCGGCGCTGGTCGCGAGGAGATTCCATCCGTCAATTCGATTTGACTTCATCGTGACATTTCGAATTCTCAGCCTGCTAAGCTGTAGCTGTAGCTGGAGCTGTAGCTGGAGCAGAGCCTTCACGTCGCGACGCCGAGCGGGGTAGCCTTCGGGCACACCTGGGTAACCGATGAGCACCTGCTACCGAGTCTTCTCCCTGTTCGACAAGCTGCGTGTGGTGACGGACGGCGCGACCGGGGTCAACGGGGTGTACGCCTACGTCGACCTGAACGTGCCGGGGCTCTCCCAGGCGGTCCTGGTGGCGCTGGCGTTGGAGTTGATCACCCTGCAACACGGGGCGGCAGGCACCGGCGGGGAGAACCTCGAGTGGAACGTCGAGCTGATCTCCGGGTACGACCGGGACAACGAGCTCCCGGCAGTGCCGGTGGTGGGCACCGACATCCACACCAACGACACGCCGGCTCGGTCGGGCCCCTACACCACGATGACCAGCTTCCTCCCGCACTCGCGCTTGCGGTTGCGGTTCAAGAACAAGTCGGGCATCAGCGGCGTGCAGAACGCGCTGTTGAGCGCCACCCTCCTCGTGAAGATCGCGACGTGACCCGGGCGTGCGCCTGCACGGCCACGAACGTGGTCGGGGCCACGACGGACACCTGCGAGTGCCTCGCCTGCGCTGCGGCGCGGGCCCAGGCGAAGCTGCCGGCGGGGATCGTGGATGCGCGACAGCAGGCGAGCCCACGGGGGGCGACGCGGATTCGGGGTGGCGTGGCCACCTCCGCGGCGGTGGGGGCGGGTGCGGTGAATGCGGTTCCTCCGGGCTGGCACGAGCTTGGGTCGGCGGGGAAGTGGGACGTTGTGGGGGGAACGCCGGGTTTAGCGGCGGGCGTCGCCCGGAGCCGGCGTGGGCCGGGGAGCTCCAGGAGGGCCATGCGGGTGAACCCGAACGCGGGCGAGCGACCCACAGCCGTCACGGACCTCCCCGGGCAGATGGCGCCGTTCTTCGATGGAGGCCACGCCCCCTACGAGGCGCCGGACCCGGACGCGCCGGCTTGCTACCTCGAGTACTTCGCGGACGTGGCGATGTGGCGGGGCGAAACGGAGGTTGCGCCGACCGTGGTCTTCGAGGGCAAGTACCCGAACCTGGAGTTCAGTCCCGCGAGTGACTTTGATGCATCCTGGTTCGTATACCTCAACCCCACCGCGACCGAACCCGCGAATACGCGTCTACTCCTTGCGATGTCCGATGACGGGGTCAACTGGTACAAGACGGGTCTGGTCATCGCGAACCACGGCGGCGTGTCCTGCGTCGCGGTGGAGGGTGGGGTCCTCTACGTTTTCTTCAATTCCGTACTCCAGCAGATGACGCCTGCCCTGGGTGTGGCCCTGGCGGCCACTGGGGTTGCGTCCGATGTCCTGTCCATGGCCTACTCGGCGGACCTCCGCACGTGGAGCTATCGGATCGTCGGCGCGACGGACAATCCAGCTGCTGGGGTGCGTGGGATCGTCTACAACAGGAAAGAGGCCGGCGCGAGCGACCCGACTAACAGTCCTCCGAACGCGGCCGACCCTTCCGTTGCGCAGATCGCGGATGGGAGCGGCTGGTACTTGTTCTACACTCTTCGCTGGAATCCTGGACTGTCCGCCACCTTCGTCGCGACATCCCCGCGCCTGGACGCCTTGCCGTGGACGCAGCTTGATGGGCGCGTGTTTCCCGTCGAGATGGTCAACGGGAACGCGGAGGACGCGAGCCTGACCCGCGTAGAGTGGCCGGATGGGACCATCACCTACCAGTACGCCGCTGCGTTCCTCGCGGGTGCGGGAGGAGGTTCGGCGTTGAACTGGCTGGTCACGCTTGACAGGTCGCTGAACGTGGTTGAGGATGCGGTTCAAATCGCCACCTACTGTGGTGGTCGCGAGCTTCGTCTAGACAACCCGCACGGGCAAGATGCAGCGGTCGGGTTTGGCGTAGGAGGTCACTGGCCGGCGGCTGGTGTCGATCAATCGGTCCGCTGGTATGCGACGGTCATGGATCCCACGATGGTGACGGACCCGTACATCACCGCACAGACCGTGGACGTGGTCCAGGAAGGCAGCCCGGCGATCGGCCCGACAAGTTGCACCCCCGTTCTGGTTCAGGATCGTGACTATGAGTATCGCGGCGTCCGCGGGGCGGCCGTGGCTCGATTCGGGAGCTGCTGGGTGATGGTGTACGAGACGCAGATCGAGCCACCGGACGGCACCGAAGTATTCGTGGAGGCCCATCCCGCGGTGGCCGATGCGCTGCGGGAGTAGATCGTCGGTACTCGTGCTTTCGATCGTCGTGAGCCTGCGCGCCGGCTCGGTGCAGGCCGCGGACGCCGAGCTCGCCCTGCGCGAGACGGTGATCGATCATCCCGACTCGGACGCCTACCTGTACTTCGGCATGGGGTTGGCCCACGGGGACTTCGACGCGGACGGGTTCGATGAGATCGCCGTCGGTGAACCGGGGAACAACACGGTGTTCGTGTACGCGGGATCCGCGCGCGGCGCCGCCACGACGCCCGATCAGGCGATCCGGCCCACGACTATCGAGGTGCCCGATGGGGCGTTTGGGGGGGTCTTCGGGAACGGCGTGGCTGCATTCGATGGCAACGGAGACGGTTATGCGGACCTTGCCGTGGGAGTCAGCACCTTCATTCCCTCATACGTCGTGCTCTACGATGGCGGACCGGGCGGGCTCGCTCCCGGCTCCGAACTGGCCATCCGCGAGCCGGAGGCCTATTCCGCAGCGCACTTTGGGCAGGAGTTGTCGAGTGCGGGCGACACCAACGGTGACGGCTTCGAGGATCTTGTGGTGGCGGACGACTACTGGTGGTCGGACGACCCAGGGACTCACTACCACAATGGGGCCCTGTTCGTATACAATGGGGGGCCGTCGGGGGTGGATACATGCCCAGAGTTGCTGCGAAACCCGGACCCGAAGCTCGCGTTCGGCTTCATGGGGGAACGCGTTGCGTCGAATGGAGACGTAGACGGAGATGGCTACTCTGATCTTGTGACGGACTGCTATCGGTGCGGCGATGACGGCAGTTCACAACTTGTGTTCTGGCTGGGTGCCGCCGACGCGCCCCGGGGCCCTTTCTCCGTGAAGGGGGATGCTTGCTGCAACGTCGCGATGTTGGGCGATGTGGACGCCGACGGCTATGACGACCTCGCTGGAGTGAATGGAGGAGGCGCCTTCATCATCTACGGGAGCCCCGCCGGCCCCGACGTCGACCACCCTCAGACGATCCCCGACTTCCGAAGCGACGCAGCCGGCGCGGGAGACCTCGACGCGGATGGCTACGCCGACATGATCCTCGGCGACGAATTCGACCATTCGGTCGGCGTCGTGTTCGGGGGCCCCGACCGCGACGACAACCCTCCGTTCGTGCTGCTTCCCCAGTCCGAGAACCCCGACAACTGGGGCCACGACGTCTTCGGCGGGCTCGACGTCAACGGTGACGGCCGTCCCGAGGCGATCGCGGCCGACTGCTACGCCGACGGCCTCCAAGGCAGCGTCACCGTCTTCTCCCCCACCTGCACCTGGTACGCCGACGAGGACGGCGACGGCGCGGGCGACCCCGCGGTCTCCACGAGCACCTGCCACGACCCTGGCGCTGGCTGGGCAGCGCGGCCGGACGATTGCGACGACGGCGACCCGGCGGTGCAGGGGTCGGTCTGGTACCCCGACCTCGACGGAGACGGCTACGGCACGACGCCTGACGGGTCGCTGGCGTGCGCGGCGTCTCCCTCGGAGGTCGCGGTTGGCCGCGACTGTGACGATTCGGACGCGACCCGGAACCCCGACGCCGAGGACGCCGCAGCAGACGGCGTGGACCAGGACTGCGACGGCCACGACGGCCCTTGGACCTTCGACACGGGCGATTGCCCGGACACCGGCGACACCGGCGACACGGCGGACTCAGGCGACTCCGCGGAGACGGGCGACTCTGGCCCCGCCGACACCGGCCCCCTCGACACCGCCGACACCGCGACGATCGACACCGCCGACACCAGCCCCGCGAACGACGACACCGGCCACGGATCGCCGCGCGACCCCGGCTGCGGCTGCAACACTCCCGCGAGCCCCGGCGCCCCGGCGGCCGGGGCGCTGCTCGCGCTCGCCGCGGCGTTTGCGACCCGCCGCCGGGCGTAGGCGACAATCGGACGGCGCTCCCCGCCCGGAGAGCCATTCTCCCCCTGGCGGCTCCTCGACCGCCGACGGCTCCGGGCCGGCACGCCGCGGCACCCGGGCCGCTCCTTGGGCAAGGGGATCGGCGCTACGATGCCCCGGCGATGTGGATTGCCCCACCGTAGAGGAGGAGCTTCTCGGTGAGCGTGGTCTTCCCCGCGTCCGGGCGGGAGATGATCGCGAAGGTGCGGCGGCGGCCGGCTTCGGTCCGCAGGGTGTCGAGCTCGTCCATGGCGGGCGGCCGCTAACCCGGGATGGTGGGGGCGGGGGGGAAAGGTGGGAGGGGGGCTGCGGTCCGGCGGCGGGGCGGTCCGGCGGCGGGGGCGGAGCTCGGGGGACGGGGCGTCGCGCGGTCGGGAGGGTGAGGCCGACGGGCGGACGCGCAGGCGGGAGGCCGGGCGGTGCCGCCGACGGTCGAGGTGACGATCAGGGTCCCACCTCCCGTCCCTGCTCGACC
>CAIXRH010000154.1 GCA_903921785.1 uncultured Pseudomonadota bacterium
ACCGTCCTTCGCGCCCCAGACCGCGCTCCCGGGTCACGGGTCGACAAGCCAAGTGGGAACGCCGTGACCCTACGTCAGCCCGTCACGCCGCCCTTCGGGTGTCCGGGATTTCGTGCGGGTCACGGGTTGACAACCGCACCGAGCCCGGGGGCGCTTCGAGCACCACAGCGCCGTGCTCCTCGAGGGCGGCGCGCACCTCGGCGAGGGCGGCATCGATGGGCAGCGGGATGCGCACCGGCCGCGCTTAGCGCGCCGAACCGGCCGAGGTCAGCCCCGGGGGCGCCGAGATGCGCGCCTGCCCACGATCCCCGGGGGACGGGTCGCGGCGCATCTCCCCCTCGAACGCTCTCAGCCCTGGGCCACGCGCTCTCCCGCCCGACGGCGGTGCCCGAAGGCGAGCGGTCGCTCCAGCGCAGGGGGCAGCGCCTTCGGTCGGAAGTCGCGACCCAGGAGCCCATCGAGCGCACGCGACTCGACGGGGCGCGAGAACAGGTAGCCCTGACCAAAGCCGCAGCGCAGGCCGGCGAGGTGGGCCAGTTGCGCCGCGCTCTCCACGCCCTCGGCCACCACCTCCATGCCGAGCGCGCTGGCCAGCGAGAGGATGGCCCGCACGATGGCCTCGTCGCCGGACTGGCCGGGCACGCCCTGGGTGAAGGAGCGGTCGATCTTGAGGCTGTCGATGGGGAAACGCTGGAGGTAGCTGAGCGAGCTGTAGCCGATGCCGAAGTCGTCGAGGTGGACGCGCACCCCATGGGCGCGCAGGCGCGTGAGCACATCGGCGACGGTGACGGGGTTCTCCATGAGCGCCGTTTCCGTGAGCTCGAGCACGAGCCGCGAGGCGGGCAGCCCCGTCTCCGTCAGCACCCTGCGGACGAGCTCGTACATGTCGCCGTGGGCGAACTGGCGCGACGACACGTTCACGCTGATCGCGAGGTCGGAGGCACCGTCGTGCATACGCGAGAGCATGGCCATGCGCGCGCAGGCCTCCTGCATCACCCACGCGCCCAACTCCACGATGAGGCCGGTCTCCTCGGCGAGCGGGATGAACACGGAGGGGTCGACCGAGCGCCCATCGGGCTGGGTCCACCGCACGAGGGCCTCGAAGCCCACGAGCTCTGCGCCCGGCAGGCCCACGATGGGCTGGTACTTCAGGCTGAGGCCGCCCTCCGCGAGCGCACGGCGCAGCCCCGTTTCGAGGTCGAGCCGCCCGGCCACGGCGGCGTGGTGGGCCTGGGCGAAGAGTTCGGTGCCCGCGCGCCCGGCGCGCTTCGACCGGTACATGGCGATGTCGGCGTTGCGGAGCAGCTCCTCCGCGTCGCCGCCCTTGCTCTCGCAGGCCACGATCCCGATGCTCACGCTGGCGAAGACCTGGTTGTCGCCGAGCACGAAGGGCTGCGCGAGGGTGCGGTGGAGCCGCGCCGCGAGCTCCTCGGCCGCGCGTGGACCGTCCACCGGCTCGGCGAGGATGGCGAACTCGTCGCCGCCGAGGCGCGCCACGAGATCGCCGGGGCGAACGCCGAGGCTAAGGCGCTGGGCCACCGCGATCAGGAGGCGATCGCCCACCTGGTGGCCGAGGCTGTCGTTGATCACCTTGAACCGGTCGAGATCGAGGAAGAGCAGGCCGAACGCGCCCCGGGGGTTCCCGTCGAGACGGTCGGAGGCCTCCTGCAGGCGCGCCAGGAACGCGGCACGGTTGGCCAACCCGGTGAGGTCGTCGGTGGTAGCCCGCCGGACGAGCTCGGCTTCGACGGCGCGGCGCTCGGTCACATCGCTCTGCGAGCCCGCCACCCGGGTCACCCGCCCGGCGGCATCGTGCACCGCCATGCCGCGCGACCGCACCCAGACCCACCCCTCGGCCGCGTGGTGCATGCGGTGCTCGATCTCGAAGTGGGGCGTAGCGCCGGCGAGATGCTCCTGGAGCGTACTCCACACGGCGTCGCGCTCCGCGGGGTGCATGAGCAGGAGCCAGTCTTCCACTTCGAGCCCGAACTCACCAGGTGCAAGGCCGAGCATGGCGCACCACCGCTCGGACACCACGAAGGTGCCGGTGAGCACGTTCCAGTCCCAGATGCCGTCGCGGGCGCCCGCGAGCGCGAGCTGGTAGCGCTCCCGACTTTCGCGAAGCTCGCGCTCGGCGCCCGCCCTTTCCATGGCGTACCGCAGCGCGCGGCGCACGAGCTCGGCCGTGAAACTCCGCTTGACGAGGTAGTCCTGAGCGCCGCGAGCCACCGCTTCGAGCGCGATCGCATCCTCCTGCAGCCCGCTCTGGACCACCACCGGGAGCTCGGGCGCCAGCTCGCGAACCGTCAGGAAGGTGGCGAGGTCGCGACTGTCATCTACACAGAGGTCGATGAGACCTACGTCGTAGCGGTTCCCCGCCAGCAGCTTTCGGACGCCCGCCACGGAGGTGACGTGGTCGATCTGGAAGTGGGGACGGAGCCAGACGAGCAGGTTTTCGTACTCCGCGGGGGAGTCTTCGAGCAGGAGCAGGCGCATGGCGGGAGAGTGGGGCACGGGAGACCTGTCACTGCGACAGATTGTACACCCCAGCTATTGGCATGTCAAGATTCCAGACGCATCTCTTCGGTTCGTTCTTCGCCGGAGACGGCGGGAAGGCTGACGACGAAGACCGCGCCGCCACCCTCCGCATCGGCCACCTCGATGCTGCCGCCCGCCCGTTCGGCGAGCTTGCGGCAGATCGCCAGCCCGAGGCCGTGCCCCGGCGTGGGCGCGCTCCCGGCGAGCCGGGCCAAGGGGCGGAAAATGGAGTCGCGCTCCGCGAGCGGCACCCCCGGGCCCCAATCGCGGACCCGGAGCCGCCACAGCTCACCATCCCGCCGGGCCGAAACGTGGACGCGAGGGGGCGTGCCGCCATGGCGGATGCCGTTGACGACGAGGTTCTGGAGCAACTGGCGCAGCGGGTAGGCGGCCACCCCCACCTCGGGGAGCGGGCCGCGCTCGATGCGCGCGCTGGTCTCCTCGATGAGGGCGGAGAGCTGGTCGAGGACCTCGTCGAGCACCCGGTCCACCGAGGAGGGGGGGCTCGGATCGGGGTTGGCGGCCGGCTGAAGGTCGGCGAGGGCGCCGTCGATCAACTCCTCCATGCGCGCGGTGGCGTCGTACAGGCGCGCGAGGAGCGCCGCGGCGGCCTCACCATCCCCGAGGGCGAGCTGGCCCTCCACGCGTTCGAGCAGGAGGCGATGGGTTCGCAAGGGCTCGCGCAGGTCGTGCGCCACCTCGGCGGCGAAGCGGCGGTCGCCGTTCTGGCGGAGGGCCGCCAACTCCCGCTCCAGCTCCGCTTCGCGAGGAGAGGAGGCCGCCACCGCGGGCGCTGCGCTGGCGGCGAGGCGGGCCGCGAGCTGGGTGATGCCCTCGGGGGAGGCGCCGTAGACCTCGGCGAACCCCACGGCGGCAAAGCGCAGGAGCGCCTCGGCGGCCGGAGCGCCGAGGGCGGCGAGGCGCACCTCCGGGTGGCGCCGACGCAGGGCGAGCGCGAGCTCGATGGGATCGGCCCAGATCGTGGCGAGGTCCACCAGCACCAGCGCGTACGCGCCCTCGGCGAACCCTTCGGCGAAGCCCACCGGATCGGCCGCCAGCCGGGCACCGGGGCGCAACGCGGCGACGAGCGTCGTCCACACCGGACCCCCCACGCAGAGCACCGGCGCGGTGGCAGGGAGCGGCGGGGGAACGGTCAACGTCACAGGGGGAGTCTATCCGACCCTTGACGCGTCAGGTGCCCGCTTGCTGCGCAAGGAAACGATCGAGGCCCTTTCGCGCCTGGCCCTGGACCTTCGCGCGGAGCCACGCGCTCCACCCGAGCAGGAGGCCCACCACGCCGAGCGCCTGACGGCTCCACCGCCAGAAGTCGAACTCGTCCACGTGTTCGACCACGCGGCCGTTCTCGAAGCGGAAGCGGGCGTGGATCACGTTGTGGACGGGCCGCTTGCCGGGGCCGAAGGGGTACCAGGCCTCCCAGTGGGCCACGCCTTCGGTGTCGGTGGCGCTCACCGACACCAGCTCCACCTTCAGCTCGCTGGCGGCGCCGCAGAGCTGCGCCCACATGCCGGGAACTTCCCGACCGCGGAGGCCGGGGAACGCGGGGTCGGAGAAGGTCGCCTCGGGCGCGTAGAGCGCCGCCATCGCCGCGGCATCCCGACGGTTGAACGCGGCGTAGAACTCGCGGAGGCGGCCAACGTTGGCGTGTTCCATCGGCTCGCCTAACCCGGCGGAGAAGGGAGAAACAGGGACAGCGGGCACCTCGCGGGCCACCGGCTCGCCTGCTGCTCCCGCAGCGGGCGAAGGGGGCGTCGTCCTGGAGCTGCGCGGCTCACAAAAGCATCTGATCCACCCGCCCCTGGAGCTCGCGCGGCGCCGTCACCGAGAAGCAGATTTCCACCTGCTGCGACCCGCCGGCCGGCACGGAGAGCGACCAGCCAAGCACCCCCGCCGGAGCGGTCGGGTCCACGTTCGACGCCAGCGATCTCTCCACGGCCGACACCGTGATCCGGTCCACCTGGGAGACGGGGACCTGGTCGCGGAGGTTCACCACCGCCGCCGCCTTGCCGAAATTGCGGACCGTGGTGCGGAAGCGGACGGTCGTCTTCGTACGCGAACCCAGCAGGTGCTCGATCTTCCGGGACACGAGCGTGCGCTCGGCCTTGACCCGGTCCTCCACCCCGAATCCGAGCCCGATGGCCTCCCCGGGGGCAATGGCGCCGATGGTGGCGCTGCCGACGTAGTCGCCGCCCACGAAGCTGGCCACGGGGCCCGGGAGGAGCGGACTCTCGGACGTCCACACAAACTGGCCGCTCCGAAACACCTCGGGCGTGATGCGCGGGACGGTGTCGAGCGCGAGCGCGACGTTGCCCGTGACCGACGCGAGCGGGAAGCGGGCCTGCGAACCATCGCCGGCCAGCGTCCGCTTGCCGTCCACGGGGTACACGCGCGCGCCGGCGCCGGAGCTCGCGCCGCCCGTGCTCCCGATGCTGCTGGCGTCCACGCCGTACTCGTCGAGCAGCCAGGGCGTGAGCTCGGGCGCCGCCCCGCCCACGAGCGGCCGTGCCGTGGAGAGCTCGATGCGTGTCCATGCTGCGGAAAGCGGATGACGCTGCGCACGATCGTGATCGGGGCGCCGGCCTCGACCCGGATCGTGGGCGGGCTGCTGCGCGCGCGGGCGCCGCCCGAGGGAGGCGGTGGGGGCGCGGACCGGGGGGCGTAGCGGGAGGCCGCGCGCAGGGCCGGAGGGCGGAGCTGCGGGCTCGGGGCCGCGAGGGCGGGAACCGGGGGGGATGCGGCTCGGAATTCGAGGGTGGTTCTACGCCGATGGGCTTGCGGCAGTACCGCGAGCGGCGGTACGGTGGCGGGGTGTACCTTCCCGCCTAGCCGTTCATGCGGCCTGTCCCCCGCTCCCCCGGCCGCGCCCGAACTCCCGGGTGAAGGACCTGCCGGATATCGCGCTGCTGGCCAGGAGTGCCGCGATCGACGCGACGGAGCTGGTCGCCGCCATCGAAGCGACGTTCGCCAACCGCGGGACGCACCCCGTGCCCGCGACGTTCCACGACCCGCCAAGGGGCTGGGCGCCCGTGTACTCGCGCATGGCGTCGGAGGAGCGACTCGACTGGGCTGATCTCGCGAAACTCGTCAGCGTGTTGGCGGCGCCCAGAAGCAGCGTGATTCCGGCGAGTAGCGCCTGAAGCCCCGGGGCTCGCCGGCGAGCGCCGGGGCGGGGTAGACGCCCCGCGCTTCCCGAGGGTGGGGGCCCGGCGCGCCAACGCCGAGCCCCCTGGGCGGCCACCGGCGATCACGGCGGCGCACCCTGCGCCAACGTGGCCGATCGGAGCCCGCCCGTCGAGGCCCTTGGGACTGGGCATCTGCGATCTTCGTCTCATTTCTAAGGTTCTACGCCTGTCAAGGCTGTGGCCGGCATACGATGATCTGCCCGCCATGTGACCATGGGAACGTGTACGGCCCCTGTTGTGCGGTCGCACGACACGCTGCGTCGCGGCACCGAGCGCGGAAGGTCTACCGGAGCACGCACGCGGGCCGCCGGAACCACTGCCGCGCAGAGCGCCGCCGGCGGCGGCGTCGTGCGGGGCTGCCGGCTCGCGTGGGGGATCAGGGTTCCACTATGGCGCTTCCCACGTCAGGTTCGGCCCAGTCCTCGACCCCCAACCCTGTCGAGGCTGGAGCCCAGCATGAACACGTGGAAGACGACGGTGCAGCCGACCCGCGGGGTGGTGCGCCTGCTGATGACCGACCCGGACCGCAACGAGATTCTGAAGGCGGCGCTGCCGCCGGTCCCCCAGCATCCCCGCGCGCTGCTCACGCTCTTGGAGGCCCTGTCGCTCTGGGTGGGGCAGCCGCTCACCGCTGCAGTTTCTGCGACGCACCCGGTGGACCTGCGCTACGCCGAGGCCCTCTTTGGCGATGGCCTGCTGCCGCTCGACAGCGCGCGTGGAAAGGAAACTTGAACGCGCTGGCCCGAGGTACACCCCCCGAGTTTACCTCCTCCGGCGCCGTCTCGGCAACCGCGCGACCCGCAGATTCCTGCCCTTCGCACCGTTACTTCGCGCCCCCATCGCCGCCGAGCACGCAGCTCCGCCCTCCGGCCCCGCGCGCGCTGGTGCGCTACGCCCCCCGGTCGTCGCCCTCGCCGCCGCGCTCTGGCGGCGCGCGCGCCCGCAGCAACCCGCTCACCACGGTGGTTGAGGCGCCGGTGGCCTGGGCGGTGGCGACGCGGAGGCCGCGCACCAGCCCCATCGGCAGGGCGAGGAACAGGTAGGAGCCGGTGACGCCGAGGCCGATCGCCGCGAGCGAGACGGTGCCGAGCCGGC
>CAIXRH010000155.1 GCA_903921785.1 uncultured Pseudomonadota bacterium
GGCTCGCGACGGTGGAGGAGGGCCGGGAGGTGGGACAAATCCTCCCCCTCCCGTCCGCACCCACCGCCCGACCTACCGCTTGTGCCCCCGCTTCTCGTGGCTGTGCACCACCCGGTAGTCTTCGCCGGTGGCCTCCACGAAGAGGCAGGACTCCTTCAGGCGGCTCCACACCCGCTCGCCGAGGCGCTCGGCGAGGCTGGGCATCGCGCCGGTGCTCAGGGAGTCGTTCTCCTTCTTCGGGCGCGCCACCAATGGGAAGTTCGTCGTGGCGAGCAGCGGCCCGGCGTGGCCGTTGTAGCGGCGGCTCACGATCTCATCGAGGATGGTGCTCTCGAAGTCGGAGCCGCGGCCCTTCCCGAGCTCGTCGATGGCGAGCACCGGCACCCGCACCAGCGGCCCGAGGAGGCGTGCCTCGCCCACGTCGTGGTCGTAGCCCTCGCGGATGCTGGCGATGAGGTGCGAGAACTCGATGAACCGCACCGAGGCGCCGTAGCGGAAGGTGAGCTCCCGCACGACCGCGGCCAGAAGGTGCGTCTTGCCGCGCCCCGGCGCGCCGCTGAGCACCAGCCCGAGCTGCTCCGGGCCGCCCTGGTACGTGTCGAGCCACTTGCGCACCGCGCTCCAGGTGGGGCGCGCGAGCTCGGCCTTGAAGGTCTCCATCGTGCAGTGTGCGTGCCGCGCGGGGAGCTCCGCGGCGTTGTAGAGCGCCACCCGGTCGGGCACCCGCTGGCACCGGCACCGGTAGACCCGCCTCACCTTCTCGGTGCTGACGACCTCCTTCCCCCGCGCGTCGCGGGAGACGGTCTTCTCCTCCACCTCCACCGCCCGCCGGCCTTCGCCGTGGCAGAACGGGCACGGCCCCTCGGCCGCCGTGCGCGCCACCGCCAGCCCGGCGACCTCGCCGATGTCGAACCCCTCATTCCACTCCACCGTACACCTCCCGCGCGAGCCAGGTCGCGGTGAACCGCGGATAACGCTGTCGGAGCTCGTCGCGCGCCATCGCCTCCACCGCTTCTTCCCACTCCTCGTCGTCGTAGAGGGAGCGCGCATCGGCGAGGCGCTCGGCCGCGGCGGCGAAGAGCAGCTCGCGGGGGCCGGCGCCCCAGGCGTCGTCGAAGAAGCGGGCGGCCAGGGCGCACGCGCTCACCAGGCGCGCTTCCGCGTCGTCGCTGGCGAGGGCGAGGAGCTCGGCGTCGAGGGTGGCGGCCAGCGCGTCGACGGCGGCGAAGCGCGGGTCGGCGGCCTCGGCGCCACGCTCCGCGAGCGGACGAGCCCCGCGCACCCAGGCCCCCGCCTGCTTTTGCTGTTTTTCGACCTCGGCGCGGCAGCTCGCCAGCGACAGCGGCGTGCGCACCTTCTGGGCGAGCCGCTTCTGCGCGGTCCGGTCGATGCCGCGGACGATCGCGCCGATTCGAACGCCGCGGAGCAGCCAGTCGTGGAGGATCCGGGCGTCCGTGCTCGAGAGCATCGGCGCCCCCCCGCGCACGCTCACGAGGTAGGCCCGCACCGCCTCGGCGTGCCCCACGAAGCGCTCGGCGCGCGCTGATTGCCCCTCGTCCACCGTTCGCCCCCAGGTGCCCGCGGTGGCTGTCGTCGCGGGTACGGGCCCGCCGTATTATCCTCCGCCTCCCCTTGCGAGAGCCCGATGCGTCGCCTGCCCCTGCTCACCGCCCTGTTCGCGTCGCTCCTGTTCGCGTCGCCGGCTTTCGCCGGGGACAAGAAGAAGGACGACGACAAGAGTGACTCGTCCTCCGACAAGAAGAAGGACGACAAGGACGACAAGAAGAAGGACGACGACGACGACTTCAAC
>CAIXRH010000156.1 GCA_903921785.1 uncultured Pseudomonadota bacterium
ATGGCTCCCGCTCCCTGACTTGAACAGGGGACCCTCTGATTAACAGTCAGATGCTCTAACCAACTGAGCTAAGCGGGAATCGCCGCCCTTCTATACGCCCCGCCCGGTCGCGTCAACCCCCTCCGCGTCGTCTCGCCCGCGCGCCCCGGCCTTCCTCCCCCTCCTCCCGCCCATGTTCCACCCCACGACCGCGCCATCCGCCACGGCCGCCCTCCCTTTCCCTCAACCCCAGTTCCCCATGACCTGAAGCGCGCCTTGCCCGGCGCGCAAGCCCATTCACTCTCAAGGCCCGAACGCCACCCCGTCGTCGGTCGGCGCGGAGCCGTCGCCATAGATGTAGAGCTCCCTCCGGGTCCGCGCGCCGGTCTGGTCCTCGGCCACCACCACAATCCGGTTGCTCCCCGGGCGCACCGGCACGGTCACGCCGAAGCGGGCCTTCCGCCCGAGGCCCTCCCGGAACAGCACCTTGTGCTGGTCCCAGGCTACGTTTGCGTCCCAGCGACCACGATCGACGCGAGCAGATCCTGCGTAGACCACCACATGTTCCAGCCCGTCGCCGTCGGCGAGGTGAACCTGCACCACCGCCGTTCCGACCGGCTGGTGGCCGTGACCCGTCGTCACCTCCACCACCGGCGCGTCTCGCCGGGCGGCTCCGCCGCCGAGGGGAACCGGAAGCTCCCATTTCGCGAGGGCCGGGAACCCGTCGGCCGCGATCTCCACGCGGAGCGCGAGCGGCCCCTCCACGCCGGGCGAGACGACGAGCCGCTGCTCCACGAGGGTGGTCTCCCCCGGACCAAGCACCGTCGCACGCGAGGTCGGCGCCGCCACCTCCACGCCGGCGATGTCGGGGAAGGGCACGTGCGCCACCACGCCGGTGAGCGTCGAGGTCCCGGAGTTCGTCACTTCCAGTCGAAGCACGTCCCCCGCGACGGCCGCCGACACCTTCACCGCCGGTGGCACCCCACCCTCCACCGTGAACACCTGATCCACCACCGGAGCGGGCGTACATCCCTCACACTCGAGGACGCCGACGAGGCGGTCGGTGCGAGAGGCCGAGGCGATGTCCGGGACCAACGCCCCTCGGACCACCCGGGATTCACCCTCGGCGAGCGTCCCGATCGCGAGGAGGTGGTCGTCGACGTCCGGGTTGACCGAACGCAGGCGGATAGCGACACGGTGGAGCTCGGATCCACGGTTGGTGACGGTGAACTGCACCTCCGATGCCGCTCCCGCCCGAGCGGGCGACGACAGCCCCGGCGTCACCTCCACGTCCACGTTCACGGGCGGCGCCACGGCGGGCGACCAGTCCAACGACAGGCTGCGCGTGGCCTCATCCACCCGCGTCGCCTGAAGCGCACGAAGCGTCGGGAGGAGGACGCGCTCGGTACCCAGGACCCCGTCGCGGGAGGGAGCGGCCCCGGCGCTGAGGATGGCCGCGGCGAGGTCCAGGGTGTCGTCCCGCTCCGGCGGCTCCTTCCCGAGGTCCGGGTAGTACAGCAGCGGCGTGTCCACGCCCAACCGTGACCGCAGCCGCGCCGCGTCGGGATACCACAGCTGCCCGCTCTTCACCTGAACGGGGTACAACGCCAGGTCGGGAATGATTCCCACCTCATGAACGTGCACCTCGTCGCCGACGGTGTACTCCGCCACCGTGAGCTTCAGCTTGATGCCGTCCCCGAGCGACCAGAGCGTCTGCACGGTGCCCTTTCCGAAGGTGGTCTCCCCGAGGAGCGCGGCGCGCCCGAGCTGGCCGAGGGCACCGGAGAGGATCTCGGCACCCGAGGCGGTGTCGTGGTCCACGAGCACGATGATCGGGGGAAGCGGCTCGTGGGGGTCGACGTGCGCGTCCATCGAGCGCAACAGCCCGGGGACGTGCTCCCCCCCCCGGCCGTTGGTGCTCACGATGCGACCTTCGTCGACGAAGGTGTCGACCGAGCGGGCGGATTGCACCAGCGAGCCGCCGCTGTTGCCACGAAGGTCGATGACCAGGCCAACCGAGAGCAGCCCCTGTTCGCGCAATTGCCCCAACGCCCGCTCGAGATTCGGGACGGTCTGCTCGGAGAAGTGGTCGATGGTCACCACGCCCACGCCCCGAGGCCCCGCGCTCGCCACGACGTTGCGGATGGTGATCTCCGCGCGCACCATTTCCAGACTGAGCCGCTCCGCGCCGCGCGCGACCTCCACGGTGACCGCGCTCCCTACATGCCCGCGCAGGTGGGACGTGGCGTCCGCCGGGGTCATCCCGTCGGTGGCCAGCCCGTCCACCCGCACGAACCGGTCGCCGACGCGGATGCCCGCCCGTTCGGCGGGGCTGTTCGGGTAGACCTCCATCACGGTGAGCGCGCCCCCGTCGAGCCCCAGCGTCACCCCGATGCCGCTGAGCGTGCCGCTGAGCCGCTCGTCGAAGCGCTCCAGCCCTTCCCCGACGAGCACCACCGTGTGCCGATCCAGCTTCGACAAGGCCCCCTTCAGGAGCTCGGCGCGCAGGTCGAAGTCTTCGTCGAGCTCCACCCCGGACGCCCTCACCGCGTCCTCCAGCTCGGAGAGCGCGGTCGGCAGGTCCTCCCGCCAGTTCACCACCCACCGCCGGGAGCCGACCTCGATCCGCGCCTGACCCGGGGCGGTGGTCACCAACACGGGTTCCACCCGGTCCTCCAGCCGCTCGGCCGCGGCGAGGAACATGGCCTCATGGTCGACCCGCTCGGGCCACAGGTAGTGCTCGTCCACCAGCCTACAGGCCGCCGTGTACAGACCGAGGTCCCCCGCGAAGGCGGTCGCCGCCCACACCCACATGCGCTCATGGTAACGCGCCCGCCCCTCGCACCGCCTCGCGCCTTGATACCCGCCGCCCATGGACCGTGGACGACTCGAAGCCCTCCTGGCCGACGTGGCCACCGGTAAGCTCGCCCCGGGCGCGGCCGCCGCCGAGCTCACCGGGGTGTCGATCCTCCCCCACTCGACTCTGGATGTGGACCGCGGCCGTCGCATCGGCCACGGCGAGGTCGTCTACGGGGAGGGAAAGAGCGTCGCGCAGGTCGTCGGGGCGCTGAGGGCCCTCCACGCCCACCACGGCTTTGCCTTCGCCACGCGGCTGGACGAAGCCAAGGCGAACGCGGTCGTTCAGGAGCTGGGTGACGGCGGACAACACGACGCAGGGGCGCGGATCGTCTGGATCGGGGATCCGCCGGAGCCCGTGGGGCGGATCGCGGTCGTCAGCGCCGGCACCTCGGACGAGTCGGTCGCCGCAGAGGTGTCCGCGGTGGCGAAGCTCCTCGGAAACGGCGTACTGCGGGTTACCGACGTGGGCGTCGCGGGCCTTCATCGGGTCCTCCAACGCGCCGACGAGCTGCGCGAATGCACCTGCGTGGTCGTCGTCGCCGGGATGGATGGCGCGCTCCCGTCGGTGGTCGGCGGGCTCGTCGGGCAGCCGGTGATCGCGGTCCCGACCAGCGTCGGCTATGGCGCATCGTTCGGCGGCATCGCGGCCCTGCTCTCGATGCTCAACAGCTGCGCCCCCGGCGTCACCGTCGTCAACATCGACAACGGCTTCGGGGCGGCCTACGCCGCGTCCCGCGTGAATCGCGCCGTGGTGGGAGGCCGCTCGTGACCCTCGCCTGGATCGACCCGGTCGGCGGCCTCGCCGGCGACATGCTCGTCGCCGCCTTGCTCGACGCCGGCGCGCCCGAAGAAGAGGTGCTCGTCGAGGTCCGCGCGCTCGGCCTCGATGGATGGACCGCCCGAACCGAGAAGGTGTGGCGCGGCCCGTTCCACGCCACCCGCTTCGTCGTGGAGCTCGCCGCGGCTCCAGACGCCGGGGACCACGGCCACGGTCACCACCACGCCTCCGGCGCCCATGATCACGGACACGACCACGCGCATGGCGGCGCCGCCCGTGGCCACGACCACGGCCATGACCACGCCCCCGCCACCCACACGCACGATCACGCACACGGCGCCGCGCCCGACGCTCCTCCCGCCACGTCTGCCGCCGACGCTCCCTGGCGCGCCCGCAGCCGCCGTTGGGTGGACATCCGCGCGCTCTTGGAGACGTCTGCCCTCCGCCCCCGCGTGAAGTCAAGGGCGATCCAGGCGTTCGCCCGACTCGCCGAGGCGGAGGGCCGCGTCCACGGCATGCCCGCTGAGGCCGTCACGTTCCACGAGGTCGGCGCCGTCGACTCCATCGTCGACATGGTCGCCGTCTGCGCCGCCCTGGAGTGCCTGGGGATCGACGAGCTGACCGTCGGGCCCATCCCCCTCGGTCAGGGGCACACGCTCGGCGAGCACGGCTGGATTCCGCTCCCCGCACCCGCCACGGTCGAGTGTCTCCTCGGTCTCTCGGTCTATGGGCGGGACGTCCGTGGAGAGACCGTCACGCCCACCGGCGCGGCGCTTGTCGGGGCGCTCGCCGCCTCCGGACCCATCCCCCCGATGCGCATCACGAAGAGCGGCGTCGGCGCAGGGACGTGGGACCCTGCGAGCCACCCGAACGTCGTCCGGATCGTGCTCGGCGAAGGCGTGGCTGGCGCCCCGACGGAGGTCGTTGAGCTCCGCGCCGAGGTCGACAGCCTCCACCCCGAGCTGGTGCCGCCGCTCATCGAGGCCCTCCTCGCCGCCGGCGCCCTCGACGCCTACACCGCGCCCATCCACATGAAGAAGGGGCGCCCCGGCTTCCTCCTCACCGCGATCTGCGCGCCGGGGCACCGCGTGGCGGTCGGAGACGCCCTCCTCCGGCACGGCCGCACCCTCGGCTACCGCTGGAGCCCCGCGGCCCGCGAGGTCCTCGCGCGCCGCGTGCACCGGGTGAGCACCGCGTGGGGTGAGGTCGGCATGAAGGTCGGGGAGCGCGACGGCGAGGTGCTCCACGCCGCTCCAGAGTACGAGGAGTGCGCGAGGACCGCCCGTGAACACGGAGTGCCGGTCGCGGACGTGATCGCCAGCGCCTTTGCGGCGTGGTCGATCCGCCCCAGTTGATCCATACTCGCCCCGTGGACTTCGATCCCGCCGTCACCCTCCAGGCCCTCCTCGACGTGCTCCCCCAACCGGTGCTCTTCGCGGACCCTCGTGGTCGGGTGACCTTCGGCAACCCCGCCGCCTGCGCGCTCCTCGGCTACCCCCTCCTGGAACTGCGTACGCTCCTCCACGTGTCGGACGTGTACCAGCGCACCGAAGATCCCCGTCGGGTCCTCCGGGCGCTCAAGGATGGGGGAGGGCACACCCTCCAGCCCGTCGATGTGCTCCTTCGTACACGCTCCGGCGAGATCATCCCCGCCCGCGTGCATGCGCGTCTGCTCAGCACCCCCGACGGCACGCTGGAGGGAACGCTCGGCGTGCTCGAAGACCAGCGGGAGATCGTGGACCTGAGCAAACGCCTGGAAGATGCTTCCTCCCAGGTGGTCGCCAGCGAAAAGCGGGCGGCCGTGGTGGCGCTCGCCGCCAAGGCGGCGCACGATCTCAGCCAGCCGCTCATGGCGGCGATGGGGAACATCGAGCTCATCCTCATGCAGCCGGAGCTCGATCCCGCGGTGGTCACCCGCCTCGACCGCACCTACGAGCAGCTTGAGCGACTCCGAGGGATCGTGGCCGACTTCGTCCGCATGACCGGCAACCGCTCCTTCACGTAGCGCTTGCGCGGCAATCCTCGCCGGGCTAACCCCCGGCCGCTCGCGGGGGTTCGCCCTCTCGAAGCGCTCACGCCGGGCTCCGTCCCTCCCCGTGGTGCCGTCCAATCTCGGGCGGTCGGGTGAAGACGCCGGCGGTCGCCGAACCACGAAACGTAAGGAAGCACCATGTCTGTCTCTCTCCGCGACCTCCTCGACGCCGGCGTACACTTCGGTCACCAGACCCGCCGCTGGCACCCCCGCATGAAGCCGTTCATCTACGGCCAGAAGAACGGGGTCCACATCATCGACATCCAGCAGACGGCGACCCGTCTCCTCGATGCGAGCCGCTTCGTTCAGTCCCTCGCCGCCCGCGGCCAGGACATCCTCTTCGTCGGCACCAAGCGCGCCGCTCGCGACATCATCGCGGAAGAGGCGAAGCGCGCCAACATGTACTACGTCAACGAGCGTTGGCTGGGCGGCACGCTCACCAACTGGGAAACGGTCAAGAAGAGCATCGACCGCCTCAACTTCCTCATCAAGTCCCGCAACGAGGGGCGTTTCGAGTCGCTGACCAAGAAGGAAGTCCTCACGGTCAACCGGCAGATCGAGAAGATGGAGAAGTCGCTCGGCGGCATCAAGGACCTCAAGGGCCTCCCCGGCGCGATCTTCGTGATCGACCCGAAGAAGGAGCACATCGCGGTGGATGAGGCGAACAAGCTCGGCATCCCGGTCGTCGCCCTCTGCGACACCAACTGCGATCCCGACGGCATCGCCCACATCATCCCCGGCAACGACGACGCGATCAAGTCCATCCGCCTGTTCACCGGCGCCATCGCCGATGCGGCGGCCGCGGGCGTGTCCAGCGGTCGTTCCCAGGCCGCGGCCCGCTACGGCGACGCCGAAGAGGCCGGTGGCCCCGAGATCGTCCGCCGCGGCGCCTCCACCGAGGCCGAGGCTTAGTCTCTCACAACCTCTCGAACTCCACACGCACATGCGGCCACCCGGCCGCGTGAAGGGGAAGGTACCATGGCATCGTTGGACCAGATCAAGGAGCTGCGCGAGCGCACCGGCGCCGGCATGCTGGACTGCAAGAAGGCCCTCGCCGAGAACGGCGACGACGTGCAGAAGGCCGTCGACTGGCTCCGCGCGAAGGGCATCGCCTCCGCCGCGAAGAAGTCCGGTCGCGCCGCCGCCGAAGGCATCGTCGAGGCGTACATCCACGCCGGCGGCAAGATCGGCGTGCTCGTCGAGCTCAACTGCGAGACCGACTTCGTCGCGATGAACGAGAACTTCAAGACGCTCGCCAAGGACATCGCGATGCACATCGTGGCCTCGCAGCCCGACTACGTGCGCCGTGAAGAGGTCCCGGCCGCCGCGTTCGAGCGCGAGAAGACCGTCCAGGTCGAGAAGACGATGGCCGAGGGCAAGCCCCAGGCGATCGCCGAGAAGATCGTCGCCGGCCGCATGGGCAAGTGGTACGAGGACGTCTGCCTGCTCGACCAGAAGTGGTTCCGCGACGACTCCAAGACGGTCGACCAGGTCGTCAAGGAGGCCACGGCCACCATCGGCGAGAACATCCAGGTCCGCCGCTTCGCCCGCTTCGTCATGGGCGAAGGCCTCGCCAAGAAGGCCGATGACTTCGCGGCGGAAGTCGCGAAGCAGGCCGGTCTGGCGTAGTCGTCGGCGCCTGCGGGCGTCGTCGATCCGAGGGCGGCCCCGGGGAGCGATCTCCGGGGCCGTCCTACGTTTTGGGGCAGGGGGCGGGCCCCCTGCAACGTCCCCCCGCCCTGGCTCGCCGGGCGCCCGGACCGCGGCCGCGATTGCCGGTCACAGGCGCCCTCGGCGCCCCCTCACCGTCACGCCTGGGGGAGAGGCTCTCCACACGGTCGCGCTGTGCCCGCCTCCCCGCGCCAGACCTCCTGGGTCGCATCGGCGGCCCCGGTCGACCGCCGGGGCGCCCCGAACCCCGGCAGCCGAGCGAGGCGTCGCCCCAGCTCCGGCGCTCGACCCGCGGGAACGACGACGACGGCGCCCGGGGCCACCAGGCACCACGACTCCGGCGCCCCGTTCGCGTCCACCGTCGCGTGGACGCCGGTGAGCTCGTCCCAGCGGATCGACACGTGGTGGCCGGCCGCGCGCGTCACGTCCACGCCGACCGCGTCCACCGTCACTCGTCGCGCGTGCCTCGACAGGAACACGGAGGCGGCGAGGAGGGCGACGACGAGCCCGAACCCGCACCAGGCGGCTCCGCCGACGAGCCACGGCGCCACCGCCCAGACGGCGAGGGCCCCCGCCATCGCACCCCGGGGATCGCCGAGGGATCGCGGCCGCGGCCTCCGGGCGAGGAGCCAACCGAGGGCGGCGCCCGCCGGCGCCGACACCAGCGCCGCGCCCAGCTCGCGCACCCACCCGGGCGCATCCAACGCCCGCGCAGTGACCACGTACACGGCGCACGACCAGAGGAGCAACCCCAGGGCGCCGGGAAAGCCAGGCCATGGTGCCGCTCGACGGAGCCCGGTGGCCATGCCCGCCGCTATCCGTCCCGGGCCGAGGCGGTCCAGGGGTCACCCTCGCCTGCGTCCCCATTCTCCCCCCGGCGGCTCCTCGACCGCTGACGTCGCCGGGCGGCACGCCGGGCCCCGACCGCCGCTCCTTGGTCAGGCTTTCGGGCGCTTCGCCAAGGAGGCGGCCATCCCCCCGAGCATGGCTACGCCCACGAGCAGCACGCCCCAGAGCTTCCAAGCCTTGGGGATCGCCGCTGCGGTGCCGGGCGCGGGCGTGGCCGAGGGGGTGAGCGGGAAGTCGAGGGTGGCGGTGGCGGCGCCGATGGGCGGCGCGTCGCCGTAGCCGTAGCCAGGCACCAGCGTGTTGGGCGCGAGGGCCACGGCGGGGGCGTCGAGCTGGCCGACGGCCAGGGTGTACGGGCCTTTTCCGCTCGCCACGAAGATCACTCGATCGGGGTGGACGCCGAGCTCGAGGGTCGGCGGCGGGTCACCGAGGCTCCCTTGGTTGGCCTTCAGGCGGACCGCGTGCACGGGGATGGCCAGGGAGAACGGCTCGTTCGTCCAGTCGCGGTCCTGGGCGCGGAGCTGGTAGACGGTGCCGTCGGCGAGGTCCCTCCAGGGATCGCCGGGGTTGGTCCAGGCGGAGAGCGTCACCGGGGCGAGGGTGTTCGCGCCCTTCAGGCCCACTCGCAGCGCCTCCGCTCGGACGGTGTTGGGGAGCACGAGCACGTCGCCCTCCGCGGTCCGCGTGCCCGCGACGGGCCCGCTCCACGCCATCGGCGGCTGGCCGCTGCCGCCGAACCGCACCGTGACCTCGATGGAGCCCACCGCCACCGCCGCCTTTCCTTCGGGCCACACCACCCGGAGCAATCGGTGGGGACCCGGCGGGAGCTCGATGGTGCCGCGCCGGAGCGGCTGACCGTCCACCGTCAGGCGCAGGAGGGTGGCGTCCGGCACCACGGTCGTCCAGGCCGTGCCGTCGTCTGAGGCCTCCACCGCCACGTGCTGGTAGCCGGCTTCGGCCTCCGCGAGGTCCACCTTCACGGCGACCACGTCGCCGACGGCGTCGCCGGAGAAGAGGTACCCGCGCTTCGGCCCGGCCTGCCCGGCGGTCTTCAGCCCGCTGAGGCCGCCCTTCGTGTCGAATTGCAGGTCGGCTGCCGCCGGCTCTCCGGCGAAGCCCACGAAGGGCACGGACCGCGGCGGCTCCGGCGCTGTAGAGGCGACGCGGGCGTAGGGGACCTCGGCGCCGCTCCCGTCGAGCACCCGCAGGTCGCGCAGGTCGGGGTACTTCGCCGCGAGGTAGGCGCCGATCGGCAGGGTGAACTGCTGAAAGGGCGCCTCTACCGGCGTGTCGAGGGTCCCCCGCGCCGCCCAGCTCCCGGGCGCCGCGACCGCGATCGTCACCCACAACGCTGCGATCACCGCTCCTCCTCGGCCGCCCGCGTCGGCAAGGGCGCGAACCAGCCCACCAGCATCAGCCCCCCTCCTACCCCGAGGAACGACACGATGCGCGTGAGGCTCCCGGTGTCCGCCAGCTCCACCAGGAAGAGCTTGCCCACCACGACCGCCAGCAGCACCCCACCGAAGACCCAGCTCGTCCGTCGCCCGGACCGGTTTGCCCACACCATCTGCGCCAGCGCCCACACGACCCAGGCGAGGCTCAGCGCGGCCTGGAAGACGGCGGAGTCCAAAAGCGCCGACAACGACCACGGAACGTCCGCGACGTGGTGCACCGCCCGCGCCACTCCGCAGGTGTACGCGAGGAAGAACACCAGCACCAGCACCCGTCCGAGGCCGGAGGCCACCCGCTCCGGCGCCCGCTCCTTCCCCCAGATGAGGATGGCGAAGCCGAGCCCGCCGTACGCGATCTCCAGGGGGTTGAGCAGCGGCAGGTAGGGGAGCGGCGCCGCGCTCCCGGTGGTGTGCAGGTTGCTCCAGGTGAGCCATCCGAGGAGCCAGGCGACCACCGGCCACGTCGCTCCGGTGCGGTAGAGCGTCTCCTCCTCCGTGAACGGCCAGAAGCGAAGGGGCACCTTCGCCACGACCACCAGCCACGCCGCCGGCACGACAGCCCACCCGAGCCAGGCCCAGGTGGAGTCCGCGTCGCCCAGGGGCTCGAAGAGCCGCGCCGAGATGGTCGCGGCGACCGCCAGGAACAACCAGAGCCCCGTCGCGTGCAGCGCGGTCACGGCGGTGGACAGCCACACGGCGGGTTTCCGTCCGAGGCGATGGAGGGAGTAGACGTGCGCGGCGAAGGCGCCCAGCCACGCCACCGCGCCGAGGTTCGCCAGCGGCGCGTAGTGCCCGTTGGCCACGCCCAGCGCGAAGACCAGCGCGGCCACCGGCACCAACGACGCGGCCAACCCCGCGAGCTGCGGCCAGCGTTGATGGTGTGCGACGAAGGCCCACAACGCGACAGACGCGGCGTAGACCCCGAGGAAGGTGTGAACGGCGTCCGCGCCGTCGAATACGCGGGTGATCTCCCCCGCCCAGGTCCACGCCCACCAGCCGCCGCCCCAGAGCACCAGCCCCCAGCCGGCGAGCGGCGCCACCGCCCCGAGCGCTCCGCCGTGGCGGTGCAGGCGCCACGCGCCCACCCACGCCGCGATCGCCAGGCCCATTGGGATGAAGAACCCGGCGTGCGCGAACGCGGTCGCGCCGTCTGGCACGTCCGGCGGCGCGGCGAGCCCCACCACCCCGCAGAGCGCCTCCAGCCCGAGCCCGAAGACCACCACCACCGGCAGGTCGAGCCACAGCCCCAGCCAGATCGTCGCCACCCCGCTCGCCGCCCAAGCCGCGGGGACGTGCTCCCACGGAAGCAAGAACAGCATGCCCACGTTGAGCACGATCAAGGCGAAGATCACCACGATCGACGTCACGAGCGTCGCGGAGGCGCTCCGCTTGTCCGCCCCGCGTGGACGCAGCGCCCAGCCCGTGCCGAGGCCGGCCGCGCCGATCGCCAGGCTGGTGAGCATCGATCGCGGGCCGCCCGCGAGCCCGGTCGCGTCGCCGCCCCGGAGCGTCCCGAAGAAGGTCAGCCCGCCGAGCAGCTGCACCAGCACGCCCGCGCCCTGCGCGAGCGGCTCTTCGATCCGTCCGCCCAGCTCCACCAGCGCCAGCCCGTAGATCGCCCAGGCGATGGCCACGTTCTGGGTCTCAAGCACACAGGGCGCCACCAACGCGGTGAACCCGAGGCCCGCGAGCAGCACCAGCCCCTCCACCATCCGCGAGGGCGGCGTCACGCCATCCGGCGGCGCCTTCCGCACGATCCTCGAGGCGTAGTAGTCCACGAGGCCGCCGACTCCGAGGAGCGCCGCGCCCAGCCACGACGCGCCGAGCATCGTGTCGCCGCCGGTGTGGAAGGTCCTCAGCCAGAAGATCGCGGCGCCGATCTGCAGGAGCAGCGCGAACGCCCGGCCCACCGGACGCCCCTGCCGCGCCGAGATCCAGAAGATGCCCGCGCCTTCGATCGCCCAGGCGGCGGAGGTCCACCGCGGCTCCAGGCCCAGCGGGATCGCCAGGCTCACGAAGACCACCCCGATCGAGAGGAAGACCTCGCCGAGCAGCACCAGCCGCTCCTTTTTCAGCAGCACCGCGGCGAGCACCAGGTAGAAGCACGCCATCCCGAGCGCGCTGAAGGCCAGCGCGAACTCGGTGTCCTTCACCATCGCCGCGTGCAGCCCGAACGCCGTGATCGGCGTGCCGAAGAGCAAGGCCCCGTCGATGGCGCTGCTCTCCCTCGCGGCGAGCAGCAGCGTGGCGCGGCCCGCCGGGGCGTCCGCCGGTGGGGTCCACTCCAGGAGGCGCCGCCGCGCAAAGAGCGCGGGAACGGCCACGTAGATGAGGAAGAACGCCAGAAGGAAGGGTTCGGTGGTCGCCGTTCGGCTGGGGTCCCAGCCCGTGAAGCCCCACGCGGTGCCGATGCCGAAGGTGCCGAGGAACCCGATGACGTTGAGCGGGCGCCACGCCTTGTACCAGGCGATCCCGAGCACACCCGCGTTGAGCACCAGGAAGTAGCTGAACAGCCCCACATGGTTGTTGGAGCCGCTGGACGCGAGGATCGGCGCGGCGAAGCCGCCGAGCGTGCCCGCGACGGCGAGGGCCATCGCGTCCTGCAAGACCGCCAGCGTCCCGGCGAGCACGGCGACGACGACCAGGAGCCCGAGCCCGACCTCGGGCGTAAGCAGAGGGTTGAGGCGGATCGCCGCGAAGATCGTCAGGTACAGCACGCCCACGCCGGCGCCCTGCACCAGCAGGCCGAACGCCCGCCGCCGCTCCCGTGCCCACCAGCCCAGCCCGAGCAGGCCTACGCCAGCCGCGGCGACCCCCGCGTACCGGAGCTCCACCGGCACCACCACCCGCTCGGAGGCATACCGTAGGAGGAACGCCAACCCCAGGAACAAGAGCACCACGCCGATGCGCACGATGGTGTTGCCGCCGAAGAGCCAGTCGCGGACCGCGGCGAAGATGTCGGGCGGTGGGGCGCTCCCTGCGTCGGGGGGTGGGGGCGATGTCCCTTCGATCGATGCCCGGACGGATGGCGAGGCGGCTGGCCGCCGCCAACCGGTGTTTCCGGTGGAGGGGAGGGGAGGGGACGCGGTGGCCGCCGCACGCGGGGCGGCCGGACGCGGGACGGCCGGGCTCGGGGCGGCCGGACGCGGGGGGGCCGGGCTCGGGGCGGCCGG
>CAIXRH010000157.1 GCA_903921785.1 uncultured Pseudomonadota bacterium
CCAGGCCCGCGCGGCTGCCGGCCGTCAGCGCGTGCGGCGCGCCGCGTCCAGGCTCAGGCCCCAGGCCGCTTCGCCGCGGGCCACGGCGGCTTCGGCCGGCTCGTCGAGGGCGGTGAGGTCCCAGAGGCGCACGGTGGCGTCCCAGCTGGCGCTCGCGAGCCAGTCGCCGTGGGGGCCGAACTCGACGGACACCACCCGGGCGGTGTGGCCGCGGAGCACCGCGAGGCGCTCGCCGGTGGTCGCCTGGAGGATCACCACGTCCCCGGAGAGGGTGGCCAACGCGACCCGGTCGCCGCTGATCGCCACGTCGGTCACGTCGCCGTCCACGGGGAAACAACGTTCATCGAGGCACACTTCGCGAGCGCGCGCGATCACGATGGGGGCACCACCGTCCCCGATGTCCACCGCGACCGCGCCGAGGTCGTTGCGGGCGACCTTCCAGTCGGTCCCGTCGAAGCGCCAGGCGTCGCCGCGGGTGTCGAGGACGACGGCGCCCTTGCCGTCGGGGCTGCTCCCCCCGTCGAAGCCGCCGTGCGTCTCGAGGGACTGGAGCACCGTGCCGTCGGGTGCACCGAGCACCATGACGTGCCCGCCGTAGTCCAGCGACCAGGCCCGCCCGCCGGAGAGCGAGCCGGCGCGCCGGAGGACGTTGTCATGTTCGAACTTCGCGACCGCCCCGTCGGGGCCGAGGAACTGGCCCGGCTCACCCATCGCCCCGGCGATGAGGTGGTCGGCGTCGGCGTACGCCACACACTTCGCCACCGCGTCGGCCCAGTGCCACCGGCGCAGCTCCATCCCGTCCGCGAGGCGGCGCTCCACGATGGTGCCGTCCCCGAGCGCGACGGCGACCGCGGAGCCATCCGGGGAGGGGCTCACCTGGGAGAGGCCGCTCGGGAACGAGAGCACGTTCGGGGTAGGCTGGGCGGGAATCCGCCACCGTTCGAGCGCATCGCCGAGGAGGACGACCTCGCCATCGCGGGTGCCGGCGAGCATGCGCCGCGCGCCGGCCGGGAGCGCCCCGGCCCATCCGCCGGCGGCGGTGTTCCAGAGGCGCGGGCCGCCCCGCTCGCCGAGCACGAGCACCACCGGGGTCCCCGGCACCGGCTGGAGCGCCACCACGCCGGTGGCCATGCCGCGGAGCGGCTCGGTGGCGCGGCCGGTCATCACGTCGAGCACCTGCACGCCGCCATCGAGCAGCCCCACGAGCAGGGCGTCGCCCGAGGGGCGGACCGCGGCCCAGATCGGCGGCGCGTCCAGCGGCGCTTCGGTCTGCACCACCCCGTCGCGGCCGTACCGACGGAGCACACCGTCGCTGCAGCCGACGACCAGGGACTCCCCCACCACGCGCGCGGCGACCGGCGACGAGGGACAGATCGGGAACGCGACGAACGTGCCGTCCGGCGAGAGGGCGCGAGCCCACGGACCACGGGTGGCGTACGCGACGTCGCCGGTGGCCCGCGCGACCCACGAGCCTTCGGGGACCCGGGCGCCCACGGTGTCGTGGTCCACCCACACGAGGCCGTCCGGCGTCGGCAGGAGCACCCGCGCCCCCACCCAGACCGGCTCCCCGAGGGCGGGCACGGGGAGGACGACGCGGCGGCTGAGCGGGGAGACGGTCCAGAGCTCGACGGCGTCCGCGGAGGGGCACGCGAGGGTGCCCCCGTCCGGGGAGAGGACGCCGTTGTGGCGGCAGGAGTCGGGCAGCTCGATCCGCTCCACGAGCTGCACGCCCCACGGGCGGACGGCGGCGAGGATCCCGCGCGCTTCGGGGGACGGGCCGAGCTGGAGGGCGTGCGCCGCGAGGACGTGGGCTTCGGGGAGCCGCTCATCGAGCAGCGCGGTGAGCGCCTGCTCCGAGAGCGCCACCGCGAGGTTCGCCTCGGCCACGGCGCGCTCCCGGGCGATCCCCCGCACGCCGACCGCCCCGAGGACGACGAGGGCGACCACGGCGACCGCGGCCACGCCAAGCGGCCACCGCCACGCGCGCACCAGCCGGACGAGCAGCTCCACCGGCCGGTAGTCGTGGGCGCGGACCCGGCCGCCGGAGAGCCAGCGCCCCAGGTCGTCGGCGAGCTGCTCGGCCGAGGCGTAGCGCGCGGCGGGGTCGGGCTGGACGCTGCGGCGGAAGATCGCCGCGAGCTCGGGCGGGACGTCCGGCGGGAGCGGCGCGGTGGCGAGCGCCCCGCCCACCGGCGGCGCCCGCCCCGCGAGGAGCTCGTAGAGCGCCGCGCCGAGGCCGAAGACGTCGGAGGCGGGGGAGGCCGGACCGCCTCCCGCGGCCTCCGGGCTCATGTAGCGGGGCGTGCCCGCCACCTCCCCCGGGCGGTGCACCAGCCGCTGCCAGTCCGCGCGGGCTTCGTCCAGCGGCACCGCCAGCCCCCAGTCGGCCACCTGCGTCTCGCCGAACTCCCCGACCATCAGGTTCGAAGGTTTCAAGTCGCGGTGCACGATCCCCATCGAGTGGGCGTACGCGACGGCCTGGCAGGCGGTGTGGAGGTGCGGGAGGAGCGCAAGCCGGGCCGCGAGGTCCGGACAGGCCGCGAGCCGCTCGCGCAACGTGCGCCCGCGGATCATGCGCATCGTGTACCAGACCTGCCCGTGGGTCTCCCCGGCGTCGTACACCGCCACGATGTTCGGGTGTTCGAGCTGGGCGGTGATCCAGGCTTCGCGGGCGAGCCGCCCGGCCAGCTCGGGCGTGGCCGCCACCTTCAGCGCCACCTGCCGACGGAGGCGGGAGTCGAACGCGGCGTACACCCGCCCCATGCCCCCGGTGCCGAGCAGCCCCTGGCGCTGGTAGCGCTCGGCGGGCGGGGGCTCGGTGGAGGCGGGCGGGGCGGGGCCTGGGTCGCTGGCGGCCCCGACGCTGTCGTCGTCGAGGTCGTCGTCGATCACGTTCGATCCTCGACACGATCGCCGTCGAGCAGGAAGAGCTCCACCTTCCCGAAGCCGTCGGAGCGGATGAGGTCGGGGCGGATCTGGGCGTCGCGGAGGCGGCTGCGGAGGCGGGAGAGCGTCACGTCGAGCTTGTGACGGAGCAGATGCACGTCGTCTTCGTCGGGCCAGAGCTCACGCGCGAGCACCTCCCAGGAGACGGGCCCGTCGAACGCGACGATCTCGCTGACGAGCCGGGCGGCGAGCCCGCTGAGCGCGAGCGCCTGCCCGCCGTCGGTGTGCACGTGGACGCTGTCGAACTGCGCGACCACCCGCAGCGCGCGCGCCACCCCGCCGTCGAGGCGGGTGACGGTCCGCCCCGCCGTGTCGAGCGCGAGGCTCACCGCGCGGAAGGTGCGCCCGTCCAGCGCCCAGGTGTCGCCCACGGCGATCGGGCGGGTGACGCCGGCGACGGTGAGGCTCCACCCCTCGCCGTCGCCCCAGAGGTAGGCCGCCGCTTCGGGGACGAGCTTGGGGACGAGCTCCGGCCGCGGGCGGGTGAGGAGGCTGCACACCCCGCTCACGACCATCCGAGGCAGCCCATCGCCCTCGATCGCGAAGACCGCCGCGGGGAGCGACACCTCCTCCACCTCCAGGTCGAGCCCCTCCGCGAAGGTGATGCGCTGGCCCGGCGCGAGCACCAGCGACGTCTGCCGCTGCCCCGACTCCACGAAGCGCCCGCGCAGCGGGAGCAGCACCAGCTCCGAACCGCGCAGGCTCACCATCGCGTGCGCCTCGGACATCCGCGCGTCGGGGATCGTGAGGGCGGCGGCGCGCATCCGACCGATGAGGTCGCCGTCGCCGAGCTCGACGACCTCGGCGTTGGGCAACCGGAGACGGACGTAGGCTCGCATGGCGCCGGTGTATCCAGGGAGAGCAGTGAACCCGCGCCGAACGGGGGG
>CAIXRH010000158.1 GCA_903921785.1 uncultured Pseudomonadota bacterium
CTGAAGTAGGTGCCGGTGAGCGTGGAGGTGGTCGGCGCGATCACCGAGCCGTTGACGTACCAGGCGTAGGTGTAGGAGACGGTGTCGCCGTCGTCGTCCGTGGAGGCCGAGCCGGCGCAGGTGAGCGTGGAGGCTTCATACGCCGAGGCGCCAGCGCTGGAGGTGAGCGTGGCGGTGGCCGCGGACGGCGCGGGGTTGGAGATGGTCACCGTGGAGGACGTGCCCACCGTGCCGGTGGTCGTGCCATCGCTCGGGGTGGCCTTGCAGTAGACCGTGTTGGTCTTGCTGAAGTAGGTCCCGCCGAGGGTGCTGGTGGTCTGCGAGCTCAGCGTGCCGTTGATGTACCAGGTGTAGCTGTAGGTCACGGCATCGCCGTCGTCGTCCGTCGACGCGCTGCCCGCGCAGGTCAGCGTGCTGGCCTCGTAGGCCGTGGTCGGCGTGAGCGTGGCGGTGGCCGCGGATGGTGCGGTGTTGCTGATGGTGATCGTCGACGAGGTCCCGGCGGTGCCGGTGGTGGACCCGTCGCTCGGCGTCGCCGTGCAATACACCGTGTTGGTCTTGCTGAAGTAGGTGCCGGTGAGCGTGGACGACGTGGCCGCGACGGCCGAACCGTTGACGTACCAGGCGTAGCTGTAGGAGACGGTGTCCCCGTCCGCGTCGGTGGAGGCGGAGCCGGCACAGGTCAGCGTGGAGCCTTCGTAGGCCGAGGAGCCGGCGCTGGAGGTGAGCGTGGCGGTGGCCGCCGTCGGCGCGGTGTTGCTGATCGTGATCGTGGAGGAGGTGCCGACCGTGCCGGTCGTGGTGCCGTCGCTCGGGGTGGCCTTGCAGTAGACCGTGCTGGCCTTGCTGAAGTAGGTGCCGGTGAGCGTGGAGGTGGTCGGCGCGATCACCGAGCCGTTGACGTACCAGGCGTAGCTGTACGAGACGGTGTCCCCGTCCGCGTCGGTGGAGGCGCTGCCGGTGCAGGTGAGGGTGGACGCTTCGTAGGCGGACGCGCCGGCGCTCGAGGTGAGCGTGGCGGTGGCCGCGGTCGGCGCGGTGTTGCTGATGGTCACCGTGGCCGAGGTGGCCGCGCTGCCGCTGACCGTGCCGTCGCTCGGCGTGGCCTTGCAATAGACCGTGTCCGACTTGTTGAAGTAGGTGCCGGTGAGCGTGGAGGTCGTCGGCGCGATGAGCGCGCTGTTGACGTACCAGGTGTAGGCGTAGGAGACGGTGTCCCCGTCCACATCGGTCGCGGCGGAGCCGGCGCACGTGAGCGTGGTGGCCTCATACGCGGTGGTGGGCGTGAGGGTGGCGACCGCGCCGGACGGGGCGGTGTTCTGCACGGTGACCGCCGAGGAGGACACGGCGATGCCGGCGTCGTAGCCGTCGCTCGGGGTGACCTTGCAGTACACCGAGTCGCCCTTGCTGAAGTAGGTGCCGGTGAGCGTGGACGAGGTCGGGGTCTTCAGCGTGCCGTTGACGTACCAGGCGTACGTGTAGCTGACGGTGTCGCTGTCCGTGTCGGAGCTGGTGGGCGCACAGGTGAACGTGCTCGTCTCGTACGCGGCGGTCGGGGTGAGGCTCACCGCCGAGATCACCGGCGCCGTGTTGGCGATCGTGGTGACCGCAGAGGTGTACGGCGTGCCGACGTCCGTGCCGTCCGTCGGGGTGACGATCACGTAGACCGTGTCGAAGTGGTTGAAGTAGCTCCCGACCAGGTACGAGCCGGTCGCCGCGCTCTTGAGCGTGCCGTTGACGTACCAGGCGTAGCTCAGGGTGATCGCGTCGCCGTCCAGGTCGTTGTCGGTGACGGTCGTCGTGACCGTCGTGGTGGTGCCGGGGCTCGCCGGAGACAGCGTGACCGCGCTGATCGTCGGCGCGGCGTTGGTGATCACCACCGGGTCGGAGGTGACGGTGTTGCTGGCGTCGGTGCCGTCGCTCGCGGTGACCTTGCAGCGGACGGTCTGGTCCTTGTTGAAGTAGGTCCCGGTGAGCGTGGAGCTGGTGGCCGAGATCGTGGTGCCGTTCACCGTCCACCCGTAGGTGTAGGTGAAGGAGGTGGTGCCGTCCACGTCGGTGACGGTGCCCGGGGTGCAGGTGAGGGTGTCGCCCTCCGTGGCCACCAGCGGAGAGAGCGACGCGTCGGCGATGACCGGCGCGTGGTTGTCGATCGTGGCGCGCGCCGCCACCGGAGTGCCGGTGTCCGTGCCGTCGTCAGGGGTGACGGTGCAGTACACGGTGTCCCCACCGACGAACACGCCCGCGAGCGTCGTGCCGGTGCCGACCACCGTGCCGTTGATCGTCCAGGAGTAGGTGCTCACCGAGGCGTCACCATCGGCGTCTGAGTAGCCGGACGGGGTGCAGGTGAGCGTGTCCGAGCCGGTCGGGTGCGCCGGGGTGATCGCCACCGAGCTGAAGCTCGGCACCGAGTTGCTGATCGTGAGCGAGCTGGTGGTCACCGAGGAGCCGGAGCGGCTGCCGTCCGTCGGGGTGACGGTGCACGCCACCACGTCATCGCGGTCCCAGTACGTGGACGCCAGGGTGGAGGTGGTCGGGGCGACGGCCGCGCCGTTCACGGTCCAGGCGTAGGTGTAGCTGACGGTGTCACCATCCAGGTCCGACGCGCTGCCGGGGGTGCAGGCGATCGTGTCCCCCTCGTAGGCCGGGCTCGGGCTGAGGCTGGCGGAGGCGAGGACCGGCGCGGAGTTGGTGATCGTCACCGAGGCGGTGCCGACGTCGCCGTCGCCCCAGCCGTCGTTCGGGGTGACCGAGACCTGCCACACCTGATCGCGCGTCGTGGCCGAGGCCGGCACGGTGGTGCTCGTGTAGCTGGTCGGCGTCCCGTTCACCGTCCACGCGTAGGCGTACGTGATCGGGTCGCTCTCCAGGTCCGTGCTGCGCGAGCTGACCGACACCGTGAGATCATCGGTGCCGATGGGCGAGCTCGGGGAGATCGTGAGCCCGGGAGCGCTCGGCAGGTCGTTGATCGTGAGGTCGACGTAGGCTTCGCTGTAGAGCCCGTCGAAGTCGGTCACGATGAGGGTGATGGCGTGGGCGCCGGGGGAGAGCGAGTTGGTGTCGAAGCTGGCGAGGCCGGTCGCGTCGGCGGGGGTGAGATCGAGCACCCCATCGAGGTCGCTCTCCCAGTCGATGCCCAGGGCGCCGGGAGCGGTGGCGTCGTCGTCGACCTCGGCGACGAAGTAGACGGTGTCGCCCTCGTTGTAGAGGTCTCCCTCCAAGGGAGCGTCGATCACCACGGTGGGCGGCGACCCCACGGAGTACTGCACCGAGTCGGTGCAGGTGGAGCCCAGCTCGTCCGTGCCGGTGAGGGTGAGGGTGTGGGTGCCCGCAGAGAGGCCCTCCACGTTCCAGGCCACGGCGCCGCCGGCGCCCACCGTGGCGGTGCCGAACGATCCGTCAAGATCGCTGGCGAGGGACGCGCTCAGGAGCTCCGACCCCACGTCCACGTCGGTGACCGTGCCCGTGACGGCCACGACCTCCCCCTGGGGGCCGCTTTCGCCGTCCTTGGGGTTGGTGAGCGCACACTTCGGCGCGGTGTTCGCGCTCTTCACCGAGAGGTGCACCTGCGCGGAGCCGGTCTTGCCGGTGGCGTCGGTGACGGTGAGCGCGAGGTCGTGCTCGCCGGCCGTGAGGGTGAACGAATCACTCAAGGCGCCGTCGGTGCCCGGGGTGGAGTCGAGATCGAGCGCAGTGCCACCGTCAGTCCACGCCACGGTGAGCTTGTCAGGAGCGTCCTCAGCGTCGGCGGCGACGGCGCTCAACTCGATAGGCGTTCCCGCGTAGTAAGCCCCCTCGCCGTCCGGGGAGGTGATGGTCGCGGTCGGGGCTTCGGTCGGGGTGACGGTGAGGGTGATCTGGGCGTTGCCGGTGGCGTCCTTGGGGTCCTTGCCGATGAGCACCACGGTGGTGTCGGAGAGCCCGATCACCGCTTCGCACTCCACGGTGCCATCGGGCAAAACGGGCGCCTCCCCGCAAAGGTCCCGCGTGGCCGTCTTCCAACTGGCGGTGAGCCCGTCACTGTCGTTGGCGTCGGCGACCAGCCCCTTGAAGGTGACCGGATACCCTTCGAGCACGGTGCTCCCGCTCTCAGGCGAGACGATCGTGGCTTCGGGAGAGGCATTCTCTCCGGGGCCGGTGTCCGTCGTGGAACAGCCGAGGGCGGCGAGGAGCAGGACCGGGGCAACACGCATGGCACCTCCAAGAGGGGGACTGCCGGGGGTAGACGATAGCACGCGTTTCCGCCGCGGGCGAGCCGGCCGCGACCCGCTGGCGCCCGAGCGGCGACCGGGCGACCGCCCCCGACGAGCGCGTCGGGGGCAGTTGCCCGACGAGCGGACCCGATCGAGGAACCGGGAGGTGACGGCCGGGCCCTCGCGGCACGCGCTGCCCGCCTACCCGAATCAAGAGCACCGGCCGCCGGATACGCTCCCCACCCGTGAGCCTTCGACTTCGCCTCCTCCTGCAGTCGCTTGGGCTCGCCCTCGTCGGGACCTGGCCGGCGTGGCGTCATCCGGGCTCCGTGGCGGTCGGCTCCGCCGAGAGCGACACCATCAAGCATCTATGGACGCTCTGGTGGATGCGGGAGCAGCTGCTCAGCGGCGGCGGACTCCACACCTCCCTCGTGAATTTCCCGGAGGGGATGGCGCTGTTCCCCATCGAGCCGCTCAACGGGCTGTTGGCGCTGTTCAGCCCGTTCGGCACCGTCGCCACCGCCAACCTCCTCGCCGTGCTGCACCTCACGCTCACCGGCCTCTGCGCCGGCTGGTTGGGCAAGCTGGTGAGCGGGAACGAACGGGGCGCCCACGCCGCCGCCGCCCTCCTCCAGGGCAGCAGCTTCGTCGCGTTCGCCCTGCATGTCGGCGTGGGCGAGCTGCGGCAGGTGTGGTGGCTGCCGCTCGGGCTGGCCTGCCTGCACCGCGCCCACGACACCCGCGCATGGCGATGGTTCGTGGCGCTCGGCGCGGTCCTCGGCCTCTGCGTGGTGAGCTGCTTCTACCACGGGCTGTTCCTCGCCACCGCCGTGGCCACCTGGGCGCTCGTCACGATCCAGCCGAAGCCCCGACTCCTCCTCGGATACGCCGCCGCCGCCGCCCTCTCCCTGGCGATCGCCCTCCCCGTCGTCCACACCTTCTCCGGCACCTTCGGCAACGGGCGGCCGATGGCGGTGATGGACGCCCGCGGCGGCGTGCTCCTCGACTACCGCGCCGAGGCCGCCCACCTAGATGATCTCGTGAGGTGGAAAGCTCCGGACCCCGCGCCCACCGCCCGGCAGGTACGGGCGTACGCCGGGGGGCGCTACCTGGGGTGGGGCACGCTGCTGCTCGCCGTCGCGGGGATCGCCGCGTGGCCGAGGCGGGCGGCGCCATGGGTGGCCGTGACCGGCGTCGGGGTGCTCTTCGCCCTCGGCAGCGTCCTGTGGCTCGGGGAAGCCAAGGTCTTGGTGGGTGGGCACTCGCTCCGCCTGCCGCTGGCGTGGCTGAACCAGGCGCTGGTCGAGCACGCGCAACCGATCAACTTCCCCGCGCGTTTCCTGGCGATCGCCGCCGTAGGGCTGGCGATGCTCGGCTCCCTCGCCGTGCGCTGGCGCTCGCTGGCGTGGGCGGTCCCGCTGGTGCTCGTCGACGTGGCGATGCACGACCTCGCGGTGTGGCCGCGCGCAACCGTGACCCTCCCCGACATGGCCGGCCTCGACGACGCATCGTTGCGCGCCGCCGGCATCGACGGTCCGCTGGCCGACCTCGCGCTCGCCGCCGAGTCCAATGAAGAGTCGCGCACCTACGCGGTCGCGGCCCAGCTGGCGACCGGGCGCGCCACGCAGGGCGTGCCCCTGGAGCGGCTGGACGGGTGGGCGCCGGGCGGAAACCTGTGGATGCGCAGCCGCGCGCTCAGCGCGTTCGGGAACCTCGCCCGGCCGGGCGTCCAAGCGCCCACCCCCGAGGCGCTCGCCGCGGACCTCGCGGCGTTGCGCGAACGGGGCTTCGCGGGCGTCCTTCTCACCCATCGCGACCCGCGTCCGGACCCGACCGCCGAGCGGATGCTCAGCAACGCGTGCGGCCCGCCCGTGCGGAGCGCGCACGCCACCGTATGGAAGCTGCCCGGGGCGTAGCCACGCGGGCGACAACCCGGTATCCTTGGCGCCATGTCGTTCCTCCTCCTCGTCGCCCAGGCGCTCGCCTACGACTCCGAGCCCCAGACCGTCCTGCTCACGGACGAAGCACCGGTGTTCTCCAACGTGTCGTTCAGCACCGGGGTGATCCCCTCCGGCAGCCCCGTCGGGGTGGAGTTCGACCTCGGCACCAAGGGCGGCACCGACGTGCGCATGGAGGGCGAAGCGAACCTCAGCTGGCCCGACAACGTAACCTTCGCCACCACGGGCGACGCTGGAAAGGGCTATTTCCAGCTCGATGCTTCGCTCGATGCGATCACCAGCGTGGTGGTGGACCTCGGCTCCTACGGCGGCCCCTCCGGCAGCTTTGAGATCGACCACCGCGCGCTGAACATGGATGGGCGGGCGCTCTTCGACCCGTTTGCGCTCGAGGGTTCGGCCAACCCGCGAGTGGAGGTGGTCGACACCACCGACAGCACCCAGCTCATCAACTACTCCTACGAGATCTTCTCGGGGATCAGCCTCGACTTCACCGCCGACATGACCCCCACGATCACCGTGGGCTTCGAGGGCGTGAAGTGGCTGGCCAACGAGGGGGTGATCGCCGAGGAGAACACCCCGGTGGTGCTCACCCCCGAGCAGGGCGCCGACTTCGTGGTCGACACCGTGTTCCGCGGCGCGTACGACGGCACGATCTCCCTGGTCTTCACGCCGCAGGTGGCGGTCACCGCGCCGTTCCTCGGCACCATCCCGCTGGTGAGCTTCGACTACCCGATCGACCTGCTCACCGACACCTTCGAGCAGGACTTCGCCACCCAGAGCTACACCTTCCCGATGCCGCTCTTGGTTCCGGGCGCCGAGAGCGAAGACTTCGGCGAGGTGGAGGTCGAGCAGATCGCCACGATCGACGTCCCGATCACCAACGAGGGCCACCTCGCGCTGGAGGGCAGCGCCACCATCGAGGGCGACGGCACCTTCACGGTCTACCCCACCCAGTTCCACGCCTCGCCTGGCGGGGAGGACGGCCTGGTGGTCACCTACGCGCCCACGGAAGAAGGGTCGAACACCGCCGAGCTCGTGCTCACCAGCAACGACCCCGGCTACCCCGACATCCGCATCGCCCTCACCGGCGAGGGCGTGAAGACCGACCAGGGCCAGGACGTGAACGAGTCCGTCACCGCGAGCACCTCCGGGTGCGGGTGCGACACCACGCCGGCCGCGCCGCTGTCCGCCGTCAGCCTCGGGCTGGCCGCCCTCACCCTCGCCCGGCGCCGCCGCGCGTGAAGCACACGCCCACGCTCCCCTTCGCCACGGGCGCGGCGGCCTCCCGGACCAGCCCGCGCCACGAGCAGAACGAGGATCAATACCGGATCCTCGACGTGAACCACCTCGCGGTGGCCGCGCTCCGGAAGGGCACGCTCTTCGCGGTAGCCGACGGCGTGAGCACCAGCCGGCGCGGAAAGTACGCGGCTGAGCTGATGTGTTCGCGAGTGGACACCTTCTTTGACCGCTTCCAGGCGCCCCGGGTGGAGTCGCTCACCCAGCTCGTGAACGAGGTGGACTGGGAGCTTCGCGGCCTGGGGCACGGGCAGGCGGCGTGCACCGTGTCGCTGCTCTGGCTCGCCTACGGCATGGCCAACGTGGTGCACGTGGGCGACTCGCAGCTCTATCGGGTGCGCCACGGCGCCTGCACCCGCATCACCGAGACTCACCGCGGCGGCCGCAGCCTGGGCGCGTACGTCGGCATGGGCCCGCGCATCGCCGACGTGATGCAGGTGTGGCAGGAGCCGCTCTTCGTCGGCGACCTCTTCCTGCTGGTCACCGACGGGGTCACCGAGGTGGTCCCGCCCGACGAGCTCCTCGACGCGTGGTGGACCGGCGGCGGCTCGACCCAACGGGCGGCCACGACGATCATCAACGAGGTGAACCGCCGCGGCGGCACCGACGACGCCACCGCGTTGGTGGTGGACGTGTTCGCGGTCGAGCACGACCCCTCGGAGGAGACCACCTTCTCCGGACGCACCGACTTCGTCCGCCCGCGCTGACGCGGCCCAGCGACGCTCACCCGGCGATGCGCGGCGCCCTCGACCGGGCCTTGCTCCCTCCTTTTACCCCCCAGCCCAGGTGGCAGGATCGTCAACGACGTTGTAGACGCGCCGCGCCATGCACCTGCTCCTCTCCCTCCTCCCGTTCGCGCACGCCGAGGACCTCAGCGTCTCCTCCAACGTGAAGGGGCTCTCGATCCTGGTCAATGGCGAAGACACCGGGCTGAAGACGCCGGCCACCGTCACCGGGTTGTCCCCGGGCACCGTCACCGTGCAGGTCGGCGACGCGTGTCGGGCGGGTCAGGCCATCGTCGATGTGGGGAGCACGAGCAAGGTCACGGTCCGCGCGGAAGAGGCCCTCGCCACGCTCACCGTGCAGGTCACCCCGCCCCAGGCGGTGGTGGACGTCAACCACGGCAAGGTGAAGCTCAGCCCCAACGTGCCGGTCGGTCTCCCGTGCGGCACCTACGAGATCACCGCATCGCTGAAGGGCTACGACCCCACGGGCTACACCCTGGAGCTCATCGGCGGGCAGGAGCTCACCCTCCCCATCGAGCTCGACAAGCTCGGCATGAGCACGGTCGAGCTCTCCGTGGAGCCACGTAGCGCCACCCTGCTCTTCGACGGCAAGGAGGTCGGCAGCGACGCCGCCTCGCTCCCCAGCGTGTACGAGGGCATCCACACGATCGGCGCCACCGCGAAGGGCTACTCCAAGCTGGAGGTCCCCATCGAGGTGGGCGACGGCGACGACCTCGTGTTCAAGATCTCGCTCAGCCGCGGCGACATGGACGGCGAGGTCAAGGCCGTAGGCGGCGCCGGCAAGGTGGCGCTCGACAACGGCGCCCGTTCGGCGCCGGAGAAGATCGTCGTCGGCAGCGGGAGCGACGAGACGCCGTCGAAGAACAAGCGGAAGGTGAAGGAAGACGAGGAGCCGGAGGAGGTCGCCGACGGGCGGCAGCCCGACCCCGATGACACCGAGGGCCCCGACCAGGGGTACACCGGGGGGGACGATCCGGACGAGAAGTCGCCGCCCGCGAAGAGCTGGTCCGAGCTGCACGGGGGCGATGCCACGGACGAGAAGAAGCCCGTCACCAAGAAGCACGACGAAGGGGACGGCCCCGAGATCGACCTCGACGCGCCCGAGGCGAAGCCGAAGTCGAAGAAGACCGCGCTCAAGGCCACGGGCGGCGTGCTCCTGGGGCTCGGCGCGGTCGTGGGTGGCGGCGGCGGCTACTACGCCTGGACCCAGGCCCAGGACGCCTACTCCACGTGGACGACCAAGCAGGCCGCGGCCGACGACGCCAGCGGCGCGGAGGCCCAGCACCTGCAGAAGCTCGCGGACGTGTACTGGACGGACGAGTTCGCCCCCCGCGGCAACCTGATGTACGGGATGTTCGCGGGCGGTGGCGTGCTCCTCGCCACGGGCATCGTGCTCCTGGTGGTCGACGCCGACGGCGTGCCGATCATCGCCCCGACCCCCGGCGGGGCGATGGTGGGATGGTCCTCCTCCTTCTGAGCCTCGGCTGTGCCGCCCCGCGCGCCGGTGAGGGCGCGGCGGGGGAAGGTGCGGCGGCGGGCGGCGCAGGCGCCGCGACGGAGGCGAGTAGCGGTGCCAGCCCCGCCGGTGGGGACGCGGCAGGTGCTGGAGCGGGCGC
>CAIXRH010000159.1 GCA_903921785.1 uncultured Pseudomonadota bacterium
CCTGGTGATCGACAGCACCGAGGTGCCGGTGCTCGAAGCGGCGCTCAAGCGGATCGGCGGCAAGCCGATCGTGAACAGCATCAACCTGGAGGACGGCGAAGCGCGCCTCGCCAAGGTCTGCGCGCTGTGCCGCCGCCACGGTGCCGGCGTGATCGCGCTCACGATCGACGAAGAGGGCATGGCCAAGTCGCCCGAGCGGAAGCTCGCGGTGGCCGAGCGCCTCTACGACCTCGCCGTGAACCGCCACGGCCTCGCCCCCGACGACATCCTCTTCGATCCCCTCACCTTCACCATCGCCACCGGCAACGAAGACGACCGCAAGCTCGCCTTGTGGACGCTCGAAGGGATCAAGGCGATCTCCGAGCGGTTCCCCCGCTGCGGCATCCTCCTCGGCCTCTCCAACGTGAGCTTCGGCCTCAACCCGGCCGCCCGCCACGCGCTGAACTCCGTCTTCCTCCACCACGCGCGGGAAGCGGGGATGACGGCCGCGATCGTGCACGCCGAGAAGATCACCCCGCTCTACAAGCTGGAGCCCGAGGTCATCGAGGTGTGCGAGGACCTCATCTACGACCGTCGCCGCGAAGGCTACGACCCGCTCCAGCGGCTCCTCGCCATCTTCGCCGACCGCAAGGTGGAGAAGACCGAGAAGAAGCGCGCCGAGACCGTGGAAGAGCGCCTGAAGATCCGCATCGTGGACGGCGACCGCAACGGCCTGGAAGTCGACCTCGAAGAGGCCCTGAAGTCCTACTCCGCCCTGGCGATCATCAACGAGCTGCTGCTCGACGGCATGCGCGTCGTCGGCGAGCTCTTCGGCGCCGGACAGATGCAGCTCCCGTTCGTGCTCCAGAGCGCGGAGACGATGAAGGCGGCCGTGGCCTGGCTCCAGCCCCACATGGACAAGGTGGAGGGCCCGGCCAAGGGCACGATGCTCCTCGCCACCGTGCGCGGCGACGTGCACGACATCGGCAAGAACCTCGTGGACATCATCCTGAGCAACAACGGCTACAAGGTGGTGAACCTCGGCATCAAGCAGCCGATCGACCAGATCCTCAAGGCCGCCAAGGAGTGCAACGCCGACACCATCGGCATGTCCGGCCTCCTGGTGAAGAGCACGGTGATCATGCGGGAGAACCTGGAGGAGATGCGCCGCCAGGGGTGGACGACGCCCGTGGTCCTCGGCGGCGCCGCGCTCACCCGCGCCTACGTCGAGAACGAGTGCTCCCAGACGTACGGCCGCAAGGTCGCCTACGCGAAGGACGCCTTCGCCGGCCTCTACTTCATGGACAAGCTCCGCGAGTGGGACGACACCCTCGCCCCGAGCACGTCCGCCGAAGCCGGCCCCCCGCCCGTGCACGCCCGCGCCGAACGCCCGATCCCCTACGACGCGCGCGACGCCGAGGCGGTGCTCCCGGTGGCCGCGCCGGCCCTCCCGAAACTGGGCGCCCGCCTCGCGGACGTGCCGCTCAAGGCGCTGCTCCCCTGGCTCAACGAGGACGTGCTCTTCAAGTTCCAGTGGGGCTTCCTCCGCAAGAACCTCACGCTGGAGGAGCACGCCGAGCAGCTCCGCACGGTGGCCAAGCCCATCCTCGTGGAGCTGGCCGACCGCTGCGCCCGCGAGGACATCCTCCACCCCCGCGCCGCCTACGGCTTCTTCCGCGCCCACTCCGAAGGGGACACCCTGGTCTTCGACGACCACGACCTCCGCCTGAGCTTCCCCCGGCAGAAGCGCGCCGACGGCTCCCCCGGCCTGTGCATCACCGACTACGTGCGCCCCGACGGCGACGTCGTCGGCCTCCAGCTCGTGACCGTGGGCGAGCGCGCCACCGCCGTGTGCCAGGAGTGGTTCGACGCCCACAAGTACACCGACTACCTCTACCTTCACGGCCTCGCCGTGGAGGCCACCGAGGCGCTCGCCGAGTACGTGCACAAGCAGATGCGCGCCGAGCTCGGCCTCGCCGGCGACGACGCCCGGGAGCTCAGCGATCTCTTCCACAAGCAGTACCGCGGCTGCCGCTACGCCTACGGCTACCCGGCCTGCCCCGACATGGCCGACCAGCAGCACCTCCTCCGCCTCCTCGGCGCCGAGCGCCTGGGCGTGACCATGGACGCGGACGAGCAGCTCCACCCCGAGCAGTCCACCGCCGCGATCGTCGTGTTCCACCCGCAGGCAAGGTACTTCAAGGTCTGAAGGGGGCTAGGGGTTCCCCCTCCCGGCCCTCCTCCATCGTCGCGAGCCGAGACAGGCGTCGGCGGGGCGGGGCGCCGTCACACCCCCCCGCGCCCCGGCGTAGACACCCCGGGAGACCCGCCATGCTGCTGCTCACGATCCTCTCGGCCCAGGCGTACGTGCTCTGCGGCAGCCCGCTGCTCACCGCCGCGATCCCCGCCTTCACGCTGGAGGAGGTGCCCGCCGGGGTGGTGTTCGCCGGCGCGCAGATGCGGCAGACGCCATGCGGGGCGGGGGGCGGCACCGTGAGCCTCGCCGTGGCCGACCCCGCCACGGAGACCGAGCTCGCGGCCGCCGAGGTCACCTGGGAGGGCTCCGCCGGCCTCGTCACCGCCACGACCACCGCCGCCCTCACCCCCGGAACCACCTACCGGCTCACGGTCTCGCCGGGCGAGCCGCACCTGTTCATCGCCTCCGACGAAGCCGTGGCCGTGCCGGACGGAGCGCCGGTGCTCGACGCGATCGACGCGCGGGACTCCGGCCAGGACACCGTCTCCCTCTCCGCCGCCCTCACGCCCGTGGACTACGCAGCGGGCCTCTCCCTCGTCGGCCTCGAGTCCAGCGACGGGCGCCTGCTCGCCCTCACCGACGCCGACGCCTTCGACGCCACGGACGGCGAGCCCGGCGCCGGCGACGGCTGTTACACCCCGATTCAGGTCTTCGCGGACGGGTCCACGGCCCGGGGCGAGGCGGTGTGCCCCGAGGTCGCGGCCGCGCCGCTCTGCGCCACCAGCGGCGCGGGTGCGTCGGTGGCGGGGAGCTTCGTGGCGCTGGCGCTGGTCTTCCGTCGGCGGTCGCGGAGCGGCTGCGCGGCCTGAGCGCCCCCCTCCCCATTCTCCCCCCGATCGTTCCTCGACCGCCGACGCCGGCCGGTGAGCAGGCCGGTGAAGCCGGCTCCAGCCCCTCGCCACCCCCTCACCGCAGCCGCCACCGCGCCGGCTCGCCGAGGACCCGCACCCGTAGATCGTGGCCGTCGGTGCGCACCTCGATGGAGCCGTCACGGTCGGTGCGCCAGACCGGGGTGTCGGGGAGGAGCCGGTGGAGCGCCTGGAGCGGCTCGCGGTTGGGGTGGTGGTAGCGGTTGTCGAAGCCGCACTCGATGACCGCGACCTGCGGATGCACCGCCGCCAACCACGCCTCGGTGGACGACGTGCGGCTGCCGTGGTGGCCGAGCTTGAGCACGTCCGCCGCGAGGTCCTCGCCGTAGGCGGCGACCATCGCCTCCTCCTCCTCGGCCTCGGCGTCCCCGGGGAGGAGGAGGGTGCGGTCGCCGAAGCGCAGACGGAGCACCTCGCTCTTGTTGTTCTCGTCCGCGTCGTCGTAGGGGACGGGGCGGGGCACCAGCGACGGGTGACCGGTGGTCCACTCGCCGACGCGGGAGAGGTCCATGCCCTCCACCCGGTCGCGGGCCACGAAGGTGTCCACGGGCAACGCCGCGAGCACCGGGAGGAGCCCCCCGTAGTGGTCGGGGTGGAGGTGGGAGAGGAAGACGGCGTCGAGGTGGCGGATGCCGCGAGCGCGGAGCCAGCGGAGGAGGTCCTGTCCGGGCGGGCCGCCGTCGACGAGCCAGGTCGTGCCGTCGGGCCACTCCACCAGCGTGGCGTCGCCCTGGCCGATGGAGAGGAAGGTGACCACGAGGTCGTCGTGGGGGAGGCGCGGCACCTCCAACGCGGCCACGGTGACCGTGAGCGCGAGCACCTCCCGCCTCCACAAGAAGATCGCCCCGCCCAGGACGAACGCCCCGGCGACGCCCGTGGCAGGCGCGGCCGGGGTGACGTCCACGAGCTTGAGCCCCGCGAGGCCGAGGTCGATGGCGGCGTCGGCGAAGGCGAGGAGCAGCGCCCGCCAGGGGTCGGGGAGCGCGCTCGCGAACACCGCCAGCGGGGTGGCCACGCCGCCGATCCACGGCACCGCCCAGAGGTTCGCGAGCGGGCTCAGCGGGGAGAGCTGCTGGAGGTTCAACGCCACCACCGGCAGGGTGCCGACCGTGGCCCCGGCGGACGCCCCGAGCCCCGCCAGGAGCCCCCGCAGGAGCCGCGGCAGGTCCGGCGGCACCAGCCGCTCCACGCGCGGCGTGACCACGATCATCCCCAAGAGCGCCAGGAAGCTGAGCTGGAAGCCGAGGGAGCCGACGCTGGTGGGGTCCGCGACGAGCACCGCCACCGCGGCGAAGGCCAGGGTCCGGCCGCTCTCCGGCCGACGCGCCCCCGCGCGGGCGAAGAGCGTGGCCGCGGTCATGTACACCGCTCTCCGGGCCGGGACGCCCCAGTCCGCCAGCTCCGCGTAGCCGGCGGCGCCGAGGATGCCGCCGAAGGCGCAGAGCCACCCGAGGGCGGGAGAGCGGCGGAGGAAGACCATCGGCCGCGACAAAAGCCACACCGCCGCCCACCCGAACGCCGCCCCCATCCCCACGTGCAACCCCGAGATCGACACGAGGTGCCAGGTGCCGGTGCGCTTGAGCAGCGCGGTCTCGGCGGGGTCGAGCTCCGCGGTCTCCCCGTCGACGAGCGCGCGGAGGAGGGCGCCGTGGCGGGCCTCGCCGAGGTCGGGCGGCGGACGGTCGAGGCCGAGGCGGATGGCGTCGCTGGCCACCACCTCGCTCCGTACGGCGGAGCGGGCGGCGGCGATCACCGGGTCGGGCTCCCCGGGGAGGTGGGTGGGGTCGATGCGCCGTGCGGTGCCCGCCACGATCACCGACGTTCCCGGCGGCGGGCTGCGCTCGGGGAAGATCACCCGCACGCGCCCCCGGGCCGGCTCGGACGGCCCGCCGGCCCGCCCCGCCGCCGCCAGCTCCACGTCGGCGCGACGGCCCTCGGCCGCGGAGGCGACGACGCCGCGGAGGTGCACCGGCC
>CAIXRH010000160.1 GCA_903921785.1 uncultured Pseudomonadota bacterium
CGCGAGCGCCGCGGCGTCGTCGGCCGGGAGGGGGAGCACCAGCGTGTCCACCGGCAGCGGCTGGACGGGGAGCGCGGCGAGGTCCTCCACGCCGGCGTGCAGCGTGATCCGGCGCACCCCGCGGGCGCGGGCGTAGGCCGCCAGCTCGGCCAGATCGGGCCGCGAAGCCGCTCCGACGCCGCTGAGGACGACGCTCTCCACCGGGCGGCCCCGGGTGCTCGCCTCGGTGAACCACGTGAGGTTCGCGCGCACCTCGTCGGTGGGCATCGAGCGGGTGGGCACCGGCGCACCCGCGCGTACGCGACCGGGGAAGCTACGTTGGAGGCGGATCTGGAGCGCCCGGGGCCGCTCCACGGCGCCGGCGGGCGTCCAGGTGAGCATGACGAGGGCGGGGCTAACCTGGGCGGGCGGGGCGCCGCGCACCTTCCCTACATCCCGCCCCGCTTCGGCCGATGACCTCGATCCGAGGTGTGTCGTGCGCTTGTCCCCCTTGTTTGCCTTGGCCGCCTGCGCATCCCAGGCCGCCGACAGCGCCCCGGTCTCGGCGCCGCCGCAGATCTTCCTGGTGAGCCCGGAGGATGGCGAGAGCGGCCGGGCTGGAGAGACCGTCACCGTGGCGGTGATCGTCAGCGACGACCTCGACGACGTGAACACCCTCGACGTGCAGCTCGAGAGCGACCTGATGGGGCCGCTCGACCACGCGCTGCCGGACAAGCTCGGGCGCGTGGAGCTCCACGCCTCCCTCCCCGAAGGCGACCACCTGCTCACCGTGACGGTCACCGACACCGACGACCAGAGCGCCTCGACCGGCACCGACTACGTGGTAAGTGGTATCACACTCTACCCGCCCGACGCCGAGGTGCTGCCCGACTCGCCGGTCACGGGGGATGAGTTGACCGCCGCCATCCTCCGCGACGCCTGGTCCAACGACGCCACGCCCTTCGACTACGCCTACGCCTGGAGCGTGGACGGGGTCGTCACCGAGTACACCGAGGCGACGATCCCCGAGGGCGTCGTCCACGCGGGCGAGACCTGGTCGGTCCGGGTGAGCGCGTACAGCGACGAGCTCCACTCCGTGGACGATCTCGCCAGCGTCGAGATCGGGGACGCCCCGCCCGTCGTGGGCGGCGGAAAGGTAGAGCAGATCGCCGAGACCGGGCGGCTGGCCTGCCAGATCGACGAACCGAGTGATCCCGAGGGCGCCCCCCTCCGCATCCACTATGCCTGGACGCTCGGCGACGCCGAGCTCGCCGACGACGTGGCCGAACGCGCCGTGCCGACGGCGCCCCGAGGCACCCTGGTCGGCTGTACCGCCTGGGTGGACGACGGGACGAACCTCGTGCCGATCCCCACCCAGCCTTGGGCGGTGCCCAACCACGCCCCCGTCGTGGCCGCCGCCTCGGTGGACCCGGCGATGGCGACCACCGGGGCGACGCTTGGCTGCGAACTCCCGGAGGCGGCGACCGACCTCGACGGCGACCCGGTGAGCGTGACCATCGTCTGGATCGTGAACGGCCAGGAGGGCGCCGCGACCGGCCCCACCTTCACCGGCGCGCTGGTCCGCGGTGACACCGTGGGGTGCGTGGCCACCGCCGACGATGGGGTGGGCGGCTCGGTCACCGTGCCCAGCGCGCTCCTCACGGTAGGCAACGCCCCGCCGTTCCCGCCGACCGTGGCCGTCGCGCCCGCCACTCCGACGGTCGGGGACGTGCTCACGTGCACGATCACCGCTCCGGCCGTGGACCCCGATGGCGACCCGGTCCGCTGCGACACCGAGTGGCGCGGGCTCGCGCCGGTCGGCGCAGGCGACGTCTTCCCCACCTCCGGCCTGCAACCCGGGGAGAACGTGACGTGCGCGGTGACCTGCACCGACGGGGAGCTGTTCTCGCCGCCCGCGCTCGCGTCGGTCACCCTGCGTGCGCCGATCTCCGGCGACGGGGAAGCGGCCGACGCGATGGTGCTCCTCGCGGGCACCACGCCTGCCGGGCGCTTCGGCGCCTCCGTGGCCACCCTCCCCGACCTCGACGGCGACGGCCTCGGCGAGCTGGCCGTCGGCGCCCCGGGCACCGGCACCGGCGGGACGATCTACGTGTACCCGGCGAGCACCCTCCGCGGCGCCAGCACCCTCGGCCCGAGCTCCGCCGCGGCCTCCTGGCTCGGCGAGGCCCCCGGCGACGACCTGGGCGCCTTCACCTCGCTCGCCAGCGTCGGCGACCTCGACGGCGACGGCCTGGGGGACGTGGCGGTGGCTGCCCCGTGGAGCGACACCGGCGGCGCGGACGCGGGGCAGGTCTACGTGCTCTACGGCGGGCTGCCGCTCGCCCTCGATGGCGCGCTGCCGGACGTGGCGTCCTGGAGCGCCACTGGCGAGGCGGGCGACTGGCTGGGCGCAGAGCTCGGCGGCGGCGACCTCGACGGCGACGGGCTCTCCGACCTCGTGGTCGGCGCCCCCACCAGCAGCGTCGGCGGCGCCCACGCGGGCGCGGTGGCGCTCTTCCTCGGCAACACCGACCGCCCCACCGGCCCCAAGGACCTCTCCGACTCCGACGCCCTCGTCGTCGGCGGCGCCACGGGCGACCAGCTCGGCTGGACCGCGGACGCCTGCGGCGACGTGGACGGCGACGGCTACGGCGAGCTCGCGATCGGCGCCCCGCGCGCCTCGCCGGACGGGCAGTACAGCGCCGGCGCGGTCTGGCTCCTCGGCGGACGGGCGCTCGGCGGCTACGCCACCGTCGACGGCGCCGCGTGGCTCCGCCTCACCGGCGACGCCGCCGGCGACCGCCTCGGCAGCGCCCTCGCCTGCCCCGGCGACCTCGACGCCGACGGGCTCGCCGACCTCGTCGTCGGCGCACCCCACGCGGACCGCGGCACCGGCGACAACGGCCTCGTCGCCGTGCTCTTCGGCCAGACCGGCGGCGACGTGGCGCTCGGCGCGCACGAGGCTGACGCGCTGTTCTGGGGGGGCGAAGGCAACGCGGCGCTGGGCTCGGTGCTCGCCGACGCGGGCGATCTCGACCACGACCGGGTCCACGACCTGCTCCTCGGCGCGCCCGGCGCGGCGAGCGGCGCGGGCCTCGTCGCCCTGCTCCGCGCGTCGAGCGCGGGCGACTGGGCGCCGGACGGCGGTACGGTCGACGCGAGCATCGCCGGCAACGCCGTCACGGACCGCATCGGCGAGGCCCTCGCCGGCGGCCTCGACCTGGAGGGCGACGGCTTCGGCGAAGTGGCGCTCGGCGCCGCGCACGCCGACGTGGGCGCGGACGAGGGGGGGGCCGTGTACGTCTTCACGGGGCGGTCGTCGTTCTGACCCCGACACCGATCGCGCCGCTGCGTGGAGTCGATTAGGCGCCCGGAGCCATGATCTCGACCGCGTTCGCGCTTTGGGTGGCGGGGTGTGCCTCGACGGCCCCAACCCCTGTCGCCACGGAGGTGACGCCCCCGACCGCCCCGGCCGACCCCGCGCCCCTCAGCCTCGAACGGGCCTCGGGGAGCGTGGTGTGGCGCGCGCTGGATCACCTCGCCGAGGGCACCTACAGCTACCCGACCACCGCCGAGCCGCTCCCGCACACCGACGGGCGGTTCCCGATGGCGCGTTGGACCGACACCTTCCGCCGCCGCGGCGGCCTCCGGGAGTTCACCACCCCCCTCCCCTTCGCGACCGCCATGCCCCGGCCGAACTACCCCCCGATGGGCGCCCGGCTCATGCATGGGAAGATCGAGGTTCCCTACGCGTCGGCGGTGCTCGCGCCGACCGGAGTGCCCGAGGCGACCTGGTTCGTGGACCACGGGGTGGTCCGGCTGGTGTCGCCGGAGGAGCCGGGGAGCTGGAACCCGGCGGGGGAGCTGGTCGTCGAGGAGCTGGGAACGAGGCTCCGCCGCCTACAGTTCGCGACGGCAGCGCAAGAGCCAGCGGCGTTCGCGTCGACCTCCCTGGAGGTGGATCGGGTCACCCGGCCGGGCTTGTACCTCCCGGCGCCGGCATCGGCGGAGTTCCCGGTGGTGGTGCCCACGAAGGCGCGGCTGCGCTTTGGGCTGGGCCTGCTCCCCGACCCGATCACCGGCGAGCGCAAGGGCAGCGGCGTGGACCTCGCGGTGGACCTCGACGGCACCGCGGTCTGGTCCGGACATGTGGACGCGGCGACCCCCTGGGCCGAGGTGGTGGTGGAGCTGCCCGAGGCGCTGTGCGGGCGGAGCGCGAAGCTGACGTTCACCAGCGCCCCCGGCGCGGACGACGCGGGCGACACCCTGGTCGTCACCTCCCCTCAGCTCATCGACACCGCCGCGGGCGCGCCGCGGCACGTGGTGGTGGTCGGGATCGACACCCTGCGGTGGGACGCGCTCTCCGCTAACGGGGCCGCGCGGGCCACCTCGCCCGAGCTCGACCAGTGGTTGGCGCAGGGGGTGCAGTTCACCCACGCCTACTCGCCGGCGCCCCGCACCAAGCCGAGCTTCCGCACCGCGTTCACCGGGCGGTACGCCTCGAACATCCGCGGCGCGCCGACGATCGCGGAGGTGCTGGCGCCGCTGGGCTTCGCCACCGCCGGCGTCGTCGGAAACGTACACCTCGTGCCCCGCTTCGGCTTCGACAAGGGCATGGATCATTGGGAGTACGAAAACGGCGCCCGCGCCGGCGACCAGACCGATCGTGCCCTGGCCTGGGCGAAGGCCCACCAGGACGAAGACACCTACCTCTTCGTCCACTACATGGACCCCCACACCTTCTACGACGCGCCCGCGCCGTACAAAGACTCGTTCCAAGGCGGTCGCACGCGCCCGAAGCCGATCCCGGCCCGGTTCAACCGCTGGCAGATCTACAGCTTGATGTCCCGGAATCGGCTCACCGAAGAAGGACAAAAGTGGATTCGCGGGGCCTACGACGAGGAGGTCGCGTACGTCTCCCACGAGCTGTCGCGGCTCTTGACCGGCCTCGACGCGCTCCCCGGCCAGACCTTCGAGGTGATCCACGCCGATCACGGCGAAGAATTCTGGGACCATGGGCAGTACGAACACAACCACACGCTGTACGACGAGCTCGTGCACGTGGAGCTCACGGTGCGGCCGCCCAAGGGCTGGAGCGGCGCCCCGAAGGTCGACGTGAACGTGGGCCTCGTCGACGTCGCGGCGACCCTGTTCGACGTGCTCGGGGTCCCGGCGGACCGGCGTCCGACCACCGACGGGCGGAGCCTGCGCGACCTCTTCGACCCCGGACGGCGCACGGAGAGCGCCGCGACGGCCGCGAAGCTCGCCGACCGGCCGCTGCAGGTGGGCAGCCTCCGCTACGGCCGCGACCGCTGGGGGGTGATCGTCGGGAAGGAGAAGTACACCCTGGAGACCTCCACCGGCGCCGAAGAGCTGTTCGACCGTGCAGAAGATCCGGTCGAGAAGCACAACCTGGTGGCCGACCGTAAAGACCGACTGCCCGCCCTCCGCGCGGCGATGGGCGAGGCGACCGGGTGGTCGGTGCGCCCGGGTCTGCGCATCGTCGTCCCGGCGAACGTCTCCACCACCACGTTCACCTTCCCCGACGCGCTGGTGGACGTGCAGGTGATGGACCCCGAGCTGGGTGAAGAGCTCCGGGCAAACACGGAGTGGGGAGAGACCCCCAAGCGCACCGTCACCGACATCGGGACCATCCGGATTTCTGAGGACCACAAGAGCTTCGTGTACAACCCCGGCATCGCCCCGGTGAACGGCACGATCCTGGTCCAGTGCAGCAAGGACCCCTGCCCGGTGGGCACCCTCACCATGGGCCGGGTGGAGGCGCCCGTGGGCGGCACCGCCGCGGGCGCCAATGACCCCTACACCGTGTGGCCGGGCCCGGTGATGATCCCCACCGACGCCTGCGACCTCCCCGACGACGCGGGCGGGGCGACCTCCACCGAGATCGATCAGCTCACGACGCTGGGGTACCTGCGCGAGCGCGGCGAGGAGCACTGACCGGGAGCGCCCGCCGGCAGGCAGGCCGCGCTGACAGGCCGGTGACTGTGAGGCTCGCTACACCCCGGGACCCACGATAAGGGGCCCGAAGGAGTCGCCAATGGAAGCTTCAATCCAGCGCGCCGCCAAGGTCCTTGGGGCGAATTCGGTCCAAAGCGCCGGTGCATACTTCAGCTTCGCGTGCCAGGGCGCCGCGGGCGGAGAGCTCAAGGTCTCCATGTCCGGGGCGCAGCAGCGGCTGATGGCCGTGCTCAAGGACGCCGCGGGCGTCACCCGCAGCACGGTGGACATCGGGCCGATCTCCCACGTCACCGAGGACGTAGAGAGCCCGGGGCGGGTCACGGTCCACGCGGGCCACATGCTCGTGCACCTGGACTCGCAGCCCTCGCTCGCCATCGAGATCACCAGCGCGCCAATCGGCTGAACCGGCAGCGCCGCCGCCTACCGGCCCCAGCGCGGCAGCCAGTCCGGCCCGACGCGGGTCGTGAGCCGGCGTAGCCCGGTGCCGTCCGCCTCCACGACGTAGACCTCCGGGTCCCCATCCCGGGTAGACGCGAAGGTGAGCCAGCGTCCGTCCGCCGACCACGCCGGGTTCTCGTCCACACCGGGGCTCCCGAGGTCGGCGCGGACGACGCCGCGCACGGCGTCGATCACCGCGAGGTCGATGTTGTCCGCGGCGACCTGGGTGACGACGGCGAGCGTCCGGCCGTCCGGGGACCAGGCGAAGGCGAGATCGTCGCCGAGGCCGGCGCGCAGCGGCGCGGGGTCCGTACCGTCGGCGGCCATGGTCCACACCCGGGGGTGGCCCTCGCGGGTCGCGATCCACGCGAGACGAGCACCGTCGGCTCGCCACGCGGGGTGCGCGTCGTCGCCGGGATCGCCGGTGAGGCGGACGGCGGGGCCGCCCGCGAGCGGCTGGGCGTAGAGCTCGGCGTTTCCGTCGCGGCTGGAGACAAACGCGACGGTCGCCCCGTCGGGAGACAGGGCGGGGTCGAAGCTCCCGTGCGGCGCGTCGGTGAGGCGGGTTGGGGCACCGCCGACCGCGGGGACCCGGTAGAGGTCGCGGAAGCTGGCCGCGCTGGATTCGAACACCACGGCTGTGCCGTCGGGCGTCCACGCCGGGTTGCGCACAAACTGCGCCGGACCGGCGAGCTCGACGGGGGCGCCGCCGTCGAGCGGCACCCGGAGCAGCCGCTCCAGGTGACCCGCAGCGTCTTCGTGGGTGGTGATCACGAGGACCGAAGCGCCGTCTGGCGAGACGGATGCAGGGAAGCTGGCGTCGGTGCCGGGGACGAGCGGGCGGTTCGGGCCTTCGGGCAAGGTCCGTGCGGTCGCGCGGGCGACGCCGTCGGCCTCGGCGACCCAAACGAGGGTGCCGGTGAGCGGCGAGGCGGCGACCGGGGTGGCGGCGGCCGAACCACCCGATGCGGGGGCCTCGTACGCGGAGTTGCCGCAGCCAGCGAGGGTCAGGAAGACGAAGGGGGGCGGGACCACGAGCACCCGAGAGTATGACCGGATGGACGCGGAGCGGCCACGCCAGAGGTCATCCTCGTCCGAGCGGACGGGAGGAGAATGGTTCCCCCTCCCACCTCGGCAGGAACGTCGCGAGCCCAAAGTGGTCCAGCCAGGACAAGCGACGGCGTGGCGCCGCCGACGCTGGTCTTGGCTCGCGAGGCTGGGGGAAGGGCCGGGAGGGGGGACCACCTCGACCGGACCCCTGCGGCCGAGCCCGCCACCTACCGCTTGGGCCAGTTCACGCCGACCGTCGCGCCCACGCGCCAGTTGCCGTCCACGTCGGGGATGTAGCTGAGCGCGATCGGGAGCTGGAGCTTGCCGACCGACGGCGCATACTCCGCCGCCGCGACCATATGGAACCAGCTGCTCCCGGAGAAGTTGGGCGTGACGTTGCCGCCGACGCCGACCTTGAACGTGTCGTTGAACGACAGCCCGATGAGCGCGTTGGAGGTCGGGATGAACGTGCCCTGGTTGAGGCCGAGCACCATCACGTTGGGGACGATCACGAAGTCGAGGCCCTTGTCGCCGATGACCTTGAACTCCGCCTCGTAGCCGATGGCGAAGAGGCTGGGGTCGCGGAGCCCAAGGGTCTCGGCCTGGTTCACGTAGACGTACCCGGCGCGGAAGCCGTGCCGCACGCCGTCGTACTTCTGCACCGCGGGCGGGTGGGCCTCAGAGAACGTGGCGGGGGCCGGGGCCGGCGCAGGGGCCGGGGCGGCGTCGGTGGAGTCGGCGAAGGCGAGAGAGACGAGCGCGAGGGTCAGCATCGGGGGCTCCAGGTTGGTTGGGACGCACCTGGTATGTAGGCCCTCGGGTCCCCCCCGTCAGCGGGGGTGTCTGATGGGTGTCTGAGCCCTCAGCACGGCGACAGCCGCACCGCGTCGGCCACCGCGTAGCTGCCCGTCGCCGTCCACCGGCTGAGCATGACCTGGTTCCATCCGGCCGGGAACGTCCATTGGCCGAGGCGATTCCAGGTGCCGCCGTTCTTCTGCTGGCTCACCGTGGCGCGTCCGACCTCGTGGTCGCTGCTGTCCCAGCCCACCCACGTGATCGAGCTTGAACGGTCGCTCCCCGCGGACCACCACGCGTCCACGCTGTAGCAGCGTTCGGCGTCGGTCTGGAAGCGGAACCGCGCGGGGTCACTCACGCCCTCCGTCGGCGCCACCCAGTACCCGGTGTTGTAGTAGCCCTTGGTGTTGCTCGACGACCACCAGCTCGACGAGACCTCGGTGTAGTAGGACGACTCGTCGTTCGCGGCGTTGTTGCTATCGATCACGAAGCTGGTCGCGGTCTGGGGGATGCTGCTGGAGCTCCCGCTGGAGCCCGAGCTGCCGCTGGAGCCCGAGCTGCCGCTGGAGCCGGAGCTGCCGCTCGACCCCGAGCTGCCGCCGGTCCCGCAGTCCGCGCGCACCTTGTCGAGGTAGCTGCTCCACGGCCAGCCGGTGCCAGGATCACTCCGGTTCCAGGGCTGCAATTGCCCGTGTCCCACGATGTGGTAGCTGTCGATGGGGATGCCGTGGCGAGCGGTGACGTCGCACGCGATGCGCGCCGAGCTGTCGATGAGGCCGGGATCCCAGGAGGTCTGCGAGGTGTACCCGGCGTGTTCGATGCCCACCGAGATGGTGTTCATGCTCGTGCCGTTGGTGCCGCAGTCCTGGCTGGAGTTGTACTTACAGTCGTAGGAAGCGGAGATGTGCCACGCGCGGTCGTCTTCGTCGACGAGCTGGCGGACCTCGCTGCCGTCGCTGTTGACGACGTAGTGGGCGCTCACGCTGGACGAACTGTCGGTGAGCCAGCTCCAACAGCCCGAATACCCGCCCTCGCAGGCGTGGATGATCACGTAGTCCACGCTGGCGCCGGAGCGGCTGTTGTAGTTGGGCGAGGCGGTCCACACCACGCCCGACGCACCGCTGCGCTGCGCGGTGCGAGCGGGCGGCGGGAAGTCGGGCGCCTCCTCCCGCGCCTGGCTCTGGTAGCCCTCCATCGACACGCCGGTGAACAGCGCATCGTAGACCTCGTACCAGACATACTCCCGCTGCGCTTCGTCGTCGCGGATGCCCGAGTAGCGGGCCACCAGCGGGGCCCAGGCGCCGAGGTCGTTGACGTCGATGCCGTCCTGCACGGCCCACGACTCCAAAAGCCTCGCCGCCCCGAGCACGTTCGCGGCTTCGCCATGCTTGACCGCCTCCGGGTCCAGCCCCGAGAGCGCCGACGCGCGGGCGAGCAGCTCCCCGCGCAGCCCCATCACCCCATACCCCGGCTCCTGACCGGGGAACTCGGCGGAGCCCTCCACGTCCTGCACCCCGGTCTCCGCCTTGGCGATCGCCAGGAGCAGCTCCGCGGGGACACCGGTCTGGGCTTCGGCGTCGAGGAAGGCGTTGGCCGGGCCGGCGGACTCTTCGGAGGGGGCGCAGGCGAGGAGCAGGGTCAGCAACATCGATCCAACGGGGAGGAGCGCCTCCTTCGCAGGATGTGTGCCAACCGAGTTCGCGGCGTTGGCTCTCGCGGCGCGGGCCACGACGGCGCCAGGCGGGGCGCGCAGGGGTGGGGCACCGATGTCCCAGTGGGGCGGGGGCGCCCCAGCCGCATCCGGAGGAGCCCTTACCGCACGTCCCGCCGCCCCAGCCGCGCCTGCACCTTCCGCCCGGGGCCGAAGCGGGCGATGCACCACAGGGCCTCCACCCCGTCCTTCCAGGTGATCTTCTTGCCTTCATCGTACCCGCGGCCGTTGTAGGTGATGGGCACTTCGTAGACGCGACACCCGAGCCGGGAGACCTTCGCGGTGAGCTCGATCTCCACCCCGAAGCGGTCGCTCTCGATGTCGAACCGGCGGAGCACGTCGGTGCGGAAGGCCTTGTAGCCGGTCTCCACGTCGGAGAGGTTCAGGTCGGTGGCCATGTTCGCCAACAGGGTGATGAGCCCGTTGCCGAGGGAGTGCCAGAACAACAGCACGCGGCGTTCGCTGGGGAGGAAGCGGCTTCCATACACCACGTCCGCGCGGTCCTCCCAGAGGGGGCGCAGGACCACAGGGTAATCCCGCGGGTCGTACTCGAAGTCGGCGTCCTGCACCACGGTGAACTCGCCGGTGGCGGCGGCGAAGCCGGTGCGGAGGGCAGCGCCCTTGCCGCGGTTGACCTCGTGACGGAGCGCCACGACCTCCACCCGGTCGGCGGGGGCCACCACGCCGAGAGCGCTCCGCCAGTCGCCGCGAAGGGAGGCGACGAGGGCCTCGGTGCCGTCGGCGCTGCAGTCGTCCACCACGATGATCTGAAGCTTCGACGCGAGGGAGAGCACCTCGCTACGCAAGACGCGCCGGATCACCTCGGCCAGCGTGGCCGCCTCGTTGTAGGCGGGGATGACCACCGACAACGTGCGCATCGGCACGCTCATCGGTAGTCGGTGACCTTGCGGCGCCCGGGGCCGTGCGGATCGCCCTCCGCCGCCGACTGGCAGGGCACACACAGCGTGGCGAACGGCATCAGCGCCAGGCGCCGGGGCGGGATCGCCTCGCCGCACGCCTCGCAGAGCCCGAACTCGTCGGGCTCCTCGACGAGCCGCCGGAGCGCCTCGGCGATCTGGCCGAGGCGCTCGCCGCGCTCTCGGTTGCGGGCGGAGGCGATGGCCTGCCCCATCTCCACCAGGGGCGCCTCGTCTTCGTCGCGAGAGCTGGGGACCGGCGAGTCGAGCTCGGCCTTCACGGCAAACGCTCCCGCGTCGACGAGATCGTCGTGGAGCTTCACCAGGGCGGCGCGCACCGCTTCGCGCTCGGCATGAGTCATGATGGCCTGCTAACCCGGTGGCGCCGTCGACCGGCTTCCTTGATACTGGGCGCCCCCCCCGGAGCCCCCTTGGCCACCACCATCGATGGCGTCGTCGCCGCGCTCGACGTACGCATCACCCGAGCCCTCCAGAAAGGCACGCCGCTCGGCTACTTCCCCGCCTTGTACCGGAAGGTCACCCTCCGGGTGAAGGAAGGCATCGAGAAGGGGGAATTTGCGGATGGCCCGCGGATGGAGCGGCTCGACGTGATCTTCGCCAACCGCTACCTCGACGCCGCCGACGCGCTCGATGCCGGCAAGCCCGCCACCGAAGCCTGGCGCCTCGCCTGGGACGCCGCCGTCTCCAACCGTCCCATCGTGCTCCAACACCTCATGCTCGGGATGAACGCCCACATCAACCTCGACCTCGGCATCGCCGCCGCGACGGTCGCGCCCGGCGACGCGCTCCCCGGCCTCCACGGCGACTTCAACCGCATCAACGAGATCCTCGCGGCGCTCGTGGGCGGCGTCCAGAACGACCTCGCCCACGTCTGGCCCGCGTTCGGCTGGTTCGACGCCGTGCTCGGCACCACCGACGAGGCCGTTGCCAACTTCAGCATGGGCGCGGCCCGCGACTCCGCCTGGGCCTTCGCCACCCGCCTCGCTCCCGTCGACGAGGCCGGGCGCGCGGCGCTCATCGCCGCGAAGGACGCCGAGTCCGCCGCGTTCGGCAAGTTCCTCTGGCATCCGGGCTTCGCGGCCAGCCTCGCGCTCGGCGTGGTGCGGATGACGGAGCGCGGCAGCGTGCGTCAGCGCATCCGGTGGATGCAGGAGTGAGAGGGGCGCTGAGTCCTCGCCGGGCGAGCGGTGATCACGACCGCCCGCGATGATACCCACGGCCCGCGCGGAGGGCGTCGTCATGCGGGTAGAAGTGATCGGTGGTGGTCCCGGCGGGCTCTGGCTCGCCATCCTGCTCAAGAAGCGCGCGCCGGAGACGGTGGTCCGCGTCCACGACCGCAACCGCCGCGGAGACACCTTCGGCTGGGGCGTCGTCTTCTCCGACGCCACGCTCGACGAGCTCGCCGGCGGCGACGCCGTGAGCCTTGAGCGCATTCGCGGCGCCTTCGCCTACTGGAAGGACATGGAGTCGCGGTACCGGGGCGAGGTCCGCATCTCCTCCGGCCACGGGTTCTGCGGGCTCCGCCGCACCACGCTGCTCGACATCCTCGAGGACCGCGCCACCGAGCTCGGGGTGGAGGTCACCCACGAAGACGACGTGGTGGACTTCGAGAAGCTCGCCGCCGAGGCCGACGTGGTCGTCGCGGCGGACGGCATCAACTCTGGCGTCCGCACTGCCTGGGCCGAACACTTCCAGCCCACGATGGATCATCGGAAGTGCCGGTTCGCCTGGTTCGGCACGAAAAAGGTGTACGAGCGCTTCACCTTCCTCTTCGCGGAGACGGAGGCCGGCCTCTTCCAGGTGCACGCCTACCCCTTCGACAGCACGATGAGCACGTTCATCGTGGAGTGTCGGGACGAGGTGTGGCACAAGGCCGGGCTCGACAAGCTCGACGAAGCCCAGACCGTGGCCTTCCTCGAGAACCTCTTCGCCAAGGACCTCGACGGCCACGCGCTGCGCACCAACAAGAGCCTGTGGCGCATCTTCCCCACCATCCGAAACGGCCGGTGGCACCATCAGAACGTGTGCCTCCTCGGCGACGCGCTGCACACCGCCCACTTCTCCATCGGCTCGGGCACCAAGCTCGCGATGGAGACGGCGATGCCCCTCGCCGACGCGCTGCTCGCCCCGGGCAACGCCACGATCCCCGAGCGCCTCGCCAACTGGGAGGCGGTGCGCCGCCCGCAGGTGGAGCGGCTGCAGGCCACCGCCCAGCCGAGCATGGAGTGGTTCGAGAACAGCGCGCGGTTCCTCGGCCTCGATCCCGACACCTTCCTGTTCTCGATGATGACTCGGAGCAAGCGCATCACCTGGGACGAGCTCCAGAAGCGCGACCCGAAGGGCATGGCGGCCATGTGGGCGAAGTGGGGTGGCCGCCCGGCGCTCCAGCCGTTCACGCTCCGTGGCGTCACCCTGCCCAACCGCATCGTCGTCTCCCCGATGTGCCAGTACAGCGCGGCCGCAGGCGTGCCGACCGACTGGCACCTCGTGCACCTCGGCAGTCGCGCCGTGGGCGGCGCGGGGCTGGTGATCGCGGAGGCCACGGCGGTGGTCCCCGAGGGGCGGATCACCCCCGGCTGCACCGGTCTGTGGACGGACGCGCAGGGCGAAGCCTGGGCGCGTGTGGTGAAGTTCGTCCACGAGAATTCCGCGGCGAAGATCGGCATCCAGATCGGGCACGCGGGCCGGAAGGCGGCCTGCGCCGCCCCCTGGAATGGCGGCAAGCCCCTCACCGGCGAGGCGGCGTGGCCGGTCGTCGGCGCGAGCCCGATCCCGTTCGACGGCAAGAGCCAGACCCCGCGCGAGCTCACCACGGCCGATCTCGATGGGTTGGAGGCGGCCTTCCTCGCCGCCGCCCGCCGCGCCGCCGCCGCCGGCTTCGACGTGCTCGAGCTCCATATGGCCCACGGCTACCTGCTGGACAGCTGGCTGAGCCCGCTCTCCAACCAGCGTACCGACGAACACGGCGGCTCCCTGGCGAACCGTCTCCGGTTCCCGGTGCGCCTCGTGAAGGCGGTCCGGGCGGTCTGGCCCGCCGAACGCCCGCTCTTCGTGCGGGTCAACGGCAGCGCCTGGGCCGAAGGCGACCACACGGACGCGGAGTACGTCGCCATTGCCAAGGCGCTCCACGCCGCGGGCGCCGACCTGCTCGACGTGTCCAGCGGCGGCACTGTCGCCAACGCGAAGATCCTCGGCGGGCGGATGTACCAGGTGCCGTTCTCCGAACGCACCCGCCTCGAAGCAGGCGTCCCCACGATGACGGTCGGGGCGATCACCACCCTCGATCAGGCCGACACCATCGTCGCCGCCGAACGCGCTGACCTCGTGGCCCTCGCCCGGGAGCACCTGCGCGATCCGTACTTCACGCTGCACCAGGCCGGCGCCGCGGGCGTCGACGTGCCCTGGCCCAAGCAGTACCTGGCCGGAAAGCGTTAGGTTCACCGTGCGGATCGCCCTGGTCGTCTCCGCGCACGGGTACGGCCACGCGACGCGCAGCCTCGTCCTCGCGGATGCCCTGGCGGAGCTCGGCCACGCGATCACCCTGTTCTCGGCGGCGCCCGCCGCGATCCTCGGCGACCGGCACCCCATCCGCCCCTGGGTGGTGGACGTCGGTCTCCGCCAGCCCGACTCGCTGCGCGAGGACCTGCCAGGCACCCTCGCGGCGCTGGAAGAACGCTGCGCCGAAGCGGCGATCGACGCGCTGGCCGCCGCCCTGTCCGGATTCGACCGCGTGGGGGTGGACATCGCCCCCGCCGGCCTCGAAGCCGCCCGTCGAGCGGGGGTGCCGGCGGTGGCCGTCGGCAACTTCGACTGGGCCTGGATCTACCGCCACTACCCTGCCCTCGCCGGCTGGGCGGAGCGGTTCGCGGCGTGGCAGGCGCTCCACCCGGCCATCGCGCTCACGCCCGGACCCGGGCCGACCGGCTTCCACACGGTCCTCCCCGGCGGCCTCCTCGCCCGCTCCGGCCCCGCGGTGGCCGTGGCGCAGACCGGCGTCCTCGTCTGTTTCGGCGGCTTTGGCCTGGACGGTCTCGACGCCCTGCTCCCGGAGCTCCCGGGCGTCACCTGGGTCCTCGCCCCGCCGATGCCCCGCCTCGATCGCCCTGATATCCGCTACGTGGACGACGTCCCCTTCCCGTCGTTGGTCGCGGGAGCGGCCGCGCTGCTCACCAAGCCCGGCTACGGGGTCCTCGCCGAGGCGACGGTCGCCGGCACCCCGATCGTGTGGGTCGACCGGGGCGCGTTTCCGGAGGCGCCGTTCCTGGAAGCGGCGCTTCATGCCCGCGGCGACGTGAAGGTGGCCGGGGCGGCCGGGGCCTTGCCCAGCCGAGAGGCGGTCGCGGAGGCCGTGGAAGCGCGCCTCTCCCGGTCCCGCCCGACCGCGCGCCCGGGCGACGATCGCCGTCGAATCGCCAGGTTGGTGCTGGAGGCCTGACGGGTGCCCAGCCGGCACCCTCCTGCCCGGAGGACCGGCGTTGGGGGCGCCATAGAGCGTCACCGCCCCCCGACCCGGGTCAGGCGCGACGACCGCCAGCGCTCCGCTTCCATCGCCCGCCGCCGCGGCGCCCGCCCCGCGAGCCACGACCTCGGGCCGCCGGGAGGCGGCGCCGGAAACCGAATCGTCGCGGCTCCCGTGTCCCTGATCCACACTCTCGTGGCTGGCTTGACCGACTCCGACAGGCCACCTCGCCCCCGCGTGCGTTAGGCGGCCGGCCCAGGGAGCACAGATGAACATCTCCGTCGTGGGCACCGGCTACGTCGGTCTGGTCGTGGGCGTCTGCATGGCCGATCTCGGCCACAACGTCACCTGCGTGGACAACGACGAGGCCAAGATCAGCGCCCTCCTCGCGGGCCGCGTGCCGATCTACGAGCCCGGCCTCGACCAGATCCTCGAGCGCGCCGTCCGCGAAGGCCGGCTGCGGTTCACGCGGGACCTCGGCGCCGGTCTCCAGCACAGCCGCCACGTCTTCCTCGCCGTGGGCACGCCCTCCGCGCCCGACGGTTCGGCAGACCTCTCGGGCGTCTTCGCGGTCGCCGGGCAGGTCGCCAGCCAGGCGGACGGGCCGGTCACCCTCATCATCAAGTCCACCGTGCCCGTGGGCACCGCCGACAAGGTGCGGGCCTACGTGCGTGAGCGTACGCCGCACGCCGTGGAGGTGGTCAGCAACCCTGAGTTCCTCAAGGAAGGCGCCGCGATCGAGGACTTCCTCCGTCCCGACCGCATTGTCTGCGGCGTGGCGAACGACGAAGCGCGGCGGCTGATGGAGAGCCTCTACGCGCCGCTGGTGCGCACCGGCAAGCCCATCCTGTTCATGGACAACCGCTCGGCCGAGCTCTGCAAGTACACGGCCAACGCCTTCCTCGCGACGAAGATCTCGTTCATCAACGAGATCGCCGCGTTGTGCGACCTCGTGGGCGCCGATGTGGACGCGGTGCGGCGCGGCGCGGGCAGCGACAGCCGCATCGGCCAGCGCTTCTTCTTCCCCGGCGCCGGCTACGGCGGCAGCTGCTTCCCCAAGGATGTCCGTGCGCTGGTCGACACGGCGAAGCAGTATGGCCTCACGATGAAGGTCGTCTCTGCGGTAGAAGAAGTCAACGAAGCCCAGAAGCACCGGCTCGCTGACATGGTGATCGCCCGCTTCGGCGCCGATCTCTCCGGGAAGCGCATCGCCTTGTGGGGCCTCGCCTTCAAGCCCGAGACCGACGACATGCGCGAAGCGCCGTCGCTCACCGTGGTGGAGCGCCTGCTCGCCGCCGGTGCCACCGTCGTGGCGTACGACCCCGAGGCCGCCCACGAAGCCCGCCGCATCCTCGGCGACACCATCCAGTTCGCCACCCGCCCCCTGGAGGCTGTACGCGACGCCGACGCCGTGGTGCTCGTGACCGAGTGGAACGAGTTCCGCAGCCCGGACCTCGCCGCTGTGGCCAAGGCGATGCGCACCCCCGTGCTCTTCGACGGTCGCAACGTCTACGTCCCCGAGGAGGCGCGCGCCGCCGGCCTCGAGTACCGCTGCATCGGGCGCCCGTAGCCGCTTGGGCGCGCCGCTGGTGCACCTCGCCCTCATCCACCCGGAGATCGGGGGCAACGCCGGGAACGTGGGGCGACTCTGCCTCAACGTGGGCGCGCGTCTGCACCTGGTACACCCCCTCGGCTTCCAGACGGACGAGCGTGCGGTTCGCCGCGCCGGCCTCGACTATTGGAAGGTTGTGGACGTGGTGGAGCACCCCGACCTCCCCGCGTTCGACGCCTGGCTCGCCGGCGGTCCCGGCCCCGCCGGCGCCGGCGTCGCCGGTCGGGTGTATCCCCTGAGCTCCCACGGTGCGCGCCCCTACACGTCCATCCCCTTCGCCCCGGGAGATGTCTACGTCTTCGGTCGGGAATCCGTCGGTCTCCCCCCCGAGTGGGTGGCGGCGCACGGGGGCTGGAAGATTCCGATGGTCGGCCCCACCCGCAGCCTCAACGTGGCGAACGCCGCCGCCGTCGTCGCCTACTCCGCGCTGCTCCACCTCCGCCCGGAGCTCTTCGCCGACGTTGGGCCGGCATGACGCTCGGCGCCGTCATCCTCGCCGGCGGCCGGGGCACGCGGTTCTGGCCGCTCTCCCGTCGCGCGCGCCCGAAGCAGGTGCTCGATCTCACCGGCGAAGGCACCCTCCTCGCGCGCACGTTGGCGCGGATCGCGCCGATGGTCGCCGACGCGCAGCAGCTGGTCGTCACCGGGCCGGACATGGTGGAGGCGGTCCGCGCGGAGGCAGGCAACGCGCGGGTCGTGGTGGAGCCCTCCGGCCGCAACACGCTGCCGGCGATCGCGTGGGGCGCGTGGGAAGCCGGGCGCATGGGCGCGGACACGGTGATCGTCCTCCCCAGCGACCACCACGTGGCGAACCCCGAGGCGCTGCGTGCGGCCCTCCGCGAGGCGGTGGCCGTCGCAGCCGGGGGTGCGTTGGTCACCCTGGGCATCATGCCCACCCGCGCCGAGACCGGATTTGGGTGGATCGAGCCCGGTGAAGGCGGGAAGGTTCGGCGCTTCGTGGAGAAGCCGCCGCAGGCGGTGGCCGACGCGCTGCTGGCCGGCGGCGTGCACCTCTGGAACGCCGGGATGTTCGTCTTCCGGGTGGAAACGCTCCGCGCCGCCCTCGAAAAACACTGCCCGCGCACCGCCGCGGTGCTCGCCCGCCTCGACGCCGGCGCCCCCCTCGCCGACGTGTGGGGCCAGACCGACGCCACCTCCCTGGACTACGGCGTCCTCGAACACCACGACGACGTGCGGGTGGTGGCGCTGGACTGCGGCTGGAGCGACGTGGGGAGCTGGCCCGCCCTCGAAGAGGTCCTCCCGACGGCCTCCTGGGGCGCCGGGGTGTGCAAAGAGATCGTCGAGGTCGACGCGTCGGGAAACCTCGTCTACGCCGCCGAAAAGCTCGTTGCCCTCGTGGGAGTGCACGATCTGGTGGTGGTGGACACCCCGGACGTGGTGCTCGTCGCCCGCCGGGAAGACGCCCAGCGCCTTCGGGAGGTGCTCGCCACCCTCGACGCGCGCGGCCTCACCCGGTACACCTAGTCCGCCGGAGCTTCGATGATCTTCTTCCTCTTCGCCTGCGTCGGGTCCCCCGAGATCACCCCCTCGCAGGTGGGGTGCTCCATCGAGGACCCCGCCAACCCCGAGGAATCGGCGCTCAAGGCCGAGGTCGGCGGCACCGTGGCCGACGTTTGGCGCACCATGATCACCCGGCCCAACATCGGGGACACGTTCAACCCCGAGATCACGGCCGCAGGCCAGGACATCGAGGTGCACGAAGCCTGGGACGAAGGCACCGACGCCACGGAGACGTGTTTCGAGGCCCACCTGGATGTGCGCGGGTTCAATGCGCCGATCGAGGTGCGCTGGTACTCCGACGCCGGCTCCGTGCCGTTCGACACGGTCACCATCACGCCCGAGTAACGATGCGTGTGCTGGTCACGGGCGCCGGAGGCTTCCTCGGGCGCCACCTCGTCGACGGATTCCGGGCCGCGGGGCACGACGTCGTCGCGGCCGGCCACGACGCCGAGTGGCCGGTCGACTTCCGCCTGCCCGTGCTGGTCGCCGAGCTGTTCCGGGAGGCCCGCCCTGAGCGAATCGTCCACCTCGCGGGGAGCGCCACCCCGGTCGAGGCCGGCGCCCCGAGCGACCTACAGACCGAGAACGTGGTCCACCCGCTGCTCAACGTGCTCGACCTCGCCGGGAGCCGGCCGGTGCTCCATGTCAGCAGCGCCGAGGTCTACGGATCGGCGCCGCCGGATGAAGCCGGTCCGGTCCGGCCCATGACCCTCCACGCCGCCGCGCGGGCCAGCGCGGAGGCGCTCGGGCTGCGCCGCGCCGCCAAGGGAGGCACTCCGCTCAGCATCGTCCGGCCCTGCGTGGTCCTCGGCCACGGCCTCTCCCCGCGCTCGGAGATCGGCGGCTGGCTCGCCCGCACCGGGGCCGGTGCCACCGAAGTGCCGACGTTCGACCTCTCGCGCGTCCGTGATCTCCTCGATGTCCACGATCTTGTTTCGGCATTTTGCGTTTTGATCGAGCGTGGCGCGGCCGGAACGGTCTACAATCTGGCTGCTGGTCGGAGCCTCGCACTGGAGACCGTGTTTGCCCGTTTGTGCCCGCACGCCCGCGCCGTCCCGGCGGGCGCGGCGCGCGAGCCCGCGCGGTTGGAGCCGACGCCCGATCGGCTGTCGGCGCTCGGCTGGGCGCCCACGCGCCCGATCGAGCAGACGCTCGCGTCGGTGAGCCTGCGGCCGCGCGAGCGCCGTCGCTGATGGGCTTGCGCGGCACCACCCTCTCGGTCGTCGGGCTGCTGCTCACCGCGCTGTTCGCGGTCGCGCTCACGATCAGCGGGCGGCTGATGGTGAGCAGCGACCGCGCGGCGCAGCAGGTGGCGACCCAGGAGCGTGTCCGCGCGACCGCCGCCGAGTTCCGCCACGACGTGGACACGCTCCTCCGCTCCGCCGCCCTCGTCGCCTCCCGGCAGGAAGCGCAGGCGTTCGCACGAGGCGAACGTGAGGACCTTCCAACCGAAGACGTGGAGTTGGCGCTGACCGCCCTCGACGTCGACGCGCTCTACGTCGCCAGCGGGGTGCGGAGCTGGTCCTTGGGCCGCACCGGACGCACCGACCCGGCCGCCCCCCGCCCGATCGCCCCGGAACTGCTGGCGCCGCTGCACCGCGCCGCGACGACCGCGGGCGCCGACGACAGCTTGTTCACCTACCACGGCGGCCCGTGGCTGGCGGTGGCCGTGCCCATCCGGGGCGAGGGGGCGCGAATCGGTACGGTGGTCGTGGCCCGCCAGCTCGACGACTCCCGGCTGGCCCACCTCGGCCACCTCTTCGACGGGCTCGTCTCCCTGAGCGATGAAAAGCCCACGGGTGTCGCCGAGGGATACCTGTGGGCGGCGGCGCCGTTGGCGCACGAGTCCACCGCCGGGGAACCCTGGTCGCTGGTGCTGCAACGGCGCCCGCGCGGCGCGGAGGTCCTGGGCGACCAGCTCGCGCTCCTTGGTGGCAACCTCCTCGCGCTCGGGCTCCTCTCCGCCGCCATCATCCTGTTCGTGGTCGACCGGATGGTGCTCCGCCGGCTCCAGCACTTCTCCACCGAGGCCTCCCGGATCCGCACGGGCCTCAGCGTCAGGCTCCGCCTCCCCGTCCGCACCAACGACGAGCTGGACCGACTCGCGTCTTCGGTCAACGCGCTGCTGGATCAGGTCGACGCGACCACCGGCCAGCTCCGCCACGACGCCCTCCACGATCCGCTCACCGGGCTGGCGAACCGCACGCTGCTCTTCGATCGCATCGCCGTCGCCCTGGGCCGCGCCGCGCGGTCGAGCTCGCCCCACGTCGCGCTCTTGTTCCTCGACCTCGACCGGCTCAAGGTCATCAACGACCACCTCGGCCACGCCGCTGGGGACCACTTCATCGTGGAGCTCGCGCGACGCCTCGCGGCCGGCGTCCGCCCCGGGGACACCGTCGCCCGCCTCGGCGGCGACGAGTTCGCGATCCTCCTCCAGGACATCCCCGACGGGTCGATCGCCACCGCCCGCGCGGAGGCCGTGCTCGACCTCGTGCGCCGGCCGATGGCCTACAAGGGCACCAGCTACAACGTGAGCGCCAGCGTCGGGCTGGTGGTGGCCACCACCGCGCACGACCCCGCGGGGCTCGTCCGCGAGGCGGACATGGCGATGTACGAGGCGAAGGCTGGGGGACGTAACCGCCTGGCCACCTACGACGCCGTGCTCCACGGGCGCCTCGCCGAACGCCTCGCGATCGAGCAGGCCCTCCGAAACGCCCTGGAGAACGGGCAGCTCGAGATCGTGCTCCAGCCGATCGCCACCGCGGCCACCGGCTCCCTGGTCGGCTTCGAGGCCCTCGCCCGGTGGGAGCACCCCACGCTCGGCGTGGTGCCGCCCTCGCGGTTCATCACCATCGCCGAGGAGACCCAGCTCGTCGTCTCGGTAGACCGCTACGTGCTCAACAAGGCGCTCGCCGCGCTCGCCCAGCTCCGCCACAGCGGGCTCCCTCTGAGCGTCAGCGTGAACCACTCCGCCCGCGCGATCGACGCCGCGGACTTCGTCGAGTACGTCAACGCCTGCCTCGCCCGCCACGATGTCCCGCCTTCAGCGCTGGTGATCGAGATCACGGAGACCCAGCTCACCCGCAACGAGGAGCGCTGGCTCCCCCGCATCCAGAGCCTCGTCGACCGCGGGGTGCGCTTCGCCCTCGACGACTTCGGCCTCGGCTACAGCTCGCTCTCCCGGCTGCACCACGTCCCCGTGGCGGTGCTCAAGCTCGATCGTGAGTTCGTGCAGGCCATGGGCACGGGGCAGGACGCGGTCGGGCGGGCGATCCTCGGGATGGCGCAGGAGCTCAACCGGCTGGTGATCGCGGAGGGTGTGGAGACCGACCAGCAGCGAGCCCGGCTGGTGGAGCTCGGCTGCCCGCTCGTCCAGGGATACCTCGTCGGCACGCCCGTGCCGCTCGCCGTGCACCTCGCCCGCCTCGGGCTCACGCCGACGCCGTGACCATCGCGGTCCGCGCCCCAGACCACCTCGGCGACGCGGTGATGGCCCTGCCCGCCGTCGCGGCGTTGGCCGAGCTCGGCCCCGTGACCGTCCATTGCCGCGGCCGCTGGGCCCCCGAGCTCTTCGCGGGCTTCCCGGTCGCCAGCGAGGCCCCGCCCCCCGCCGCGGCCCTCGCGGTGATGCTCAAGCCCTCGTGGCACGCGGCGCTCCAATGGCGCCACCTGCGCACCATCGGCGTCGGGCCGGCGCTGCTCTACGCCGTGGCGCTGCCCGAGCGCGTCGAGCACCGCCGCGACCGGTACGCGCGGATCGCCGCCGCCGCGGGCGCGACGGTCCGAGGCCTACCCGTCTTCCTGGTCCCGGGGATCGCGCCCGCGCTCCCGGCGCGCTTCGTGGCCCTCAACCCGGTGAGCCCCAGCGCGACGGTGCGGTGGGCGGGCTTCGCGGCGCTGGCGGCGCGGTTGGCGCCGCTCCCCGTGGTAGGGTTCTGCGGTCCGGGCGAGGGCGCGGCGGCGCGGGAGGCGCTCGGCCCGGACGTGCCGCTCGTGGAAGGCCTGTCGCTCGCCGACTTCGCCGCGGCGCTCGCCGGGTGCGCAGCCTTCGTGAGCAACGACTCCGGCGCCGCACACCTCGCCGCAGCGTGCGGGGCGCCGGTGGTGATGGTTCACGGCTCCACCGCGCCCGAACGCACCGGCGTCGGCGTGGCGGTGGAGCGCCCCGAGCGCCGCTGGTGCCAGCCCTGCTACCGCAAAAGCTGCCCCTTCGGCCTGCCTTGCCTCGCGGTGGCGGTGGAGGACGTGGAGCGGGCGGTGCGGACCCTCTGGCGCAACGACCCCGCGACGCGACCCCTTGGGTGAACCTGACGGCGCACCGGCCCCGGAGGGGCGGCAGCGGCCGCGTCGACGCCGACGGAGAGGTCGAGGGGCGGGCGGGGCCCCATCGCCCTGCACACCGGCCGCGTCGGCGGTCGAGGGGCCACGGTCGGCGAGAATGGCTGGGCGGGCCGCGGCGCCGCCGCCGATCGTATTTATTCCGGAGCGGCGTCCGCCACCGGGGTGTAGTGGCCGTGCGGGCCAGCGAGGCTGGCCCAGCGATCGACCGCGCCGCTGAGATCGGCGAGGTCTGCGTCGATGGCGGCGATGCGCTCGTTGGCGCTGCCGGCGGAGGCGCGCAGGTCGGCCACCTGGGCCTCGAACTCGGCATCCGTGAGCTCCCCGATGACCTGACGGAGCTCCAGCTCCTGGATCTGCTCGTCCACCGTGCCCTTCGATGCCGAGATCTTCGCTTTCTCCGCGTCGAGGCCGGCGACGAGCGCGCGCACCTCGGGGAGGAGCGGCCCCACCTTGTCCGCCACGTCGCTGGACTTGATCTCGTGATCGAGGAGCACCTTCTCCACCACACCCGGCTTGAACTTCGCCGCCTGGGCCTTCGCCTTCTCGATGTACTGGCGGTGCTGCTCGTACTTGTCGAGGTGGGCGGTGAGGGCGACCAGCAGTTCAGCCTTGTCCATGGCGGGGAGCTCCGAAGGGGGAAGAGGACAACAACGGTGAACCGCCCGGAGGGATGAACACCCGAGCGTTGTACCCCCCGCCGGGGGCGTTTTGCAAGCCCGGGGTGCGAGCGGGACACATCGCGCACGCCATCGGCCACCCTCTCCGCCCGCCTCGCGGGCCGTGACCGGCGTCGGTGCCCCGCCCTCAGCGCGCCCGCTCCCACCAGTCCAGCGCCGCGAAGACCGCCGCCGTTCGGTCCCCGCGGGCGAGGGCGGCCCGGGCTCCGGCCTGCCGCGCCGGGCGGTCGAGACGGAGGGCGCCGATGTGCACGTCGTCGCCCACCGACAGCAGCGTCGAGCCGTCGGGGGTGAAGACCAGGTTGGTGCCGAGCGCGCCGTGCTGGTCGATGGACCGGAGCTGCACACCGGTGGCGACGTCCCAGAGCATCACGCGGCCCCCGAAACCCGTGGTGGCCAGGGTGGCGCCGTCGGGGGAGAAGGCGACGCCGAGGGTCGGCCCGTCGTCCGCGTGCAGCGTCTGGAGGACAGTGCCCGTCGCCAACTCCCAAATCGGGACGCGCCCGTCCTGCTGGCCCGCCGCGGCGAGCCGGCCGTCGGCGCTCCCCGCCGAGTGGTAGCGTGACGGCCCTCCGGGCTGGGACTCCGCCACCGCGCCAGTCGCGGGGTCGAAGAGCCGGACCGGGTTCTCGGGCGCGCCGTGGCTGCCGACCAAAAGCCGGCCGTCGGGGAGCGGCTCGAGGTGCCAGATCGCGCCCGGCACCACCGGAGACGGGGCACCCAGCTCCCCGGTGGCCGGATCCACCCGGGACACCGAGCCGTCCTTGCCGCCAAGGAACAACCCCGCGGCGGTCCACGCGACCGCGGTGGGGCGTCGGGCGGGCGCGTGGTGCACCTCGCCCCCGGCGGCCGAGAGGATCGCCAGGCCGCCATCGCGGGTGATCGCGGCCACCCGGTCGCCCGCGGGCGCGAACGCCAACGCGCGAACCGGTGAGCCGAGGGACCACTCCGCCACCGCGAGCCCCGCCGGGAGGTCCGCGAGGACCACGCGCCCCGCGTCGTCCCCGGCCGCCACCCGGGCGCCGTCCGGGGAGACGGCGAGGCCCTGCCCGCTGGTGGAGAGGCGCGCGACGAGGTGCCGGGTGGGGCGCGTCGGGCGCAGCCAGGCGATCACCTCGGTGGCGCGCGCGGCCGCCACCACCCGCGCGTCCGCGGAGACGGCCACCGCCGCCACCGCGGCGCGCTCCGCCCCCGCGAATCGCCCGGTGACGGCACCGTCGGCGAGGTCGAAGACGAAGAGGGTCCCGTCGTAGCCGGCGGCCCAGCCCGCGTGATCGCCGGGGGCGATCCCGACCCGGGCCACGGCGCCCACCTCGGCGCGCCAGGCGGTCTCCCGGTCGGCGAGCCGGATGAGCCGCACCCCTTGGGAGTCGCCGACGAGGAGCCGCTCCCCGGCGGCGTCCGCGTCCGCCCAGGCCACGGACGGCGCGGTCCAGAGCGGCGCCTGCGTGGCCGCGGACCACGCGCCCCCGAGCTCTCCGCCGGTGCGCAGGCTGTTGCCCACCCGGAGACGCCCATCCGGCACCCAGAGCCCGCCGTCCGGCTGCGGGTTGCCCGCGGGACGGAGCACGGCGTCGGGCCCGAAGGCGTAGGCGTCTCCCGCGAGGGTCACCGCCCAGCCCGCGCCCTGGTCGTCCACCCCCAGGGCCGCCAGCGGCGCGGGCATGGTCGCCGCCGCGAACTCCGCGGCGCCGACCCGGCCCACATGGAGCCGGTCGCCCGCGAGCACGGCAGCCCAGGCACCCTCCGTGCCCACGGCCAACGCGCCGAGCCCGGGCGCACCGGCGAGGGAGGTCTCCGCCTGCACGGAGCAGTCCAACGGGTCCCAGAGCACGAGGCGACCGTCTTCGCCCCACGAGGCCAGCCGCGTGGCGTCGGGGGCCGCGGCCACCGCGCGGAGGCGGTGGTCGCCGTGGGGTCGGCAGGTGGAGAGCGGGGCGGGGCTGTCCGCCGCGAGCACGGCCTGCGCGAGCGCCACGGCGCGGGCGTCGGTCCCGGTGGGCTCGAGCGCCTGCGCGGCGTCGAGCGCGGCCCGCGCCTCGCCGAAGCGGGACTGGGCGGAGAGGGCGTCCGCGAGCGCGAGCTGGGCGCGACCGAGGGCCTGGCGTGCGTCGACCTCGGCGGTGCGCGCCCGCTCGGCCTCGGAGACCGCGGCGTCCCTCGCGAGGCCCACGTCCACCGAGTAGCGCCACGCCCCGAGGAGCAGCGCGAACGCCGCTGCGGCGCCGACCGCCACCGCCGTGCGCACGGCGCCGCGGTGGCGCGCCGCCCACTTCCCCAGCCGCTCCCCCAGCGACGAGCGCACGTACACCAGGGGGCGGCGGGCGATCCAGGCGTCGAGGTCGGCGCGGAGGGCGAGCGCCGACGGGTAGCGGTCGTCCGGGCGGGCGGCCATCGCCTTGCGGACCACGGCGTCGAGCTCCCGGGGCACCGACGGCGTCCGCGCCCGGGGGCCGACCAGCTTCCCCGCCCGGACCGCGGCGAGCACCGTTTCGGGCTCGCCTTCGTACGGGAGCACCCCCGACACCAACTGGTACAGCACCGCGCCGATGGCGTAGACGTCGCTCCGGGCGTCGAGCTCCGCGAGCCGCCCCGCGGCCTGCTCGGGCGCCATGAACGCCGGGGTCCCCGCGACGTTTCCGTCCCGGGTGCGGAGCTCGGAGCGTTCGAACCGCTCCACGTCGAGCGCCTCGCCGGCGGCGGCGCCGATGGGCCGGGCGAGCCCCCAGTCCATCACCACCACCTCGCCGAACGCCCCCACCATCACGTTCGCGGGCTTCAGGTCGCGGTGGATCACGCCGCGATCGTGGGCGAACGCCATCGCGTCGCACACCCGCCGCACCACGTCCACGCGCTCCTCCATGGAGGGGCCGTGCTCCATCCAGACGTCCAGCGACTCGCCGCGGACCTGCTTCATCGCGAAGTAGGGGCGACCGTCGGCGAGGCGGCCCACCTCGTGGACTGGAGGGATGTTCGGGTGCTGGAGCTGCGCCGTCACCTGCGCTTCGGCGAGGAAACGGTCCACCGCGACGACGCCTCCGCCCTTGAGCACCTTGATCGCGACGTCTCGCCGGAGTTGGTGGTCGTGGGCCTGGTACACCCGGCCCATCCCGCCCTCGCCGAGGAGCGCCCCAAACGCGTAGCGGGGGTCTCCGCCTCCGTCGGCGGACTCCCCGGCGTCGGCGGCGCTCTCCCCGGAAGCAGCGCCCTCGCGGCCTTCGCCTGGCGCGGCGCCCGGCCGCGGCGCCTTCGGCTCCCCGGTCGGGGGCTCGGCGTCGGGCTCGTCCCGCCACGTGTCGCGCATGCGTGCTTCTGTATTGCGGTCGGAGCCCCCATGTTCGCCGGTCGGCGGATCCGCTTACTTTCAGCTACGGTACCCCCGCCATGCGCCTCTCCGTCCTCGCGTTCTTCTTCGCCGCCTGCGCCACCTCCCCTTCGGGCACGACCGACTCCGGCGGCGGGAGCGACGTCGTCGACGCCGACCACGACGGCGTCCCCGCCGCGGAGGACTGCGACGACACCAACCCCGACGTCAGCCCGGACGCGCCGGAGGTGTGCGGGGGCGCCGACGACGACTGCGACGGCAAGGTCGACGACGCCGACGACTCGCTCGACGGCGACCTCACCGTGTGGGCGGACGCCGACGGCGACGGCCACGGCGACGCCAGCGCCCCGCGGAGCGCCTGCATCGCGGCCGCTGACGAGTCCACGCTCGACGACGACTGTGACGACGGCCGGCCCGACGTCTACCCGGGCGCGGACGAGACCTGCGACGGCGTCGACAACGACTGCGACGGCGGGGTGGACGGCGCGACCGCCATCGACGCCCCGACCTGGTACCAGGACGCCGACAGCGACGGCTACGGCACCGCCACGACGGTCGTGAGCTGCCGCGCCCCGGCCGGGTACGCCGCAGCGACCGGCGACTGCGATGACGCGGTCTACGCCCGGAACCCCGGCGCCACCGAGGTCTGCGGCGACGGCCTCGACAACGACTGCGACGGCACCGGCAACGGCTGCACCCTCTCCGGCACGGTGGACCTCGACGCCCACCCGCCCGCCACCGTGCTCCTCGACGACGCCGGCGCCGGCGGCTTCACCACCGCCCGGGGCGTGGGCGACGTGGACGGCGACGGGCTGCCCGACCTCGTGGCCGCCGCCAACGTCGGCGACCAGGCGTGGATCTTCCGCGGCACGCCGAGCGGCGAGCTCCGCACCGGCGACGCCTGGGGGCACGTCGTCGCCGGCTCTCGCGACAACAACTTCGCCACGAACGTCCTCGGCGGCTTCGACTGGGACGACGACGGGCTCGCCGATCTCGCCCTCCCCGCCACGCAGTACGCCCGCGACGACCTCGGCTACATCCGCGTCTTCACCGGGCTCGCCGCCGGGGAGACCAGCGGGAACGACAGCGCCGCGAAGCTCGACTACGAGAACGGCGAGTACGTCGGCGCCTATGCCCTCCTGGCGGGCGACATCGACGGCGACGGCGTGGGCAGCGACCTCCTCGCGCGCACGGCGAGCACCTCCCCGGCCGGGGTCTCGTGGCTCGCGGGGTGGACGCGCGGCAGCGACACCCTGGTCGTGAACCTCCCGGTGACCACCGCCGCCTCCAACGTGGGCGGCGCCGACCTCGCCGACCTCGACGGCGACGGCATCGACGACCTCGCGTTCGGCGCCCCGAAGGTCGACTCCGACGCCATCGCCACCACCGCCGGGACGATCTGGATCGGGCTCGGGCCGGTCACCGAGATCGCCGACCTCGACAGCGGCTACGACGCCGTCCATACCGGCTTCCGCAGCGGCGACTACGCGGGGATCGCCGTGGAGCTGGCCGACGCCGACGGCGACGGCCACGCCGACCTGCTGGTCGGGGCCGCCGGGGCCTCCTCGGGCGCCGACGCGGCGGCCTACCTCGTGCTCGACCCGCTCACCTCCGGCTCGCTCAGCGGCGCCGACGCCAGCTTCTCCGCCACCAATGGCGGCGAGGGCGTGCGCTTCGTCGGCGACGTCGACGGTGACGGCGGCGCGGACCTCGTGATCACCGACCCGTCCTACGGGAACGCCTGGCTCTACTGGGGCACGGCCACCGGCGTGCAGCAGACCAGCACCGCCGCCGCGACCTTCACCGGCACCCGCAGCCGCACCGTCGTGGTGGACGCGCCCGGCGACCTCGACGGCGACGGCCACGCCGAGATCGCCCTCGGCGGCCTGGAGTACGTGTCGGGGACGGCCCCGTTCACCAGCACGGCGATCATCGACGGATCGGGGTTGTAGCAGCCTGGATCCGGCGCAGGCGGCCCTCGGTGGGGTTGGTTTTGGGTCCCCCCTCCCGGCCCCCCTCCACCGTCGCGAGCCAGGACAAGCGTCGGCGCCGCGCGGATGAGAGACCGGCGAGAGATGCGGGCTCGACCCCGCCGACGGTACGGTCGAGCCCTCCCCGGACCTCCGATGACGCTCCTGCTCCTCACCCTGCTCGCCTGCCCCGCCCCCGACGCCACCCCCGTCGACTCTGGCGCCACCGACTCCGGCGGCACCGACACCGCCGACACCGGCACCGACACCGCGGACACCGGGGACGACACCGCCGACACGGGCGACACGGGCGACACGGCGACCGCGTGCACCTCGCGCTCCCTCACCCAACTGGACGAAACCGACGCGAACGCCGATGGTACGTTCGAGTCCTCGTACCTCCGGACCTTCACGTATGACGAGGACCTCGGCCTCCTCTCCGACGTCACCGACCGCAACGGCGACGGGGTCCCCGACAGCCGCCAGGACTACACCCGAACCCCGAGCGGGCTCACCGAGAGCGAGACGCACGACGCCGACGCGGACGGCCTGGCCGAGTGGTCCGGGACCTACACCTACCGGGGCGACGACACCCTCGAGCAGCTCTCCGTGGAGTTCGACGACAATGACGACGGCGTGGTCGATCGCCGCGGGACCTACCTCTTCGACGACAACGGCTACCGGCAGCGCGAAGAGATCGACGCCGACCTCGACGGCCTCCCGGACTCGGTGTCCACCTACGAGTACGACGCCAACGGGCTCTGGCTCGACTACACCTACGACTACGAGGGCGACGGGGTGGTGGACGTCCACTATTCATTCACCTACAACGCCGACGGCAACGTCACCTGGGCGCTGAGCAGCTACGGTTCCCTCTCGTACTACACCTACGATGGCAACGGTTGCCTCACGGAGCAGCGGTACGACGCCTTCGGCGATGGGGCGCTCGACATCGTGTGGAGCTACGTGTGTGACTCCGCGGGCCAGCACACCCTCGAGGAGATGGACTACGGCTACGACGGCACCATCAATCAACGGATCGCCAGCGTCTACGACGCGGACGGCCACCTCACCCAGCGGGAGTTCGAGGACCGCCAGCCGGACGCCGTCACCGGGACGCCCAACTACCGCGACCGCTGGGCCTACGACGCGGACGGCAAGATGGTGCGCGAGGAGCACGACATCGACGTGGACGGCAGCCTCGACACCTGGATCGACTACGCCTACGACGCCAACGGGTTCCTCGCGGAGATGGACGGCGGCGGAGACGGCGCGACCGCGCAGCACTACACGTACACCCTGACCAACGATGCCCACGGCTACATGCTGGCGTACCTCTCGGACTCTGCCGGCGCCGATCCCGACTACCGGGGCACCTACACCTACACGGAGTGCCGCTGATGTTCCTCCTCCTCACCCTCCTCGCCTGCCCCGCCCCTGACGCCACCCCCGTCGACTCGGGCGCCACCGACTCCGGCGGCACCGACACCGCCGACTCGGGCGCCGACACCGCCGACACCGGCGCGGACACCGCCGACTCGGGCGACACCGCCGACACCGCCGACACCGCCGCAAGCGACGACGCCGACGGCGACGGCGTGCTCGTCGACGAAGACTGTGACGACCACAACCCCACGGCCTACCCGGGCGCACCCGAGACCTGCGACGGCGTCGACCAGGACTGTGACACGCTGATCGACGAAGGCGCCGCCTCGGTCGCCTATGTCTCCTTCCTGATCGCGGGCGGCGCCCCCACCACCGGCGGCGCGTGGTACGGCTACGACGCGGAGGACAACCTGGTGCTCGTCGGGACCGACGCCGACGCGGACGGCGTGCTCGAGAGTTACCAACGCTACGAGTGGACCGACGGGCTCCAGACCGCGGAGGAGCAGTCCAACGACGGCGTACACCCCAGCTACCGGGTGGAATACACGCGCAACGCGTTTGGCGCCATCACGGATGCCCAGATGGACACCGACGGGGACGGCGACTGGGACTTCGCCTACGGGTACTGGTACGAAGGCGAGGTGTACGCCGGCTATTGGAGCGACACCGGCGCCGATGGTGTCTACGAGACCGAACAACGGACCGAGTTCGACGCCGACGGCAACCCAGAACATTCCTGGAGTGACGACGACGGGGACGGTCAGCCCGAGCAGGAGGTCTGGTACACCTACGTGGACGGCAAGCTCATCTCCTACTCCGCCGACAACGACGGCGACGGCACGGCCGAGACCCAGGGCGCCTACACCTACGACGGGGACCGCCTCGTGGAGGAGAACGTCACCGGCGGCAGCTATCCCTCGCGCCGAACCTACACCTACACCGACGCCGACGACCACTACGACATCATCGACTACGACCTGTACAACGATGGAGTCGTGGACTACCGCTACACCTACAGTTGGGACGGGGACCTGGTGGTCGCCCAGAGTTACGACCAGTGGGGCGACGGGGTGGAGGTCTCCAGCTACGCCTACACCTACGATGACGAAGGGCGCACGCTCACGGCGTCGTCCGCCCTGGACGGCACCTTCACCAACTTCACCGAGTACGAGTGGCAAGAATCGGGCATCGCCGCCTACCGGTACGACCTCAACGCCGACGGGGTCTGGGACGCGGTGACCCTGTACAACGCCCGAGGCGCGCCCTGGTACGAGTCGGCCGACGCTGCGGGCGACGGCACGCTCGACTACATCCGCACCACCGACGTGGACGCGCGCACCCGCCGCATCGGCGCCACCCTGGACAACCTCGGCGATGGGGTGCTCGAGACCCAGCAGGCGGCGCTGGACGGGTACGCTTGCGGGGCGATGTAGGCCGTCGGCCGATCAACCGCCTCCGATCGGCTCCAGGCGCAGGTGACGGACGTACCCCTCGTCGTACCCCGGGTGCGCGCCGAGGTTGAGCGGACGGACCCGGTCACGGACCTGGTCGAACCCCAAAATCGGATCGGTCGACCGCAGCGCCAGCTCACACCCGGCGAGGGCGGCCTCGGGGTGGAGCTCGAAGCGCTCGGGGGCCACCGGGGGCAGGAGCCCGGTCGCCTGTGCGTTGCGCAGATTGAGGGTTCGTCCGAAGGTGCCGCAGACGCAGACGCGGCGAAGGTCGCCCCACCCCAGCCCCGCCTCGCCGAGCAGCGTCGCCATCGCTGCAGCGATGGCCGCCTTCGCGCGCTGGTACGCGTCCACGCCGGCGCCGAAGATGGCCGTCCTGGGGACGTCCGGATCGAGCCGCACACCCTCCGGACCCGGGGCCACCGCGAAGCGCCCCGACGGCTTCAATCGGCCGTCCCCGCGCAGCAACGCGAGCGCATCCACGAGGCCGGAACCGCAATAGCCGCGTGCCTCGCCACCGCCGACCGTACGGAGGGACGGCGGCGCTCCCGCTGCGGCCGCCTCGACCTGGTAGATGGCCCCCGGCTCGGCGGCCATCCCGAACCGGACGCCCGCCCCCTCGAAGGCAGGGCCCCCGGGGACCGACGTGGCGTGAACAGTCTGACCGTCCCACAACGCCAACTCCGTGTTCGTCCCGATGTCGAGCAGGAGTGATCCAGGAGGGCCTCGCGGCAGCGAGGTTGCCACAAGGGCCGCAAGGAGGTCCGAGCCGATGAAACCGGCGATGGGGCCGGGGAGCACGAGTCGCGCGTTGGGCATCGGCCAGCGGGCGCGCCAGGCTCGCAGGTCGACGGGCGCGCACTCCACGGCGCTCAACCAGTTCTCGGGCTGGAGCAGCGCCGCGGCGCCTCGCTCCGTGAGCAGCGTGAGCATGGCGGTGTTGCCCACCACCACCACGTCGCCGATCTCCGCGAACGCCCGTGCTCCCTCCCCGAGGTCCCGGGCGACGATGTCGCGGAGCGCGCCCACCACCGACGCGCACACCAGGTTGGACAGTTCGGCGGACCGCGTCGGAGAAACGAGCGCGTGGCCGAGGCGGTTGAGCACATCGGCGCCAAACGTCTGTTGGGGGTTTGGCCCTCGACGGGTGGCGATCCGCCGACCCCGGTGGAGGTCCCACAGCGACACCCGCAGGTGCGTGGTTCCCAGGTCCACGGCCACCCCGAGCCGCCCCCCCTCCGCGGACACAGGCCCCGTCGAGACCGGCGCAAGGTCCTCGCGGGGAATGGCTCGCCACGGCGACTCCGGCGCCGGACCGTCGACGTACACCTCGATGTCCTCGGTGGGCCGTAGCTGACAGGCCAACCGCGCGCCGGCCCCTCGCTCTTCTGGAGTCAGCTTTTGCCGTTCGGCGAGCGTCGGCGGGTTGGCCGCCCCGCCCATGAGCCGGACGGAGCACGCGCCACACTGACCGGTCCCGCCGCACGCGGCGCGCACCCGAACGGTGGACGCGTCGAGCACCTCCCGGACGGACTGCCCGGCGCCCAACGGGAGGCGGAGCTCGCCGCCAGCCCAGCGAACGAGCACGGTCGGCCGAGATCGCGCGCCGTTCATGTGTCCTGTCCTCGACGCACGGCACGGAGGGTCGCCAGGGCTGTGAGAAAATCGAACTGGCCGATGTGTCGGCTGAACGTGGCGTACTCAGGGCCCAGCGCGGCACGCAGCGCGTCCGCGTGAACCTTCGCCAAGGAAAACGCCGAGAATTCACCCCGATCAAGCTGAGCCTCGAGGGCGTCGAGCACCACTCGGAGGCCCGAGAGGTCGGGCGCGGGAGCCTCCGCCACGGGGGCGGGTCCCGCCACGTCGGGGGCCAGCACCGAATCCAGCCGGTCGAACTCCGTCTGCAGGGCACGTAGCGCCGGTAAGACCCCGGGGAGATGAGCGCCGCCCGCCTGCTCCTGTCGCAGGCCCTGCTCGATCGTGGCCGCCTCCGCCGCCACGGCGTCGAGCCCAAGCGACAGCGCCGCGCCTCGGAGGCCGTGCGCCATGCCCGTCGCCTCCACCACGGCCCCTGCGCGCAGACGCTCCGTCACCACCGAGGCGTCCTCGTGGTGGAGCGAGAGGAACCGCGTCAGGAGATCGACGTACCGCGCCCCGCTCCCGCGGACCCGCTCAAGCGCCCGATCGAGGTCGACGCCCGCGACGCCGTGGAGCCGGTCCAGGGTGGCCGCGATCTCCCGACTCCCCCGGAACGCGGCACCCCGGGCGGGGAGGCCCGTCGCGCCGGGGCGGGGAGCGCTCGCCTCCGCGCGCTCCGACGGCAACCACCGGAGCAGGGCATCGTAGAGGTGCGCCGGGTTCACCGGCTTGGCGATGAACTCGCTCATGCCTGCGGCGGCGCAGGCCTCCCGATCCTCCACGAAGGCGTTGGCCGTCATCGCGAGGATCGGTGTGCGCGCGTGACCCGGCAACCGCCGGATCGCCTCGGTCGCCTCCAACCCGTCCATTCGCGGCATTTGCACGTCCATGAGGATCAGGTCGAAGGGCTGGATGCTCGCGAGCTCGACAGCCTCCACCCCGTCGCGCGCCGTCGACACGTGCACGCCGACCCCGTGCAAAAGCTCCAACGCGACCTCCCGGTTGATGGCGTTGTCCTCCACGAGCAGCACCCTCGCGATCCCTCCACGCTCCCGGAGCCGTTGCTCCGAGGCCTCCGAATCGGGCGCAGGGGTGTGCGGCATGACGCCGTGCCCGCGCGAGAGCACGGCCGTGAACCAGAAGAGGCTCCCCGCGCCCGGGGTGCTCTCCACGCCCACCTCGCCCCCCATCAGCTGCGAGAGCCGCCGGGTGATGACGAGGCCGAGCCCCGTCCCCCCGTACCGTCGGGTGGTGGATGCATCCACCTGCTGGAACGCCTGGAACAAGGTTCGTAGCTTCTCCGGCTCAATGCCGATGCCCGTGTCCTGCACCTCAAACCGGAGCCGAAGCCGCCCAGCGATCTCGTCGAGCCGCCGCGCGTGGATCCGCACTTCCCCCGAGTCCGTGAACTTGACGGCGTTGCTGGCGTAGTTGAGCAGGGCCTGCCGCAAGCGCAGGGCATCGCCGCGCAGCCGGACCGGCACGTCCGGGTCGTGGGTCACGGCGATGCGCAGCCCCTTGCCCTTGGCGACGTCGCCGAGCAGGGACTTGACGTGGTCGAGCACCTGAGGGAGCGCGAAGTCCACCTCTTCCAACTTCAGCTTTCCAGCCTCAATCTTAGAAATATCAAGGATCTCGTTGATCAGGCCGAGCAGGTGTTGACCCGCCTCCTCGATCCGTCCCAAGCGCTCCAACTGAGCGGGGGTGGCCTCTCGCCGCAGCAGGTGGGTCAGCCCGAGAATGGCGTTCATCGGCGTCCGGATCTCGTGGCTCATGTTGGCGAGGAATGCGCTCTTCGCCACGTTCGCGGCCTCGGCGGCGTTCCGCGCTTCCGTCAGGTCGGTGGTGCGTCGCGCCACCAGCGTCTCGAGGTGATCTCGGTGCGCGGCGAGCTCCAACTCGGCGCGCTTTCGCTCCTGGATGTCCTCCACGACCGACACGAAGTAGGCCGGCGCCCCCGCTGCATCGCGCACGAGCGCGGTGGTCAGGTTCCCCCAGATGATCCGGCCGTCCTTCCGGATGTAGCGCTTCTCCGTCGTGTAGCGCTCGGCGGTTCCCTCCACGAGCCGCGCCACCTGCGCCCGATCCCGTTCGATCTCCGCCGGGTGGGTGAGGTCCCAGACCTTCATCCCGAGCAGTTCGGCCTCGGAGTATCCGAATATCTCACAGAACTTCTGGTTGACCTTGAGCCATCGCCCGGTCACGGCGACGTGGGCGATGCCCACCGCTGCCTGATGGAACGTAGCTTCAAACCTTGCCTCCGCGCGCTGCCGGAGGATGGCGTCCACCTCGTTGCGGAGGATGAGGGCGGCGTGGCTGAAGAACACCGGGAGCTGGTTGCGGAGCGACGCGCTAAGGAGGTGCACATTCTCGAGCTTCACCACCCCGATGAGCTCTTCGCCGACGAGCAGCGGGAAGGCCCACGTCTGCGTCCCGGGCACCACGACCCCCGCGAGCAGGTGCTCTCGGGGGGCCGCGGCCAACTCCAGGAAGCGGCGCTCGCGAGCGGCGGCCACCGCCAACGGATCCTCCAAGGACTCGACCGTGGATCGATCCCCGAGGAAGTCGGCGTGGCGCAGCTCCTCGCCGAGGAAGTACCACATCCGGATGTTCGTCCCACCGATGGTCTCCACGATCCCGTGGAGAAGCCCGGTGATCATGCTGTCGAGCCCCGGGAGCGGGTTCACCTGCTCGATGAGCCGAAGGATCAACTGCAGATATGACTTCTCCTCTGCCAATCTTCGATTTTTTCGACGAAGCTCGTCCAGCTCGGCAGCCGCGGCAGGTCCGGACTCGCCGTCGCTCATCCGGCGTCCGCCTGCGATCGCTCGGCCAAGGCGTCGCCGAGCAGCCGCTCGAGGTGTCCGAGATCGGCGTCGATCCACTCCAACGGGAGGTCGACGAAGCGCGCCGCGGCTTCCGCCTCCTCGGTGAAGTCCGCCGAGCACGGCGTCCTCACCGCAACCATCCGCGAGTGGCTGTCGTGGAAGATCTGTCGAATCACCTCCACGTTCGTACCGAAGTCCGCAGTGATCGCGGCGTCCCACGTACGTGCCCAACCCTCGAGGAGGAAGTACGTCCCCCGTTCGAGCTCCTCCATGAAGCGCTCATGGCCGAGGAGCATCGCGATGCAGTTCTGGGCGCCAACCCGATCCGCGCGGTGGGTGGAGAGGATCGTGTCCATCCGCGGGTGGCAGCACCCGTAGAGCACCACCGCAGGCCTCCCGGTGCCCCCCTGCTCGGAGAGCGCCTCGTCCAACGCGCGACCGAGGGGCTCGAAGCGGCTGTGAAGCTCGCTCTTCAGCCAACGTGGGTGCACCGTCCAGCCGTTCTTTCCGACAAGGAGCTCCACCTCCCGGCGGAGGATCGCGCACCCCACGACCGAGACGGCTCCGTTCATCCAAGCCGTCCGTAGTCGAGCGCGGCCTCGACGATGGCGTGGATGTTCGCCTCGGGGATCGCCATGGGCATGACACCGGTGCCAAACAGGAAGTGGCTCCCCTGTCGACCGCCGCGCGTGCCGATCTCCACCAGGCGCTTCACCTCCGCCCGGGCTTCCTCAGGCGTCCATCGGATGAGCCGGATGTCGTCGACCACACCGCAGGCCAGGTACCCCTTCGGGGGCGCCCGGTGGGCCTCGAGGATGTCTCGGGCCGCCGCGAAGTCCGCGAGCGGGCTCACGTAGTGGATGCCGATGTCGAGCTCGTCCACCACGGCCCCAATCACCTCGTTGAACGGGGCCATCCCACAGTAGTACACGACTCCACCGACCCCTCCAGGCGCGAGGTCGCGCTTCATCCAGGGCATGGAGAACGACTCGAAGCGCCTGCGGCCCACGAAGTAGGTCGAGCCGAAGGGCGTGGAGTAGATGAGCACGTTGGCGCCGGCAGCCCGGAAGGCGGCGAGCTCCTTCTGAACGAACTCTGAGCACTTCTCAAGCAGGTGCTGCTTGAGGTCCTCAGGACCGGTCATCAACAGCTCCATCCAGTGGTCCATGCCCATGAGCAGGGCGGGCAGGCTCGTGGACGCGGTGATGTAGGCGCAGATCGGGTGGGTCGCCCCCACCTCCCCGCGAAGAATCTGCAGGCAACGCCCCGTCTCGGCCCAGGCCGGGTGCCGGGTGAGGTCCTCCGGCACCTCGAGGCGCGCGATGTCGTCCCACGACTTGATCACGTAGTCGGCCACGTTCGGCGCCCCGGCGTCGTCGAACAAGATCTGCTCGCACCCGAAGAACTCAGCTTCCTTTCCGACGTAGAACAGGGCCCAAACATTGTCGTGGCCAAACCGACGACGCATCCGCAACTGCCCCTCGGCGACGTGCTCCCCCTTGGCGTAGTAGTCCCGCTGCGAGAGCCCGAGCTCGCGCGCCCCTTGATCCAGTACATTGCAGAAAACCGGGATGCGCGGGGCAGGCGTCCCGTCGATCGCTGCGGCGAGGACTTGGAGCGGCGTCATGGGATGTCCAGCCTCCGTTGGGCCCGGATGAGGTCGGCGATCACCTGACCCGCGGCGAGTCCGTCAGCGGCCCAGGCATCCGCGCCGACGGTCCGGTAGAGCTGCTCGTCGAAGCGGTAGGGCGCGCCGCCGACCACCAGCTTGATCTTGTCCTCGATCCCTCGCTCCCGAAGGAGCGCCCGCACCCGCCGGGCCCCGTGCTCTCCCGCTGCGGTGTGCACCATCATCGCGGACACCGCGATCACCTGCGCGTCATGGGCCACCGCGCGATCCACGAAGGTCTCGGCGGCCACGTTCACCCCGAGATCGATCACCTCCACCATGAGCGCCTTGAGGCACCCGGTGACGATGCGCTTGCCGAGCGAATGCAGGTCGCCTCGGGCGGTCCCCATCACCACGCGGCCGACGGCCTCCGGCGGATGGGAGAACCGGACGAGCATCCGCTCGGTGACGTCCGCAGCGATCTGCGCCGTCATGAAGTGCTGAGCGAGGTTGGCGTCCGGGTCTCGGGTGATCTCGGACATCATCTGCTCGAGCGCGGGGATCACCACCTGAAAGACCACCTCCTCTGCCGTCAGGCCCGCAACGAGCGCGCCCTCGACCACCGCGAAGGCGGCCTCGCGGTCCGTCTCGTAGACGGCCTCCCGGTAGTTCCGGACGATCTGATCGATCATCGTCGAGTGCCTCCGAGCCCCCCGCCGCGATGACGGCGCACCTCACCCGACCGGGAATCTACCTTGGAACTGGAGCCGGGAAAGGGGGGGTCGGTCAACCGACGTACCTCGAAAAATGGAGAAAAATACGTGGTTTTGCCGTATGCTGATCGGAGCGTCATGGGCACGCCGCGGCCAGACGGCGCGCGAGGGCAATCTCGGATTGTCCGGTCCAAGCGAGGCGCATCGCGCGGCTACCGGGCACGCCAGTGTGCTATCTGCAGGCCCATCGGCATTCTTCTGCCCGAACCCGATTATTTCTACGAGCTCTCACCGCTACGGCGCAACGCAGCCGGACTCGCACCGCCGCCGATGGCCCGCCGCGAGTCGCGATGTTCACCCTCCGGAGCACCGTGCTGGCCAGGTCCGCAGGCGCGGTGGGCTCACCTTTGAGGGCGAGGCGGGGGCAAGGTGAGGTCGGGCTCATCGGCGAAGCTCGCACGACGGCGCGTCCTCACAGCCCTTCGGTCGTCCCCAGGCTGCCCCACGCGTCCAGACGGTTGTTCCTCGCCCCATTGGTCGCATCCCAGTGGAAGCGCAGGCTGAAGTGTCCCCACACCTCCAGCGGCTGGGCGTAGGAGGCGCGGGTGACCTCCTCGTAGTCGGACGCGTCGAGCTCCGCGGGCCCGGGGATCGCCTGCTGCGTGGCCTCGACCGTGAACGACAGGTCTACGTGGTCTCCCAGGGTGAGGTCGGTGTCCACTTCGCCCGAGAAGAGGTACCGCTCGAAGAAGGGCCAGAGCTGCGTTCGCGCCGACAGCTCCGCGCCGAGCTTCACCCGATCGATCCTCAGCTCGCCCGCGCCCACGAGCATGGCCGTCGGGAAGAACGCGGTGCGCTCCCCGAGCGTGTTCGGGGTGTTGTAGGCGTCTCCCTGCGCGCCGACGAGCGCGGAGATCGCGAGCTGGTTCCCGCGGGCGTCGTTGGAGGGGAACCCGTTGTACTCCACGCCCGCGTGGGCCCGGAAGGTGGAGAGGTACTGCCCCTCCGGGTCCTGACCGGCGCCTCGGGCGAAGGCGCCGATCGTCCACCCGCTGTCGAGGTTGTGGCCCGTCTTGAACGCCCCCGACAGCGAGCTCTGGTCCGAGGTGAGCTCCACCTCCGTGGCCCCTACCACCAAAGAAGGTTGAAGCTCCAGGCTCCGGTCGTAGTTCACCCACACCGACGCCTTGTCCGTGTTGGTCTCCACCCCCACCGACGCGCCGGTCCAGAGGGACAAGCTCCGGTACTGCTCCGACCAGCTCCCCCACCCTCCGCCCCACACCGAGAACGACCACGGCGAAGACTTCGCGGAGGTGTCCTCCTCGCCCTCGGGCTCCGCGAGGCTCACCGTCACCGCGCCCGGCACCGCGACCGAGAGGTAGGGCGCGAGCACCCGGGAGAGCGTCGCGTCCAGGGCGGCGCGCTGTTCGTCCACCGGCTGGCGATAGTCGATCTTCACCGGCTGCTCGAAGCTCACCGGGGCGCCGGGGAGGGCCCCGCCGACCAGCACGGCGCGCATCAGCACGAAGTCCCAGGTGCTCTCCGCGGTGACGTCGAGGTAGAGCACCACCGCTGCGTCGCTCCGCGGGACCGACTTCACCACCTTGAGGTTGTCCAGCGTGCCCTGCACGAGCGTGCAGGCATCGACGCGTTGCTCAGACTGGCACTCCAACGCCACGCGCATCGGCGCCCAGGGCGCGGCGACGGCGAGGCTGGCGAGGAGGAGCACCGGGCCGGTTATCGCGGCGGGCCCCGCACGCCTCCGTCCCCCGACTCGGCCGCGCCGTCCAACCACCGGAGAAGGGTCGCGAAGAGCTGTTCGGCGTCCACCGGCCGGCCGAGGAAGTCGTTGGTGCCGGCGGCGTGGCACTGGGCCCGATCGTCGGCGAAGACGTTGGAGGTCAAGGCGATGATCGGCACGTCCCGCCCGTTGGGCAGCGCCCGGATACGACGGGTGGCCTCCAGTCCGTCCATCTCCGGCATCTGCATGTCCATCAGGATCAGGTCGTAGTTCACCCGCTTCGCCATCTGCACCGCGACCGCGCCGTCCGGGGCGAACTGCACCACGAGCCCCGCTTCCTCGAGGAGGCCCTGCGTCACCTCGCGGTTCAGGGCGTCGTCTTCGGCGATGAGCACATACGCGTCGGCGTGGCGGGCGCGGAGCTGCATCCGCGCGCTGGGCAGCGGCGTCGGGGATGACGCGGGGTGGCCGGCCTCCAGCAGGCGCACCGTGAACCAGAACCGACTCCCGACGCCCGGCTCGCTCTCGACGCCGATCGAGCCGCCCATGGCTTCCACCAACTTCCGGGTGATCGCCAGGCCCAGACCAACGCCGCCGTACTTTCGGCTGCGCGAGCTGTCGACCTGCTCGAACGAGTTGAATATCCGGCGCACATCCGCCAGGGCGATGCCGATGCCCGTGTCCTCCACATCGAAGCGGAGGAGCAGCCCGGCCTCCGCGCGCTCGACGAGGCGGGCACCAACGGCGACCGAGCCGTGGGGAGTGAACTTCAGCGCGTTGCCGATGAGGTTCAGCAAGATCTGGGTGAGCCGCTGGGGGTCCCCGTGCACGACCAGGCCGCGGAGCTCGGGAGCCACCTCGAACAGGAGGTGGAGGCCGCTGGTCGTGGCCTCACCACGGGTCAGCGCATCCACCCGCTCCAGGAGCCCTTCGAGCGCGAAGTCCGTGGGATCCAGATGGAAACGGTCCGCCTCGATCTTCGAGATATCGAGGATGTCGGAGATGATCCGAAGCAGATGGCTCGACGCGAGCTTGACCTTGCCGAGCTGCTCGGCCTGCTTGGGGTCGGTCGCGCGCTCCTGGGCCAGGTAGGTCAGCCCCATGATCGCGTTGAGCGGAGTGCGCAGCTCGTGGCTCATCGTGGCCAGGAAGGTGCTTTTGGCGCGACTGGCGGCTTCGGCCGCCTCCTTCGCCGTGCGCAGCGCCATGGTCCGCTCGTCGACCAGCGCTTCGAGGTCGGAGCGGTGGCGCTCCAGCTCGGCCTCCGCCTGCTTGCGTGCCGTGATGTCCGCGCACGCCCCGATGTAGCCGGTGAACACCCCGTGGCTGTCGAACTCGGGGGCCCCGTCGTCGCTGATCCAGTGGTAGGTCCCGTCGGCATGGCGGAGCCGGTAGTCCATGCTGAACCGCTCCCGCCGCTCGAACGCCTCGACGTAGGTCTTGACGCAGCGCGGAAGGTCCTCGGGATGCACCCCCTCCGCCCACCCGTTGCCACGCTCCTGCTCAAGGGTACGCCCGGTGAAGCGCAGCCAGGATTCGTTGAAGTAGTGGCACAACCTGTCCGTGCCCGAGCGCCAGATCAGGGTGGTCAGCCCGTTGGCGAGGGAGCGGTAGTGGTGCTCCGCCTCTACCAACTGGCGCTCGGACTGCTTCCGTGCCGAGATGTCCCGCGAGGAGTTGAAGAGGTACGGCCGCCCGTCGAGCTCCACCGGGTAGCCGCTGATCTCCACGTCGAACGTGCTCCCGTCCTTGCGGCGGTGCCGAGTCTCGAACTCCGAACGCGTGGCCTCCTTGAACTGGCGTCGGAACGCCACCATCAGCGCGTCGGAGCTGAATCCGCAGTCCCACTGCGCGACGTTCATCCCGATCATCTCGTCGCGCGAGTAGCCGAGCATCGCGCAGAAGGAGTCGCTGACCTCCACGACCGTGGCGTTCTCGTCCATGATCGTCACGCCGTCGCTGGCCGCACGGAGGAGCACCCGGCTCTTCTCACTCTCCCGCTTGAGCGCGTGGATCAACTCCTTTTTTTCGGTGACGTCGGTGATGAAGCCGTGCCAGAGGATGGACCCGTCCGGCTCCCGCTGGGGGATCGCGTTGCCGTCGAGCCACCGGATGGCCCCGTCGTCGGAGCGCACGCGGTACTCACATCGGCAGGGCTCCAGCGTGGCCGCGGACCGGGAGATGGACGCCCGGACCTCCTCGAGATCGTCGAGATGGAGCCGAGAGAAGACGGCGCTCGCGTCCTCGCGCACCTCCTCCGGCGAGACCCCATAGATGTTGCGAATCGCCTCGCTCGCGTAGGGGAAGCAGGAGCTGCCGTCGGGCCGGAGGCGGTACTGGTAGATCATCCCCGGCAGCCGGGTGGCGATCTGGTTGAGCCGATCCGAACGTTCGCGCTCCGATTCGGACTCGCTCGCCGCGGGGGGAGGGAGCAGGGGAACGTGGGGATCCGTCATGGATCGGCTCCTCCGGAGCGTCGAGCGAGCGGGAACCCTGCACCCTCAGAGTGGATGAGCAGGCGGGTACCGTAGCCCACGCCTCCACGTCCGGGGCATCGCCCCAACCAGTTGCCCGAGATTTTGCGATGACCGCCGCAAGCCGCGGCCCGACGCATCCGACGCAGGTGGGGGTTCCCCCTCCCAGCCCTCCTCCACCCTCGCGAGCCACAGTCGGCGACCCACGGACGTGGTCCTTCGCCATTCGTAGATGGTGACCCTCCCGGCCGAGGTATCGCCGCCAACGCGCACGAAACCAAACGTCGTCGTGCTACGATTCCCCATGCGCTCCGCCCTCCTCGGCTCCCTCCTCGCGCTCGTCGTGCTCGCCCCCGCGGCGCTCGCCCGCGACTGGGGCACCGAGCGCCCCGTCCTCACCGAAGACGACTGTTACGACTACTGGAACACCGTGTCGACGGACACCGGCGTGATCCCGGGTGGCGGCGGCGGGGCCGACTGTGACGTCGTTCGGGAGGCCCTCACCGGCACGGACGCGTGCGGTTGTTGGAAGTCCCAGAGCGTCCGTGGGACGTGCAACGGCTGGCCGGTGGACTTCGAGGTCGGGACCACGTGCGCGGCCACGGAGTGGGGACCCGGCGGATGGGACGCCGACCGGGTGAACGACGCCTACACCGTCTCCGGCGGAGGCTACCGGCTCGGCGGGCTTGGGGAGGCAGGCATGCGCGTCTCCGAGCTGCTCGCGCTCGCCGGTGACGTCGCCGACCTCACCGGACACAGCCACGGGGCCGACCTGGAATACGGCGACCTCGAACCCGCCGACGTCAACATCGGCCCGCTGGAGTTCGACGTGGACGAGTCCGATCCCCAGATCGACTCCCTCGACGTACGAGGGGTGTACGTGGTGCTCGACGACCTCACCGTCACCGGGAAGGTCTCGGTCTCGGGGCTGCTCATCGTGTGGGGCAACCTTTCGGCCGGGGAGGTGCAGGTCGGGGGCGAGGAGGCCGGCGTCGGCGGGCTCGTCGCGGGCGGGATGCTCTTTGCCCGCAGCGCGATCACGGAGGCCGTCACCGGCTTGAACTGTGTGCTCTACCTGCGCGACCTGTTCGACGACGCCGAAGGATCGTGGGTGGCCGGCGGCGACGTGACGCTCGACACGTGCTGGGGCGACCTGGGCGAAGGGCTCGTCGCGAACGGCGACATCACGCTCACCGACGCCCACCTCTTCTCGCGCACCGTCACGGGAGAGCGCCTGGACCTCACGGGGGTCGACCTCGGCCGGCTGGCGACGATCGAAGGCGCGTCGTTGTCCGTGGTGGACAGCGACCTCGACGCGCCCGATCGCCTGGAGGTCAGCGTGAGCGGGGACATGGTCGTGCAGGACAGCGACGTGCACGGGAGCGGCCTCGGGATCACCGCCGCCAACCTCACGCTCGACGCGCCGAGCCTGCTCGAATCCCGTCCCCGCGTCGACGCGAGCCGGGTGCTCGACGGCGAACCCGAGGATGAGGATGTGCTGTACCCGGAGCAGGTCTGGGGCGCGAGCTACGGGGGCTACGGAGGCACGGAGCTGTACATCAGCTCGAACTCGCTCCGTCCCGCCGAGTCGCCCACAGGCGACCCCACGGACCCCTCGGGCCACGGCAAGGACGGCTGGGCCCTGAGTTGGGCAGACACGACCTACGGCGGCGGTGGTGGCAACGACCTCACCGTGAAGGTGGCGGGCGCCGTGCAGCTCGACGGAGCGTTGCACGCGGACGGCGGGAACGCCCCCGTCGGGCCGTTTGGCGGCGGGGGATCGGGAGGCTCCGGAGGCACGATCCGCATCGAAGGCGCCACCGTCGGTGGCGCTGCCTTGCTCACGGTCAACGGGGGCAACGGCGCGATGCAGGTGGAGGGCAACAGCGTCGGGCTCGGCGGCGGCGGCGGCTCCGGGGGACGTATCGCCGTCCTCGCCGGGGCGTTCGACGGCCTGGACTTCCAGTACGAAGCGATGGGCGGGCTCGGTGAGGTGGTCGACGGGCTTCCCGAGGGCGTAGAAGACCCCCCGGCCACCTGGGACGACTGGCGCATCCACGGCGGTCCAGGCACGGTGTACACCGACGAAGCGGCAACGTCGGGAACCTTGACCATCGACGGCAACGGCCTCGAACCTGCGGACTGGGGCTGCCCGACGTCGGGCTGGGCGTGTCGCGGGATGGGTTGGCTGCCCGCGTCGTTGCCCGACACCGACGTGGTGGTGCAGAACGCGTTGGTGGGGGTGAAGGACCTCGCGGCGCGGTCGGTCACCCTGAAGGATGCGCGGCTCGTGGTCGACGACCCCCGGAATCGCCTGCCCTGGCCCACCCCCACCGTGCTCTTCGACGGCGGGCTCCCCTCGGCGCAGCTCTTCCTGCCGGAGGCCGTGTACGCCGACGAGCTCTCGGAGGCCCTCACCTTCACCCTGGACGCCAACCTCGTGGTCGACGCGACCAGCACGATCTCGCTCGACGGCTACGGGGGCTACGGCCGCACGACGCCCGACGGGGTGGCGGACAAGCTCTGCTGGAACGGCGGCTCGCACGGAGGGGTCGGGGGGCATGGGTGGCGCGGACCCGACGCCGACACGGAGCCCGAGCCGGCGTTCGACGACGAGGCGGCGCCCGCGGAGCCTGGGGATGGCGGCTGTGGGGACTACGCGTGGACCGGCGCCGAGCAGGCGTGGTGCGGGATGGCCGGCATCGGGGGTGCGGCGCTGCACGTGAAGGCGGGCGGAGCCGTCACGGTAGACGGCGCCATCGTCGCCGAGGGTTGGGCGGGCAAGCCTGAGAGCGAAGCGGTCTACTGCATCTCCCAGCTCGGCAATGCGGGCGGCGCAGGCGGCGCGATCTGGATCGAGGCGGACACGCTCGCCGGCCAGGGCACGCTCGACGCCGACGGAGGCGACGGCGCGGTCGACCTCTCCGGCACGGTCTGCGGCGGGGGCGGGGGCGGCGGGCGGATCGCGGTGGACGTGCGCGCCAACGACTACACCGGCACGTACACGGTCCTCGGCGGCGCCGCGGGCTGCGCGCTGGAGCCGGGGCCGGAGCCCGGCGGCGAAGGCACGGTGCACCTGGAGGCGGACGAGGCCGACGACGACAGCGGCACGGGGCCGGGACCCCACGGTCCGGACACCGCGGACCCGGCCGACGAAGGCTGCGCCACCGGGTGCGGCGGGGCGGTCGGAACGGCGCCGTTGTGGCTCGTCGCGGGGCTGGCCACGCGGAGGCGGCGTTCACGGCGTTAGATGCGCCCGATGCCCTCTCCCCTCGCCGCCCCGCTCGCCTTGCCCTGCGGCGCGGCGCTCCCCAACCGCCTCGCCAAGTCGGCGATGAGCGAGAACCTCGCCGACGCCGACCACGCGCCGGACGGTCGCCTGGAGCGCCTCTATACGCGCTGGGGTGGGAGCGGCGCCGGGCTCCTGGTCACCGGCAACGTGATGATCGATCGGGGGGCGCTGGGCGAGCCGCACAACGTGGTGATGGAGGACGACCGGGCCCTCGACGCGCTGCGCCGCTGGGCCACCGCCGCCCAATCCGGCGGCAGCCCGACGTGGGTGCAGCTCAACCACCCCGGTCGGCAGTCCCCGGCCACGCTCTCGAAGGCGCCGGTGGGGCCCTCCGCCGTGCCGCTACGGCTCCCCGGGGCGGCCTTCCGTCCGCCGCGGGCGCTCACCGAAGCGGAGATCGAGGGGCTGGTGGCCCGGTTCGCGCGCGCCGCGGGGGTGTGTCAGCGAGCGGGGTTCGCAGGGGTGCAGGTGCACGGCGCCCACGGCTACCTTGTGAGCCAGTTCCTCTCCCCGCTCAGCAATGTCCGCACCGACGGGTGGGGCGGCGACCCCGCGCGGCGGCGCCGGTTCCTGGTGGAGGTCGTGCGGGCGATCCGCGCCGAGGTGGGGCCGAGCTACCCGATCAGCGTGAAGCTCAACTCCGCCGACTTCCAGCGGGGCGGCTTCTCCGAGGCGGAGTCGATGGAGGTGGTGGAGGTCCTGGAGGCCGAAGCCGTGGACCTCCTGGAGATCAGCGGCGGCACCTACGAGAAGCCGCAGATGACCGGCGTCCCGCAGCGGGCGAGCACGGCGTCCCGGGAGGCCTACTTCCTCGACTACGCCGCGAAGGTGCGCGGACGCACGAGGGTACCGCTGTGGCTCACGGGCGGGTTCCGAACCCGCGTCGGGATGGAGGCGGCGCTCACCAGCGGCGCGGTGGACGTGATCGGCCTGGCCCGACCCATGGCGCTCGAGCCGGAGCTGCCCCGCGGTCTGCTCGACGGGCGGGTGGCCGAGAGCCAGGTCGCGCCCCGTCGCACCGGGCTGCGGCAGCTCGACGGGCTGCTGGAGGTGAGCTGGTACACCTGGCAGCTCCATCGGCTCGCGGCGGGAAGGGAGCCCGATCCCGGCGTGTGGCCCTGGACCGTGCTCGCTGGCATGGCCTGGGACACGCTCACCGGGCGCTGACTACGCGGGTTCCCAGAGCTCGATCGCGTTGCCCTCGGGGTCGTGGATGCGGGCGAACTTGCCGATGCCCTGGGCGTCCACCTCCGGGTCGGTCTTGGCTTCGATGCCTGCGGCACGAAGGCTCGCGAGGAGCCCGTCGAGGTCGGTGACCCGGAGGTTGATCATCGCCTGCTTCTCGGCGGCGAAGTAGGTGCTGTCGGCCTTGAATGGCTCGAAGACCATGGGGCCGCCCGCGGTGCTCCACACCCAGGGGTTCTGCGCGGCGTCCGGACCCACGCCGAGGCCCCCGCCTACCCCCAGGTGCTCCCGATACCAGGCCTTGAGCGCCGACGGGTCCTGCGCCCGGAAGAAATACCCACCCATTCCAACGACCGGCATGCAGACTCCGTGGTTCCCTCCGGTAACGCCGCGCTGCCCACCCGCGCCATTCTCACCCCAGCGGCGCCTCGACCGCCGACGCCGGCCGGAGGGCCGGGCCGGCCTCCCGGGCCGCCCTTTCCCACCGTGCTCTTCGCCCCGTGCTGCCGGCGGCTGGCTAGCCCGAGCGGGCGCGGGGCCCCTACTCATTTCCGTAGATTGAGGTCGATCCACCGATGTAGAGGACGCCGCGCACCCAGCCGCGGGCGTTGGCATCGGTGAGCGGGGTATTGTTGCTGATTCGCACCGAGCTCCCCACGTAGGCCACCCCGGAGAGCCCGGAGAGGTCGTCGAGGGTGTTTCCGTCGATCGCCACGTCGTCTTCGATGCGCGTGACGGACTCGAGCCCATGGAGGCTCCCCAGCGTGAGGTTGCCATAGATGTCAAGGGAGCCAAGCGACGTCAGTCCCCCGAGGTCCGCGATGGAGGTGAGGGCGTCGTTGTCCCACACGTAGAGCTCGCCCACCGTGCGGAGCGCGCCGAGGTGGGCGAGGTCGACGAGGGCCGGGTTGTCCTCCACCCACAACCTGCCGCCAACCGTCGTGAGCTGATCGAGGCCGGCGAGCGACGTCAGCCCCGTACATCCTTCGATGGAGAGATCGCCGCCGACCGTGGTGAGCTGGTCGAAGCCGGCCAGGGAGGTCGCCGCCGGGGAGCCCCCGATCGACAAATCGCCGCCCACCGTCGTCACCGATTGCAGGCCCCGAAACGACGGGAGCGCGTCGGCCGCGATGTCCAGGTCCCCGCCGACAGTGGTCAGCGCGTCGAGGCCCTCCAGGGACGTGAGGTCGGCGTGCCAGGACACGTGCAGGTCGCCGCCCACGGTGGTGAGCCCGTCGAGGCCGTGGAGGGACGGCGCTTGGACCGTGAGCGAGCCGCCAACCTCGGTGAGCCCGTCGAGCCCCTCGAGCGAAGTCAGCGACGGCAGGTCGTTTACGGTGACGTTCCCCGGCACGACGGCGAGAGAATCGAGCCCCGTGAGCGACGCCAGGGCCTCGTCGCGGAGGAACGCGAGCCCGCCGACCGAGTCCAACGTCATCCCCGCCAAGGACCCCAGGGACGGCGCGTCTTGCACCCAGAGCGTGCCGTTCACGGCTTCGATGCAGCCGAGCGGCTCGAGCGAGGTCCACTCCGGGCCCGTCACGGTCAGCGAGCCCGCGAGGGTGACCCCGCTGCAGCGGTGGTCGCACCAGTCCAGGGTCGCGTCCACGTTGAGGGGCTCGTCCCCGAGCCACCGTTGGGGGTCCGCGTCGTCGCAGTCGTCGGCGACGCCCGATCCGTCCTGGTCGCCGTCCTCGTCGAGCGTGACCGGGTCGCAGTCGTTGTCGACGCCGTCGAACGGCACCTCGGTCGTGTCGGGTCCGACGGAGGGATCGGCGTCGTCGCAGTCGTGGGCCAACGTGGCGCCGTCGTGGTCGAGGTCGTCGTCGGGCGTGGCGGGATCGCAGTCGTTGTCGAGGTGGTCGTAGGGCACCTCGGTCGCCGCCACGTTCACCGCGGGGTTGGCCTCGTTGCAGTCGTCGGTGCCGCCGAAGCCGTCCCCGTCGAGGTCGTCGTCGGGCGTGGCGGGATCGCAGTCGTCGTCCACGCCGTTGGAGAGCGCCTCGGCGGCGCCGGGGTGCACCTCGGCGTGGTGGTCGTCGCAGTCCTCGGCTTCCACGTAGCCGTCGTCATCGGCGTCCACGGGGGGCGTGGGCCGGCAGGCCGCGAAGAACCAGAGCAGCAGCATGGCGCACAGGTATCACTCCCGACCGCCGACGCCTCCGGGACGGAAGGACGGCGCACCCGCGCCGCCCTTCACCCGCTGCTTCCGCCTACTTCCCGACGAAGCTCGCCTTCCGCTTGCCGAGGAACGCCGCCATCCCCTCCTTCTGGTCCGCCGTGGCGAAGCAGAGGGCGAAGAGCTGACGTTCGGCCACGAGGGCCGCGCCGAGGGGCTGGCCGTCGTTGTCGAGGATCGCGCGCTTGCAGAGCTGCACCGCGACGGGGCCGTTGGCGGCGATGCTCTCGCCGAGCGCCACCGCCTCGTCCACCACGTTGCCGGCCACGACCCGGAGCGCGAGGCCGATGGCCACCGCTTCTTCGGCCTTCACGTTGCGGGCGGTGAAGCACAGCTCCCGCGCGCGCTGGGTGCCGACCCGGCGCACGAGGCGCTGGGTGCCGCCGAAGCCCGGGATCACCCCGAGCTTCACCTCGGGCTGGCCGAACACGGCGGTGGCCGACGCGAGCGTCATGTCGCACGCCATGGACAGCTCGCAGCCGCCGCCGAGCGCGAACCCGTTGACGGCCGCGATCGTGGGGATCGGCAAAGCCTCCAGCTTGTCGAGCACGGACTGGCCGTACGCGGCGAAACGGTGGGCGGTGAGCGCGTCGAGCTCGGCCATCGCGGCGATGTCGGCGCCGGCCACGAAGGCCTTCTCGCCGCCGCCGGTGAGCACGAGCGCGCGGGCGTCGCCCACGTCGGCCAGCACGGCCTCCAGCTCCTGGAGCACCTGCAGGTTCAGGGCGTTGAGCGCCTTCGGACGGTCGATCGTGACCACGAGCACCGCGCCGCGGCGCTCGCTACGGACGAATTCTCCCATGACGACCTCCTACTTCGCCGAGTAGTCGTAGAAGCCGCGGCCGGTCTTGCGGCCGAGCCAGCCGGCCTCGACGTACTTCCGGAGGAGCGGGCTCGGGCGGTACTTGCTGTCGCCGAGGCCCTGGTGGAGGACCTCCATGATGGCGAGGCAGGTGTCCAGGCCGATGAAGTCGGCCAGGGTGAGCGGGCCCATCGGCACGTTGGTGCCGAGCTTCATGGTGGTGTCGATGTCCTCGCGGGTGCCGATGCCCTCGTAGAGCGCCTGGGCGGCCTCGTTGATGTACGGCATGAGGATGCGGTTGGCGATGAAGCCCGGGATGTCGCGGCTGAGGGTGGTGGTCTTGCCCATCTTCTCGGCGGCGGCCTTCACGGCGTCGTAGGTCTCGTCCGTCGTGGCCATGCCGCGGATGAGCTCGACGAGCTGCATGAGCGGCACCGGGTTCATGAAGTGCATGCCCATGACCCGCTCGGGGCGGTCGGAGTGGGCGGCGATGGCGGTGACCGAGATGCTCGACGTGTTCGTGGCGAGGATGGCGCCCTTCTGCACGGTCTGGCTGAGGTTCTCGAAGATCTTGTACTTGAGCGCCACGTTCTCGGTGGCGGCTTCCACCACGAGGTCGCCGTCGGCGTGGACCGCGGTGTCGGTGCTCCAGCGGATGCGGCCGACGATGGTGTTCGCCGTCGCCTCGTCCATCGTGCCCTTCTTCACCAGGCGGCCCAGCGAGCCCTTCACGGTGGCGAGGCCCTTGTCGAGCGCGCCCTGGGCGATGTCGCTCACCGTGACGTCGTACCCGGCCGCGGCGGCCACCTGCGCGATCCCGTTGCCCATCTGCCCGGCGCCCACGACGCCGATTCGAACGATGCTCATGTTGTCTCCGGAGGGGCGCGCCTCCTATCCGGGGGACGCCGCGGGGGTGAGCGGGGCGTGTCGACGCTTCGTCGTCAGTTGACCGATGGGGTGCGACCCCCGGGGTGCGACCCCCGGGGTGCGACCCCTGGGGTGGCGGGGGGCGACGGCCGCCGTCGAAGCCGGGGCGGCGGGACGGAGCGGTGGCGGGCGTCCCGCGCGCCCCGCCGGCCCAGCGGTTAGCCGCCCGCCATGTCGAATTGGACCTCCGGCCGGATTCGCGTGGCGCTCGCCCGCGGCGGCACCCTCCGCCTGCTCTCCGTCTCGCTCCCCGGCCCGGCCCAGGAGCTGGCGGATCGCCACGAGCTCGGCCCCGTGGCGCGCCGTCGCGCCGCTGAAGGCCTCGTCGCCACCGCGCTCCTCAGCGCCCACGTCAAGGGCGACGAGCGGCTCACGGCGGACTTCCAGGTGAGCGACCCGGCGTGCAGCGCCGTCTTCGAGATCAACGGCGACGGCACGCTGCGCGGCCGCTTTCGTCCCTCCGAGCTCCCCGAGACCGACCGCCTCAACGGCTACCTCCGGGTGAGCAAGTCGCTCGGCCGCAAGGAGCTCTACGCCGGCATCGCCGAGGTGCGCGGCGAGACGATCGAGGCGGCCCTCCAGCGTTTCCTCGCCGAGTCCCAGCAGGTGGACGCCCACGTGCGCGTGGTCGCCGACCTCGGCGACGACGGCGCCGTGGAGTACGCCGACGGCCTCCTCATCGAGCGCCTCCCCGGCGGCGATCCCGAGGAGTTCTCGGCGGTCGTCACCACGCTCGACACGTCCGCCCGTCGCATCCTCGACGAGCTGATGCTCGGCCGCTTCCTCGGCGCGCCGGTGGAGCTCATTGGCGACGGCCCGCTCGTCTTCCGCTGCGGCTGCAGCCGCGAGAAGGTCAGCGCGATGATCCGGTCGCTCGGTCGCGACGAGATCGCCTCGATGATCGCCGAGCAGGGCGGCGCCGAGGTAGTCTGCCACTACTGCAACGAGGCCTACCGCTACGACGTGGCGGAGCTCGAGGGCATCCGCGGGACGATCGGGGAGGCGTAGCGGCGGAGCCGGCGGGGGCGCTGTGGATTTTGGGGCAGGGGGCTCCCGCCCCCTGCAACGTCCCCCGGGTTGTGGCTCGGCGGGCGCCGTGGCCGCGGTGCCGGGGGCCGGATGCGGGCGGTGTCGGCGCGGCACCGAGGCGGAGCCGGCCGCGGCCGCCGCGGCCCGCCCCGCCATTTTCGCCCCGGCGGTTCCTCGACCGCCGACGGTCCGGAGCAGAAGGACGCTCCCCTCGCCTCGCCCCTTCTCATCGCCGTCGCACGCCGCGCACGGCCGCAGAAGCCGACGGCCAGACCGGGAGCCCAAACAACGCCGGGGGTGAAGCGTCACCTGGTGCGTTGTTTGGCCGCGGCCGCCGACGCCCCCGCGGCCCCCTCCTCGACCGCCCCCCCTCCCCGTCGCGCGCTCACCCCTCCGTCGTCCGTGCCGACAGGAACCGCGGCGCGTCCGCCCACGGCACCGGCGCGTCGCCCGTCGCGAAAGGTCCAGGCGCCACCAGGGGGAATCCGCCCTGAAGCGAGAGCTGCATGCGCGTGGCCCGGAGCAGGTCCTCCCGCGGAGGCACCGCTCGGAGCACCCGCAGCGACTCCACCGTACGCCCAAGCGCGGCGGCCAGGGCCGCGGGCGCCGCGGGAAAAAGGTGCGCAAGCGCCCGTCGACCGTCGACCGCAGCGTCGCCACGACCCGAAAGGGGGTCCACCGCGAGCGCCGCCGTGACTGCGGCCAGGGCGGCCTCGACGCCCACCGTCCCGCCCGCCGGGACGAGGTCCGGCCACCCCGCCATCCTCCGGAGCACCGCCCCATTCACCCGCGGGAGGCACCTTCGCACGGTCGTCAGCAGCGTGCTCCTCACCGCCCGCAGTCCCAAGAGGTCGGGGAGGGCTCCGTTCTCCCGCCAGGGATCAGGCGCCACCCCGTGCTTCTCGTCGTTCCGCAGCACGTACTCGAAGGTGCTCGTCAGATGCCCCGGGTCGCGGACCTCCGTGTACCCCACGCACCGAACGCCGCCCGAGACGGCAGGCCGCAGCGCGAGCGTCACCCGCTGCGCCAACCGCCCGGCCTCCACGCGACCGAGCGCGACGAGCAGGTGTACGTGACCGTCTGACACCTGGAACGCCAGCAAGGGCACGTCCCAGCCGACACGGAGCAACGCCGAGACGACGCGACGCACGTCCGCGCGAGTGGGTGCGATCGGCGCGGGGCCGGCCGCGCGGAAGACCAGGTGGGTGACCGCCATGTGCCCCCTCCAAGCAACCCCAGTGCCATCGGATGACCCTGGGCAACTCGGCGCGCCGACGACCGTCACGCCGACGGTCGTCGGGACGTCCGTCACCCACGGTCGGCCCCACGGCCCGCCCCCCGAAGCGCCGCCCACGTCGGCCCCGCCGCCCCCGCCTCTTCGCCTGCCAGCCCGCCCGGCCGCCGCCCACACCCTACCCCCGCCGCGGCGCTCCCCGCCGGAAGATGTACTCGTGGTCGGACCAGGCGCCCACGGGGAACGCGTACTCGCCCACCTTCGCAAACCCGCGCGCAGCGTAGAACGCCTGCGCCCGGTGGTTTCCCGACCAGACGCCCAGCCACACCGGGCCGGATCGCCTCGCCCCCAGGTGATCCAACGCCTGATCGAGGAGCCTGGCGCCCAGGCGCAGCCCCTGCGCGCTGCGGCGTACGTAGAGCTGGTAGAGCTCTCCGTCGTCGGGGTCGACCTGCGGGTGCGGCAGCATGCACGGACCCACGTGCGCATAGCCGAGCAGCTCGCCGTGCCGCTCCGCCACCCAGGCGGCCTTCGCCGGATCGGCCAGCTCGGCGGCGACTGCCTCGGGGGCGTAGGTCGCCCGCTCGAAGACGGCGAGGTCGCCCGCGGGGTAGGGGATGGCGAACCCCTCCTCCAGGAAGGTCTCCCGGAAGGTATCTCGCTTCAACGACGCCAATTCTACGGCGTCATCGAGGGTGGCCACGCGGAGGACGGCGTCCGACATCCACCCGCGGTACCTCCGTCGCGGGCCGGGGGCAAGTCCTTCGCCCGAGCGTGGCCGGCTCGCAAAGGAACGGCCCCGGTCGGCGCACCGGCGCACCGCGGACCACGCTGATGGAAAAGGGCGGCGCGAGGGTACCGTCCTGCGCACGTTCACGTCGGCGGTCGAGGAACCGCCGGGGGGAGAATGGCGCCGCGGAGGCCGGCGCCCCGTTCAGCTCCCGCCGAACCAGGCCCGCGCGTCCTTGAACGCGGCGACGAGGGTGCTCGTGCTCAGATCGACCCACACGAGCCAGTCGCTCTTGTCGGTGACGGCGTGGGCGACCGCGAGCTGACCGGGCTGCACCCGGGCGAGCGCGCGCAGCACGCCGGAGACCGCCACGGCCCCCGCGAGGTCGCCGCTGGTGGCGAAGCGGGCACGGTGGGCGCGCCAGAGCGCGGTGAGCACCCCGCGGTCGTCCATCACCAGGGCCTTCGCCACGTAGACCGAGCCGATCTCGGGGAGGGCGTCCTGGATCACGCCGGACACCACGTCGCCCAGGGCGGAGTCGGCGATGGCGCGGGCGGGCGCGGCGGCCTCGACGACCGGCGCGGCCGCGGGGGCGGCGGCAGGAGCGGGGGGCGGAGCGGC
>CAIXRH010000161.1 GCA_903921785.1 uncultured Pseudomonadota bacterium
CGCGCGTCGGACGCCCCGCCGGTGGTCTTCGCGCGGATGTGGGCCGCCTCGGCGGGCCCCTGCCGCACGGTCGACGCGGTGATCGCCACTGGCCGTGAGCTGGAGGCCGTGGCCGTGTGGGTCGCGCCGCGGGACGCGGGCGAGGACGCCCCTCCGGCGGTGATCGCGGCGATCGAGGCGGAGGTGGCGCGGTGGCGGGCCGCCCTCGCGCCGCACTTCCGGGGCACGCCCGGGGCGAAGGACGTGGTGCTCGACGTGATCGTCGCGCCCGGCGAGCCGCCGGTCGTCGGCTGGCACGAACACGGCCCGGCGCGGCACGAAGGGCCGGGTGGCCGCTTCGAGTACCCGATCCCCGACGACATCCCCTCGCGCGCGTGGCGCAAGGTGGTGGAGGGGCTGCAGTGGTCGAAAGCGCCGATCCGGCGGGGGGAGCTGGTGCTGGAGCTGGGCGCGGCGCCCGGCGGCGGCACGCGGGCGTTCGCCGAGGCGGGGCTGCGGGTCATCGCCGTGGACCCCCAGCCGCTCGACCCGAAGGTGGTGGCCATGCCCGGCGTCACCGTGGTCGCGCGTCGCGCCGGCGACCTCAAGCTCGGCGACCTGCCCAACGACGTACGATGGCTGGCGTCTGACGCGGGGATTCCCCCGAATGACGTGCTCCGCGCCATCGAGCGCCTCCGCCCGGCGCTCCCCAACCTCCGCGGCTTCCTGCTCACGCTGAAGCTCAACGACCCCGGCGTGGTGAAGCACCTCCCGCAGACCTTCAACGATCTCAAGGCCCTCGGCGCCACCGAAGTGCACGCTCGACAGCTCCCGGCCAACCGCCGGGACGTGTTCGTGTACGCGCCGGTGGGCCGGGGTTAAGCGCCGCAGATGCGCATTGTGGCCGCGATGTCGGGCGGAGTGGACAGCTCCGTGGCCGCCGCTCTCCTCAAGGAGGAGGGCCACGAGGTCATCGGGGTGCACATGCGCCTGCACGAGCACGACGGCGGCTCGGCCGGCCACTGCTGCGGCCTGGACGATGCGTGGGACGCCCGCCGCGTCGCCGCCACCCTGGAAATCCCCTTCTACGTGATGGACCTGAGGGAGGCCTTCCAGAAGGCGGTGGTGGACGACCTGGTCAACAGCTACGTCGCCGGCTTCACCCCCAACCCCTGCGTGCAGTGCAACGGGGTGCTGAAGTTCCACGTGCTGCTGAATCGCGCGAAGTCGCTCGGCGCGGAGGCCATCGCCACCGGCCACTACGCCCGCACGGACGAAGGCCGGCTCTTCGCCTCGGTGGACAAGGAGAAGGACCAGTCCTACTTTCTCCATCCGGTCACGGCGGCAGCGCTGCGGCAGACCCGCTTCCCGCTCGGGGGGATGAGCAAGCCCGAGGTGCGCGAACACGCGCGGCGGTTCGGGCTCATCACGGCGGAGAAGCCGGAGTCCATGGAGGTCTGCTTCATCCCCGACGACGACCACGCCGGCTTCGTGAGCCGCGCTCGGCCGGAGCTCGACGGCGCCGGCGACATCGTCGATGAGGCCGGAAAGGTGCTCGGCCAGCACGACGCCTATTGGCGGTACACCCTGGGTCAACGACGCGGGCTGGGCCTCGCCGGGGGGCCGTGGTTCGTCGTGGACGTGGACGCCGTGACGCGTCGGGTCATCGTCGGTCCCGAGGCCAAGGGTACGCCGGCGCGGATTCACGCGCGGGGGGCCAATTGGCTTCGACCCGCGGAGGCGCTGGTCGACCGCGAGCTCTTCGCGCGGGTACGTCACCGCGGCGCGTTGGCACCGTGCACCGTCGCGGCAAGCGAAAAAGGCGCCACCATCGAGCTTCGCGCGCCGCTTCGGGCGATCACCCCTGGGCAGTCGGTGGTGGTCTACGACGGCGACGAGGTGGTGCTCGGCGCGCTCATCCGCAAGGTGGAGGTCTCGTGAAGATCCCCCACTCCTTCCGCGACTCGTCGCTGCTCACGCTCGCCCTGACCCACGCCTCGGTGGTGGCGGAGGTGGGGGGAGAGGACAACCAACGCCTGGAGTTCCTCGGCGACGCGGTGCTCCAGCTCGTGGTCTCGCAGTGGTTGTTCGCCGAGTGTCGCGGCTGGGATGAAGGCGAGCTCAGCCGGGCGCGCGCCGCGTTGGTCAACGCCCAGAGCTTCGCCACCTTCGCCGACGCCTGGGAGCTCGGCGCCAACCTCCGCCTCGCCAAGGGCGATCGCGCGACCGGCACGGCGGCCAAGGTGAACGTGCGCGCGGACGTGTTCGAGGCCGTGGTCGGCGCGATCTACCTGGACGGCGGGCTGCAGTCCGTGAGGGCGGCGGTGATCCCGCTGCTCGGGGCGCCGCCGCGGGAGCCGGGCGCGGCGAAGTCGCCGCGGAGCGTCCTTCTGGAGTGGGCGCAGGCGCGGAAGCTCGACGCGCCGACGTACGAGGTGGTGGCCGAGACGGGCCCGGCGCACCAGAAGCGGTTCGAGATGGTGGTGGACGTGGCGGGGCAGCGGTTCGGCCCCGCGGCGGGGGACTCCAAGAAGACGGCCGCGTTGGAGGCAGCCCGGCTGGCGCTGGCGAAGCTGGCCTCCGGACCCTGATCTTGCGCATCCCCACCCTCGGCGCTTCAACCCACCCTCGGCAAGCGCACGGTCGCGCTTCGACCCACCGTCCGCGCTCCGGTGCCGGGTGCCGGTCGAGGCGCGCTCCGGGATAGGCGGCGGCATGGCCGTCCGGATCCTCGAAGAGTCGCTCGTCAACAAGATCGCCGCGGGCGAGGTGGTGGAGCGCCCGGCGAGCGTGGTCAAGGAGCTGGTCGAGAACGCCCTGGACGCCGGCGCCACGGAGCTCCGCGTGCACCTGCGCGCCGGCGGGCGCAACCTCGTCCGCATCGTGGACGACGGCTCGGGCATGGACCGCACCGACGCGCTCATGTGCCTGGAGCGCCACGCCACCAGCAAGATCCGCACCGACGACGACCTCTTCCGCGTGTCCACCCTCGGGTTCCGCGGGGAGGCGATCCCCTCGATCGCCAGCGTGTCGAAGTTCGACCTGCTCACCCGCACCCGCGACACCGACACCGGGACGCGCGTGGTGGTCGAGGGCGGGAAGCTCCTGTCGGTCGACCCCGCGGGGGCCGCGCCGGGGACGGACATCTCCGTGGGTTCCCTGTTCTACAACGTGCCCGCCCGTCGGAAGTTCCTCCGTTCGGTCGACACGGAGATGGGCCACTGCATCGAGGCGATCACCCGGGAACTACTGGTGCGCCCGCACGTGGACCTCGAGGTCACCCACGACGACAGGGTGGCGCTGCGCTGCGTGCGGACGACGGAGCTGCCGCGGCGCGCGGCGGAGCTGCTCGGCCCACACGGGGAGGCGCTGGTCCCGGTTTCTTTCTCCCGGGGAACCCTCAGGGTGCACGGGCTGGTCTCGCCCGTGGGCGTGCACCGACAGAGCGCCACCGGCGCGAGCTACCTCTACGTGAACGGCCGCTTCGTCCGGGACATGGTGGTGCGCCGCGCCGTCACCCAGGCCTACGCCGGGCTCGTCCCCAAGGACCGTTACCCGGTGGTGATCCTCCAGGTCGAGGTCCCCCCCGCGGACGTGGACGTCAACGTGCACCCGGCCAAGACCGAGGTGCGCTTCGTGAACGCGTACGATCTCCAGAGCGCGGTCGCGGAGGGGCTCCGGGGCGCGCTCCAGGATCACGGCATCCAGCGCCCGGTCACGACCGAGGCGCGGTACCGGGCCCCGGGGGAGCCCCAACGGACGCAGCTTCGGCTGGATGCGCCGAGGGTGGCGGAGCCGGACGCGACGGCCTCGGCGTTTGGCCTGCCGTCCGGATCGGTCCCGCTCGGGGAGCCGGTGCGGGGCGGGGGAAGCTCGAACGTGGCTGGGCGAGCGGCGCTGGGGGTTTCGGGGCCGCCGACGTCGCCTTCGTCGTCGTCGACGTCGTCGCGGTCGTTTGGCGCGACGCCGGCGCCTTCGGGCCCGAGCGCGGCGTCGACGGGCGCGGCCGCCCCTGCTTCGCCTGCGGC
>CAIXRH010000162.1 GCA_903921785.1 uncultured Pseudomonadota bacterium
CGGCGACGCGGGCGGCGAGCGGCGCATCGGCGGTGGACACCTCGCCCCAGAGGGCGACGACGCCGCGGAGGCGCTCCCGCTCTTCCGGCAGCTCGTGCCCCAGCGCCAACCACGCCTGCTCCAGGTGGTCGAGGTGGGCCTCGGCGGTGAACTGGAACCCCCGCTCAGCGAGCGCCGCGGAGACCTTCGGCTGGCCGCGGGGCACGAGGTGCGCCGCCACCTCCAGGCTGTACTCCAGCCCGGCGACCAGATCATCGAGAGCTTCGCCCTCGGCCTTCTCCACGTCGTCGTCCTCGACGCCCTCGAGATCGCTCTCCAGGCGCAGGAGCGCATCAAGCGAGAGGTCGTAGAAGAGGTTCGCGTCGAACACGGGGTCGCGGTGCGCGTCGGCGCCACCGCGGACGGGCGCGGGCGTGCCGCTCCGCCGCTTCTCCTTCCGCTTCTGCTCTTTTTTTGCGCGTTTTGCCTGCCGCGTTTTGGCGGCGGCGGCCTGATTCTTGTTGCCCATGCAGTGCCCTATCCCGGCTCAGCCCTTCCGGTTGCGGTACAGCTCCGCGTCGACGACCTCGCGCATCTTGGTCTCGGACAGCTTGCCGCCCAGGAACTCGTTCACCAGCTTCGCTGCGGCCGCCGGGTCCTTCACCGCGGTGTCGTACCGCACCTCGATCATCTCGAAGTTGTCCCGCTTGCGGCTGAGGATGCGCACCGAGGCGAGGTGGTTCATGTAGGCGTCGACCATCATGGCGTCGTCGCCGCCGGCGCCCTCTTCCCCGCGGTGCTTGAGCATCTTGTTCTGCGACGCGATCACCTCGCCGAGGTCCCGCCGCATGAAGATGATGCGGTAGCGGTTGTCGTCGGGCAGGTCCTTGAGCAGCCAGGAGATGACCTTCAGCGCCTTGCCGCGGCCCTCCTTGAGGTAGGACTTGTCGGTCTCCTTCTCGAGGTCCTTCACCCGCTCGTATTCGTAGTACCCCTTGGGGTTGTCGATGTCGGCGGTGCGCACGGCGTCGGTCATGATGGGCACGCCGGCGGCGTCGAGCATCTTCATCATCATCGAGGTGCCCGAGCGGGGGAGCCCGGAGACGATCACGATGGGCTCACCGAGATCGGGCTTGAACAAACGAGAGAGGAAACCGGCCATGGCGCGCGGCTAACCGGTCGGGGCAGGCGGCGCCCGGCGGCGCCGCCGACGCCGGTCCTGGCTGGCCCACTTCGGGCTCGCGAGGGTCGAGGTGGGGCGAGAGGGGGGACCCATTTGGTCGAGGGGCTGGAGCCGACGGCACCGCCCTGCCCGCGCGCCGACCTCGGCGGTCGAGGTGCCGCCGGGGCGAGACGGGCGAGGCGGCGCGGTCCGGGGCGCGAGGGCGACCCCCGACGCGCTCACCCCAGCTCCACCATCCGTCGCGCGGGTGGCGCCAAGGTGATGTGGAGCTCGCTCCGGCGATCGTCCGCCGCGGCGACCTTGCCGGTGGCGGTGACGGTGGTGCCCGACGGGAGGCGCAGCCAGAGCTGCAGCTCCTCGCCGACGGGGGCGAGGCGCGGGTAGGCGAGCACCAGGACGCCCGCGAGGAGCGCCGGTTGATGTTCCTTCCGCCAGCTCGCCACGTCGGTGAAGCCGAGGCTCGCCATCCGTTTGTCGACGTAGACGTTCGGACCGGTGGACGACGGGGCCGCGGGGGCCGCGGGTTCGCCCGGACCAAACGCCCGCGGTGGCGAGGAGGGCGCCCCCGGGACGCCGCCGACCGACCGCAACGGCTCCGTCGTCTCCCCCACCGAGCGCCCCCGCAGCGCCGCCGCGATCTGGCTCCGGGGCCGTTCGCCGCCTTGCGAGACGCTGAGCGCCTGGCTCACCGCGGGACGGGACACCGAGCCCGAGAGCGCCGAGCGGAAGGTCCCGCTGGCGACCGAGCGGCCCCCCTCCAGATCGGACGGGTCGGGCCAGGCCCGGGCGTTCTTCGCCAGCGTCTTCGCGCGCTCCAGCCTGCGCTTCCGACGTTCTTCCTGGGCCGCGACGGCCAACCGCCGCTCCGAGTCCGAGGAGCCGACCATGGTGGTCGACGCCATGAACTCATCCGTGGTGCGGGTGGTGTGGGAGAACGCGCGTGTGCCGTGCTCCACGCCGCGGCGCCAGACCTCGAAGATCTCCTGATCGTCGGGGGAGATCGAGGCGATCGTGGCCGTCCACCACGTCACGGTGGCGCCAGGGTCCTTGCGACCGGCGAGCACCCGGAGGGTGCCCATGGCCGACTCTTCCAGGCCAGGGAGCTCGATGCGGAACTCCACGACGTCCCCCGCCTCCATCCGCCCGTCCAGCTCAAAACCGAGCGTGAGGCCTTCCAGACGGCGCCCGGTGCCGAAGACCAGCCCCCCGGGGGTCTGCACCGAGAGCATGGCGAGGATGTCCCGAGCGCTTCCCATCACCGGATCGTACCCGAAGCCGGCGGCTCCGGGCACGCCGGGCCCACGAAATGTTCGCCAAACGGGCACGGGGCGCCGGTTAAGGGGAGCCGGTCGATGACCCGCCACCTCCCCGAGTCCGAACGCCGCGCGCAGATTCTCCGCGCCGCTCGTGCCATCTTCATCGAGCGTGGGTACCTCAGCGCCCGGGTGGAAGACGTGGCCAGCCGGGCCGGGCTCTCCAAGGGCGCGGTCTACTTCTACTTCGAGAGCAAACGCGAGATCTTCGACGCCCTGGTGGAGGAGGAGCTGGCCGTCACCCGATCGTTCCTCGCCGAGGCCGAGAAGGACCCCCGCCCCGCCGTCATCAAGCTGCTCGACCTCGGTCGGAAGTATCTCGACTACTTCGCCGGCTTGAAGACCCCTCCCCGCTTCTTCCTGCTCATGTCCGAGCTGGCGATCCGCGACGAGGGTGTGCGCAAGCAGGTCAACGGGGTGCACGAAGAGTTCGTGAGCGCCACCGAGGCGGTGATCGCCCAGGGCATCGCCGAGGGCGCCTTCCGCCCGTACGACGCCCGCGCCGTGGCGTTGTTCCTCAAGGCGTTCATCGATGGGCTGGCGGGGCAGAGCGCCGTCGGCATGCGCCCCGACGCCGATCGCCTCGGCGCCGACGGCCTCCGTGTCCTCCTTCAAGGCCTCCTGGAGCCCAACCCGCGATGACCGTCGAGTCCCTCCGGGCGCAGTACGCGCTGTTCCGTCGCCTCCGCTGGCTCGGCGTCGTGCTCTTCCTCTGCGCGATCCCCGTCCCCGTCGGCGTGATCCTCGCCGCGGCGCTCCACGACGGGCGCTGGGCCTGGCTCATCCCCACGATCGGCTGCTTCGGCTTGTCGCTCGGCACCTTCGGCACCGCCAACGACACCGCGATCTTCGCGCTGCGGGAGCTCGCCAAGCGGGAGCCGCTGGCGCCGGAGGCCGAGGCCGAGCTCCGCCAGGAGGTCGCGAAGCGTCCGGAGCGGCTCCTCGAGGTGCACTCGTCCCCGAAGGCGGCGTTCATCTTCCCGCTCCTGGCCATCGCGCTCATCGGCTGGATGGCGATGCGCATCGCGGGGGCGTGGACGGCATGAGCCGCCTCGCCTGGGTCACCTCCGACCGGCAGATCGCGGTCGCGGAGGCCGACGGCTCCAACCCCAACCTCCTCACCATGGACGTGGCGGTGGGCGGCGCCGGGTGGACAGGCCTCGCGCGCTCCCAGCACACGTGGACGTGGCCTACGTGGTCCCCCGATGGCCAGTGGGTCGCGGCGTTCGTGGTGGAGCCGGCGGATGAGCGCAGCGGACCGGTGCGCGTGGTCAGCTCCAGCGTGGACGGCGTGCACCAGGAGCAGTGGTTGGAGGTGGCCGCCGCCGCGCCGATCTACCTGCGGTGGCATTCCAGCGGCGAAGCGCTCGCGGTGCTTTTGCAGCGCGGGAAGGAGCTGGTGCTCGAAGCCGTGGACCACACCGAGCTCGGCCGCGGGCGGCTCGTCGGCGAGGGGGTGCCGCTGTTCTTCACCTGGGCGCCGCGCGGCGGGCGCGTGGTGGTGCACTCGGCGGAGGGTGTGGGCCAGCCGGGCCGGCTCATGTCGCGGGACCCCTTCGGCACCGGCGAAGACGCCGCCTACCCCCTCGAAGCGGGCAACTTCTGCGCCCCGGTGGTGGTGGGCGACGAGGTGGTCTGGGCGTCCTCCCACCCGGAGGGCAGCATCGTCCAGGTGAGCGGCACCGACGGCTCGGCCCCGCGCGCACTTTTGCAGCGGAAGGGGCTGCTGGCGCTGGTCGCGGCGCCCGGCGCGCGCCCCTGGGTGGCGGTCTCCTCCGCTCCTCGCGGAGAAGGCACGCCCTACGCCGGAATCGAGCGGGTGGACGTGCAAACCGGCGAGGTCCGCACCCTCACCACGATGCGCTGCCTCGCCTACTTCTGGGCGCCTGCCGGGGACTGGCTGCTCGTGGCCGAGGTCGTGCCCGACGAGAATTGCCTGCGTTGGTGGAAGGTCCCCGCCGAGCCTGGCCCCGCAGTGGACCTCGGCACCTTCTGGCCCACCCGCGACCTCGTCTTCTACCTCCACTTCTTCGACCAATTCACCGGCTCGCACCCGCTCATCTCGCGGGACGGGCGGTGGATCACCTACGCCGGCTACCCGGCCGGCGGGGGCATGGCCGACCTCTCGGAGCCGCCACGCGTCTACGTGAAGGACACGATGGACCCCGCCGAACCGGCGCGCGAGGTCGACGGGGGGACGTTCTCCGTGTTCAGCCCTTGATCTTGGGGCGGGGGCTCCGCCCCCGCAACGCCCCCGGGGTGTGGCCGATGGGGCGACTCACCCCCGCCGCGCCTCCGCCGCCATCACCGCCCGCCACCAGGCGTACCGGCCCATCGCCCCCGCGCCCTCGACCGGCCCCTCCGCGCGCCGCCGCGCCTCGTCCGCCCAAAGCATCCGCTGCGCCGCGTCGTAGTACCGCGGCGAACGCGCCATCTCCCAGGTGAGCCGGCCGCCGCGCTGGCCGGTCACCCGGTCCTTCACCACGTCGTAAAACGGCGTGCCCTTCATCGGGTGCGCGAGCGACACGAGGGTGACCGCGGGATCGAGGTCGCGGAGGAGGTCGCGCGTCGCGAGCACGTCCCGGTGGGACTCCTCGGGGTAGCCGAGCATCACGAAGGCGCCCATCTCGATGCCGGCCTCGCGGAGGAGCCGTCCGGCCTGCCGAAGCTCGGCCACCGACGTTCCCTTCTTCATCGCGTCGAGCACGTGGTCGGCGCCGCTCTCCGCCGAGACGTAGATCCGGTAGCAGCCGGCCGCGCGGAGCCGGGCGAGCTGGCCGGCCTCCAGGGTCTCGGCGCGGCCGATGATGTAGAACGGGGTCTGGGCGCCGCGGACGACCATGCGCTCGCAGAAGCGGTCGACCCAGGTCCGGTTCAGGGTGAACATGTCGTCCACGAACCAGAGCTGGTCGGGCGCGTACTCCGCCTTCACCGCGAGGAGCTCGTCGATGACGGCGTCGGGGTCGCGGCGGCGGAAGGTGTCGCCGTACACCTGCTTGCTGCACCAGGCGCAGTGGAACGGGCAGCCGCGACTGGTGGTCATCGACATCGCGGTCTCGCCGTGGCGGGCGCGCCAGGCGGCGAAGTACGCCGAGAGATCGGCGCGATCGCGGTGGGGCCAGGGCAGGGAGTCGAGCGGGCGGATGAGCGGGCGGGCGGCGGTGCGGACGGTGCGGCCGTCCACGCGGAAGGCGAGGCCGGGGACGTCTGCGAGGGCGGCGAAGTCCCAGCGGCCGCGGTTCGCCTGGAGGTGGGCGACCAACGCCGCGAGCGTCACCTCCCCTTCGCCCACGACGATGACCTCCACGCCCATCGCGAAGTACTCGTCGAGGTACTGCACCGGGTCGGGCCCGCCGGCGACGACCCGCAGGCCCCGCCCCGTCACCTCGGCGACCATCCCGGCGGTGACCGGACGGGTGATGGTGTGGCCGTAGAAGCCGACGAGCGCGGGCTTCGCGGCGTCGATCGCCGCGGGAAAGGCGGCGGGGCCAGGGTGCCAGGTGCTGTCCCACCACTCGGCGGCGACGCCCTCCCGGCGGAGGTACGCCACCAGGTATTGCAGGCCCAAGGGCGGGAACGGCCGCATGAGCTCCGCCTCGTGCGGATCGTCCGCGAGGAAGTAGCCGTGGGTGAGGAGCACGTTCACCGGGCGAAGGTAGCGTCGGGCGCGGTGGATCGCCGCGTCCGCTTGCGTCCCACCGTCGGGTGTGTAATGCGCCGCGCGGTTTCGGAGCCTCCATGCGCGCCTTCCTCGTCGCCCCCTTCCTCCTCCTGGCGGCTTGCAGCGACGGCTTCGGCGATTCGGGCAAAGACCCGAACGCCAACCAGTCCAACCCCCACGACAACGACACCGCGAACGGGGACACCGACACGGGTGGCGGGGACACGGGCGGCGACACCGGCAAGGACACGGGCACCGACACCGGCAAGGACACCGGGACCGACACCGGCACCGACACCGCCGCGCCGGAGGATGTGGACGACGACGGCGACGGCTACACCGAGAACGAGGGCGACTGCGACGACGGCCGCCCCGGCGTGAGCCCCGACGCGTCCGAGAAGCCGTACGACGGCGTCGACAACGACTGCGACGAGGCCACGCCCGACGACGACCTCGACGGCGACGGCTCCGTCCGCGCCGACGACTGCGACGACACCGACGCCTCGGTGGGCCCGGACGCCCAGGAGAAGCCGTACGACGGCGTGGACAACGACTGCGACCCCTCCACCCCCGACGACGACCTCGACGGCGACGGCGTGCTCGCCGCCGACGACTGCGACGACACCGACGCCAGCGCCGCCCCGGGGGCCACCGAGGTCACCGACGACGGCGTGGACAACGACTGCGACGGCGCCACCGACGAACCCTTCGAGGTCGCCACCGTGGAGAGCACCGACGATGTGGGCGATCCCTCGGCGATCGGCGTGGACTCCACCGGCACCGTGCACCTCGCGTACCACGACGCCACCACCGGCTACATCCGCTACGTCTACGGCGACGGCGTGAGCTGGTCCACGCCGGACGACATCGTCACCGACTCGAGCACGGGCGAGTCGCTCGACCTGGTGGTGGACCACGCGGACGAGGTGCAGATCGCCTACACCTGGACCTCCGGCGCCTACACCGACCTCTGGTGGGGCTACCGCGACGCGTCCGGCACCTGGGACGTCGGCTACTTCGTAGACGGGTACACCGCCTCGAGCTCCTACTCCACCGGCCACTACGTGAGCCTCGCGGTGGACAGCACCAACCTGCCCTCCTTCGCCTATTACGATGACACCTACCTGGTTCCCCGCCTCGCGGACTACACCAGCTTCGGGGTGGCGATCTACACCGACGTCGACATCTGGTGGTACTGGACCTTCGCCACCGGCTACTTCACCACCCTCGCGATCGACAGCGAAGACTACGACCACGTGGCGTGGTTCGACGACAACTCCCTCGGCTCCGAGGCGCAGTATTCGGACTTCAACGAGGGCACGACCAACGAGAGCATCGCGGCGGACGCGTGGTACACCAGCCTCGCGCTCCAGTCCGACGACACGGCCTGCATCGCGTACCAGGACGAGGCCAAGGGCGACCTCGTCTACGGCTGCCGCGACGCCGCGAGCGAGACCTGGTCCGCCACCACGGTCGACCGCACCGGCAACGTCGGCGCCTACGCCCAGCTCGCCTTCGACAGCGCCGATCAGCCGTGGATCGCGTACTACGACGCCACCAACGGGGACCTGAAGATCGCCGCCGAGCTCGGCGGCGCCTGGTCCACCTGGACCGTCGACAGCACCGGCGATGTAGGGGTTTCCCCGAGCCTCGCCATCGACAGCGCCGACCGCGTCTTCGTGAGCTATTACGACGTCACTAACTCCGCCTTGAAGGTGGCGGGGATGAACTGAGGGGCGATCCTCGGGTTGGGACAGGGGGCCCGCAGGGCCCCCCGTAACGCCCCCCGCGCCCAGGCTCGTCGGGAGGCGGAACCGCCGGGCCGCCGCCGGAGATCGTGCGCCCTCGCGCCGCCGTCGCTACTTCGCCTTCGTCGGCGCCGCGACCGGTCGCGAGATCTCGCTCGGGTCATCCACGTAGTCCGCCGACTGCGGCGGACAGACGAGGGCCGGGTTCTTGTACGCGCTGTCGACGTAGATCTGCCAGTCGCTGTCGTTCGCTTCGTAGCTCTCGTGCCCCGACGCGTCGTTGCAGGTGTACGGCGACACGGACTGGCCCGGGCCCACGACGACCACCGCGCCCTTGGTGAGCTTGCAGCTGGCCACCATGTTCAGCGCGTTCCACTGCCCGCAGATCTCATAGGCGCGGCGGTAGCCCTCGCGCGAGCCGTAGGGTTTGTCGAACGACCACCAGCCACCGATCCGGTTGTTGTACGCCGCGCCCGGCGGCGGCGGGTCCTGCCACAGGCGGTAGACCGGCATGTCTTCGGTGAGCTCAACGACGACGCCGGCGGAGACCCCGCCCTGGCCCGCCGGCTTCACCGCGCCGCCGAGGTTGGCCTGCGCGTAGATCGGCTCGGCCGGGTCCACCTGCCGCACCTTGCCGACCATCGTCGGCGGGAGGTTCACGTCGCCTGCGAACGCCGACCCCGCGACCATGGCCGCCAGCAGCGACCCCATCCACACCCTGGAAACGAACCCGTTCTTCATGCGCGCCGACTCCGTTGGCGGTTGAGCGCGGGAGGATACCCGATTCGGGGGATGCGGGGAAGCCGGGGGGCCGGCACCGGCCCGAGGGACCTACTGCGCGTCGGCCGCGATCACCGCGCTCATGCCATCCCACCCGCCGTAGCCGACCTGGATGTCGAGGATCTCGAGGTCCGGGGAGACGATCACGAAGGTGGGGTAGCCGAAGTCGTCGGGGATCTGCTGCCCGATGACGGAGAGGCCCCAGACGCGGTCGGCGAGCACCGGAGAGGTGAGCTCGAACGCGTCGATCCACTGCTGGAGCTCGCGGTGCGTGGGCGTGCCGGCGGTGTCGCTGAGCGAGGGGGCGAGCAGCGTGGTGACGTGCACCGGCGTCCCCGCCGCGGCCATCTCCTCCACGAACGCCTCCTCTTCGCCCGCGGCCTGCTGGCAGGGACCGCAGTCCATCGCGGAGATGTCCACGATCAGGTACTCGCCGGCGAAGTCGTGCAGCCGCACCGGCTCGTCGCAGATGTCGGTGAAGGCCCCGTCCGGCAAGGTGGCGCCGATCTCGCCGACGTAGTCGCCCGTGTACTCGGGGGCGTCGGACTTGGGCCAGCCGCAGGCGTAGGTGTCGGGCGGGAAGAAGCCGCCGTAGGGGTCGCCGTCGTCGGAGCCGAGGGTGAGCGTGCCGCCGATCTCAAAACCGTAGTCGGCGCCGAGCTCTTCGGGGGTGGCGGACTGCTCGATCGTGACCGAGTCGGCGGTGACCGTGGCCGCGCCGCGCTCGGTGAGCCAGGTGCCCGCGCCGCGGTACCAGACGCCGCCGCCGTAGCCGATGTACTCGGTCTCGGGCGGATCGCTGTCGGCGATGAGATCGTAGCAGTCGGCCCGGCCGGAGGTGAGCTCCACGTCGAGCTTGAAGACCACGTCGCAGCCCGGGCACAACCAGGGCGCGGAGCGATCCTCGCCACCCGAGTAGTGGCGCACGTAGGCACAATCCGCCATGCCGCTCGCCTCGGAGTCGGGCCCGAAGTCCACGCTCCAGGTGACCTCGCCATCGGCCGTGACGCGCGGGCCGCCGGGGTTGGTGCCCGTGTCGGTGTCGCCGCCGCCCGAGTCGGTGTCGCCACCGGAGGTGTCTTGGGTATCCGCGGTGTCGCCGCCCGCCGTGTCCGTCGTGTCGGCGCCGGCACCAGCGCCGCCGGAGCTGTCGGTTCCTACCGAGGAGCCGCAGGCCGCGAGGAGGAGGGGCAGGGCAAGGCTGAGCACGCGCATGGGACGCTCCGACGGGGGGTTCCCGGCTTGTAGCGTGGAGGCGACGCGCGCGCCCGCTCCGACGACTGTCGCGCTACCAGAGCACCGGGTTGGTCGTGGCGCCCCACCAGGAACCCGCGAGGCGATCGGTCTTCGTCGTGCGGCCGGTGGTCGCGTCGATCTGCAGGACCTCGTCGCCGCTGGTGAACCCGTACAACGTGCCGTAGGCATAGCCGAGGGAGTACACACCGTTGGAGCCGATCGAGCCGAGGCGGGTGGCCTTGCCGGTGGCGGGATCGACCTGCACCAGCTCGTCGCTGGTGCCGCCCTGCACCGACCAGTAGAGGAACCCGTCGGGCAGCCCGACGATGTCCCCCGAGCTGGTGAAGCTGCCCCCGCCGAGCTTCTTGGTCTTCAGCCCCTTGGGCTCGATGGTGATCACGCCCGAGTCCCCCGCGCCGACGAGCGTGCCATCGCTGACGAAGGTGAGGGCGTTGCAGTTGACCCCGATGTTGCCGAGGTCGGTGACCTCGCCCGTGGTCGGGGTGATGCGGTAGAGCTCCTCGTACGCCACGCCGAACATGTGCCCGCTCAGATCGATCGCGATGTCGGTCATGCTGGAGACGGTGACGCCATTGTCCTTGAACACCCCGATCACCGTCGTGGAGTTGGTGGTGGGGTCGTAGCTGTAGAGGGTGCTGCCCGAGTTGATGTAGACCGGCTCGGTGGCGATCTCGGGATCCGCCGTGTCGGGGATCACCTCGGAGCCGGTGTCCTCGCCGGAGTCCAGCGCGGCGGAGTCCCTGCTGGTGTCGGGCGTGAACGAGCCCGAGTCCGCCGGATCGGCCGGGGTGGGCTCTTCCTGCTTGCGGAGGTCGTAATCGCTACATCCGACGAGGAAGGCGAACGACAGGGCGATACGCGACATGGCGACTCCGCGACTGGCGGGCGACTAACGCCCGGGAGCGACCGCGCAAGCGGCGCCCGTGACGGTCCCGTGACTTGTCCGAGGCCCGTCAAGAGGCGTGGCGGGACCCGTCGGCGTATCCAGCGACGGTACACTCCATGTTCTCCAGCCTTTTACGCCGACATTACTCGGAATTTGACCGCTCCTTCGCCAACGGTTGACGAGCGGTCGTTGGCCACTGGCCCGCGTGCGGGGCATTGTGCAGCCGTGGTTCGTCGCCTCATGCCCCTCGTGCTCGTCGCCGCCTGCATCGGCGCGGGGTGCCCTGCGCGCTCCGAAGCGGACTGCGTGACGATGACCGACCCGGTGAAACAGTCGTTGTGCCGGAAGCAGGAATTCGAAGCGGCCCCGCCCCCGAACGAGACCGAGGCCTACGCCCTTGTGAGCCGGGTTCCCGACGATCTCACCCGCCAGGCGATGATCGAAGGTTGGCTGGTCTCCCACCCCGGGGTGACCCCCAAGGAGACGGAGCACCTCTGCTCGCTCCTCCCCACGTCCCAGCGCCCCGCCTGCGAGCGCCACGGCACCGCGGCGCACCTCAAACGATGATGTTCGCCCTGGTCCTTGCCGCCGGATGTGGCTCCCCGGCGCCGGAGCGCCCTGCGGCGATCGGCCCCTGCGCCGAGTACGCCGAGGACGCCGCGATGCACGCCACGTGCGTGGGGCGCATCGCAGAGAACGTCGCCACCGTGCCCGAGGCCCGGGCGCTCTGCGACAAGCTCGCGGAAGCCGACGCCGTCGAGTGCCGCGCCGGCTGGGCCGAGAAGCACGCCTACTACGCCAAGCCCGAGACCCGCGACGCGATCATCGCCATGTGCGCCGGCAGCGACGATTGTGGGCTGGTGCTCGCAGAGGCCTGGGCCGAGGCGGACCCGCTCAAGCAGATCGAGCAGTGCGGCAAGCTCGCCGGCAAGTTCGCCGCCGACTGCAACGGCCACGCGCTGGAGCGCTGGATGCGCAAACAGCCCGACGACGCCGAGCGCGCCCGGGTGGCCGCGTCCGCGAGCGCCGCGCCCCAGATTGGCTACTGGCTTGGCATCTCCGCGCGCTGCCGCGGGGTGGACGTCACGGGCATCACCTCCCCGCCCGAGCTCGCCCGCCGTCTCGATTGCCCGCCGGGTCTCGCCGGCGCCGAGTGCCTCCACGGCTACGAAGACGCGGGCCACGAACGCCAGCTCTGCACGGCACACTCCCGCCCCCTCGGCGCCGAGAACAAGCCGCCGCTCAGCCGCCCCCCCGGCGAAGGCACGGGCGAACAGCTCTCGCCGCCGACGCCGGCCGAACCCCAGCGCCCGCCCGGGTCGCCGCCGCCCGGCGCCACGCCTCCGCCTCCGCCCCCGCCGGCTGCCGGGCGCTGAACGGGCTCATACGGTCTGCCCCGGATTTCCGCTCGCCCGGCGAGGACGCGGCGCCGCGGGGCGGGATTCCCGTCGTCGCGAGTTTCGTCACGGTTGCCGCGGCGAACGTGAGGGTTGGCGCTGGGTCCTGCCGCCACGAGCGCCCGGCCCTCGCTGCGCTCGGCCGGTTCGCCCGTGACGTCACGCGCCTGGCCCACTCCGGGCTGGCCCACTCCGGGCTGGCCCACTTCGGGCTGGCCCACTTCGGGCTGGCCCACTCCGGGCTGGCCCACTTCGGGCTTGCTGCACGGGCTCGCTCAGCGCCGCCGCGACGAGCGAACGATCTTCATCCGGGTCAGACCGTATCAGGCCCCGTACCACCGCCCCACGAGCTTCCGCTCGGCGAACCCGATGATCTGGCCGATGCCCAGCGCCAGCGCCCCCGCCACGACGATGGCCGCGAACGCCCGGTCGGCGTGCGCCGAGCGGCTCGCGAAGAGCACGGTGTAGCCGAGCGTGGGCGGGCTGCCGTTGCTCCCGACGAACTCACCGACGATCGCGCCGATGACGGAGAGGCCACCGGCGGTGCGGAGACCGGAGAAGAGCGCCGGCAACGCGGCCCACGCCCGGAGTCCAGTGAGCTCCCGCCAGCGGGAGGCGCCGAGCAGTCGGTAGAGGTCCACAAGGTCCGCGGTGGGTGCGACGAGTCCGGTGCTCGCCGCGGAGTAGACCGGGTAGAAGGCGGCGATGGCCGCCGTGGTGAGCGCGACGCCCCGGCCGTAGCCGAGCCACACCAGGAGCATCGGCGCGATGGCCACGATCGGCACCACCTGCACGAGGACCACGTAGGGGCGCAGCGCGAGGCGGAGCGCGGCGCTCCACCACGCCGCCGCCGCCGCGGCCACCCCGAGGAGCGACGCCAGGACCAGGCCCCCGCAGGCCGCCAGCCCCGTCTGGAGCGCGGCGCTCGCGAGCATCCCCGCTTCTTTGCCGAAGACCGCCGCCACGGCCAGCGGACTGGGCAGCAGGAGCGGCCCGACCGCCGCCGCCACCGCCCACCAGGCGCCGACCCCGAGCAGGGCAGAGCCCGCCGCCACCGCCCGCTCGCGCCCGGTCATTCCGCCTCCACGGCCGCGAAGACCGCCGCCAGCTCGGGGGCGCTCCGCGGGCGCGGCGCCGCCACGGCGAGGTCGCGCCGGACGCGCAGCGGCGGTCCCTCCACGAGCAGCACCCGGTCGGCGAGGCGCGCGGCGTCGGGCACGTCGTGGGTGACGAGCACCACGGTGCAGCCGGTCTCCGCGTGCGCCTGGAGCACGAGGGCCTGCATCTCGGCGCGGGTCGCGTGGTCCAGGGCGGCGAAGGGCTCGTCGAGGAGCAGCAGGTCGGGCCGCGAGACGAGCGCGCGGGCGAGGCTGGCGCGCATGCGCTGGCCCGCCAGGATCCCCATGAGAAGCCGCATCGAGGTCCCGGAATTCCCGAGATAAAGCTCCTGACGCGGCGCGGAAAGCCCGTGAAGCCCCTTACCCGAGATCACGACCCG
>CAIXRH010000163.1 GCA_903921785.1 uncultured Pseudomonadota bacterium
ATCAGACCGGCTTCGCCGCCCCCGACCCGCCGGGGAACGTCTCCGGGGCGATCGCCGCGAGCGCGATCGTGGCCACCACCGTCGCGCCCATGAGCGCCCACGGCACCAGCGTCTCCCACTGGCCCAGCGCGCCCATCAGCAGAGCGACGACGAACCGAACGATGTCGAGCGAGCGCCCGGGTGCCCCGGCGTGCCGCCCCGCCACCGTCGGCGGTCGAGGCGCCGCCGAGGCGAGACCGGGGTGGGCGGCACCCCTCACCCCGGGACGTCACACTCGCCGTGATCGCAGGCGCCCCAGCAGAGGAGGCGGCCGTCGAAGGTGACGCCGCAGGCATCGGAGTAGCCGCAGGAGAGCTGGCTCAGCGGCTCCACCGGCTCGCCCATCGGGCCATCGCCCCAGCAGGTGGGGTAGCCCGCCTCGTCCAGCGCGCAGGCGTGGTCGTCGGCTGTGAGACAGACCGTGGTGAAGGTGCCGGGAGGGACGGTGTCGATGACTTCGCCGGTCGAGCCGTCGTCTGACGCGTTCCAACAGTCGAGGGATTGTTCGGTCTCCCGGATCGCACACACGACGAACCAAGGCCCAAAGGACGGATCGTTCTCTGTGACATCCATCGCGACGTAGGGAACCGCCGGTGCGTCGACACGCTCGAATCGAGTCTCGTACAGCCCCAGCCACAGCTCCCCATCGGGGCGAAGTGCTCCGGCGATATACCCCGAAAAGTCGAAGGTGGTCGCATCCGCGGGGAACAGATCGCCAAAGCTCCGGTACTGAGGGCACTCAACCCCCCCTTCGGAACGCAATCCACATTGAAAATCCTCCCCAACTCTGACTTCTGAATAGTGACCCGAAAACTCGGCGGGAGAACGCCCCCAACACACCGCCTCTCGATCGATGGTAAGCCCGCATAGACCACGATTACGTGCCTGGGGATATGGGCTAACGATCGAGACCACGGACTCGAACCCTACATTGGGGATGTCGTACTGTCCGAAGTCGTGCAATCCAGGCCCCGAGTCCCACCCCGTGTCCGCCTCGGGCTCGTCGCCCCAACACTCAGCGCACCCGTCCGCGTGCACGCCGCAGAAGATCTCCCTGCCCGCGGCCGCGTAGGTCCAGGGCACCGAACGGTCACAGCGAGGGGCCGGGCCGGTGTCTGTGCTCACGGAGTCGCTGGGGAGCGTCGAGCACCCGGCGAGGCCGATGCACAGCGCCGCGCCCGCGATCAGCCTCACGTCACGCTCCGGCACGCGGGGAAGATCGCGCGCCACCGGTCGCGGGTGTAGCCGTCGGGGAGTGCGTGCGTCGGGTGCATCACGACCCGCATAACCGCCCCGCCCTCGCCATTCTCCCCCCAGCGGCTCCTCGACCGCCGACGCCTCCCGCCGGGCAAACCGGTGTAGCGCCACCCGCCCCTCGACACCCTCGTCGACGACGATCAGACCGGCTTCGCCGCCCCCGACCCGCCGGGGAACGTCTCCGGGGCGATCGCCGCGAGCGCGATCGTGGCCACCACCGTCGCGCCCATGAGCGCCCACGGCACCAGCGTCTCCCACTGGCCCAGCGCGCCCATCAGCA
>CAIXRH010000164.1 GCA_903921785.1 uncultured Pseudomonadota bacterium
ACCCCCCGAGTTCCTTGGCCGCCCCGCCGCCCGCGCCCCCGCGGCCACGCGTGAGGCGGACGGGAGCGCGGGGGCGGCATCCGGGCGCCCGGCGGGCAAGGGCGAACCAGCCGCCCCCGGTCGCGGCGCGCGCAGCGCCGGGACGGAGGGCCAGAGGCCCGACCGCGTACGGAGGCCGACGGCGACCGAAGGGAGCCGGCACGCCCTCGTCCGTCGGACGGCGCCCCTTGTGGCCGTGTCCCGCGGACCGCCCCGGGATACCCGGCCGCCCCATGCGAATCGGGCTCTTCCGACACGGCGTCGCCGAAGACGTGGCGCGCAGCGACTTCGATCGCCGGCTCACCCCCGGCGGCGCGGCTGAGGTGCCGCGGATGGCCGAGGTGATGCGGCGCGCCGGGTACCGTCCGGCCACGATCCTCCACAGTCCGCTGGTGCGCACCACGCAGACCGCCGCGCTGCTCCACGAACGGTTCCCCGAGGCCCGGAAGGTGGAGCTGGAGGCGCTCGCCTGGCCGGACCTCGACGAGATCCTCCGTTTCTGCGCCGGCATCCCCGACCCATTGCTGGTCGGCCACGAGCCCACCCTTGGGCGGCTCTGCGGCCGCCTCATCGGCGCCCCCGACGGCGCCACCCCGATGGAGCGCGCCGGCTTCGTGCTCGTGGACGTGGACCGCATCCCCACGACCCGCCCCGGCCGCCTCCGCCTGTTCCTCCACCCCGCCGTGGCGCCCCCAGACCAACCGTGACGGGAAGCTCACGGGCCGCCCTTGCGGCCGGAGGCGCGCCCCCATAATGAATGACGGTTCATTCAGGAGCCACCGCATGGCCATCGAGAAGGTTGCCGTCCTCGGGGCGGGCGTCATGGGGCAGGGCATCGCCGCCCACCTCGCGAACGCTGGGATCCCGAGCTTGCTGTTCGACATCGCGCCCAAGGAGGGCAACGACCCCCGCGCCCTCGCGAAGGCGGGCCTCGCCAACGTGGGCAAGCTCAAGCCGCCCGCGATGTTCCGCGCGGCGGATGTGTCGCTCATCTCCCCCTGCAACTACGACGCCGACGCCGGCCGCCTCGCCGAGTGCGACCTGGTGATCGAGGTCGTGGCCGAGGTGCTCTCCATCAAGGAGAAGGTCTTCTCCTGGGTCGCGGCGAACCGCCGCCCCGGCAGCATCGTGGCCAGCAACACGTCCGGCATCCCGCTGGCGGTCATGGCGGAGAAGTTCGCGCCGGAGCTCCGGCAGCACTTCCTCATCATGCACTTCTTCAACCCCGTCCGGTACATGCAGCTCCTCGAGATCGTCAGCGGTCCCGACACGCTGCCCGCGGTCACGGCGGAGGTGGCTCGGTTCGGCGAGCGGCAGCTCGGCAAGGGCATCGTCTACGCGAAGGACACCAACGCCTTCGTCGCCAACCGCGTCGGCACCTACGGGATGACCAGCGTCTTCCGCCACATGGCGCGCCTGGGCCTCACGGTCGAGCAGGTCGATGCGGTCTTCGGTAAGGCCATGGGCCGGCCCGACAGCGCGGTCTTCCGCACGGGCGACCTCGTGGGCATCGACACGCTGGCCCACGTCATCCAGGGCATCTACGACGGCTGCCCGGACGACGAGGAGCGCGCCTCCTTCGTGGTCCCCGACTACGTGAAGGCCCTCATCGAGAAGAAGTGGCTGGGCGACAAGACCGGCGGCGGCTTCTACAAGAAGGTGAAGAAGGATGGCGGGAAGAGCGAGATCTTCGCCCTCGACCTCAACACGCTGGAATACCGCCCCTCCGAGAAGGTGCGGTTCCCCTGCCTCGGCGCCGCCCGCGGCGCGGAGACCGTGGCCGAGAAGGTCAAGATCATCCTCAACTCCACCGACGTGGCCGCCGAGTTCGCCTGGGCCGTCACCGCCGACACGCTCCTCTACGCGGCCAACCGCGTGGGCGAGATCGCCGACGACATCGTGAACATCGACCGCGGCATGCGCTGGGGCTTCCGCTGGGAGCAGGGTCCCTTCGAGTCGTGGGATGCGCTCGGCGTCCCGGAGACCGTGGCGCGCATGGAGGCCGAAGGCCGCACCGTGCCGGCCTGGGTCAAGGCGATGATCGCCTCGGGCCGCACGAAGTTCTACGATCGCGACAGCGCCGGGGTCATGACCTTCGCCCCGAAGGCCGGCGGCAGCGCCCCGCTCCCGCGCAGCACGGGCCAGCTCCAGCTCGACGACGTCCGCGCCCGCGGCGGCGAGATCGAGCGGAACATGAGCTCCAGCCTGCTCGACCTCGGCGATGGCGTCCTCTGCCTCGAATTCCACAGCAAGATGAACGCGCTCGACGATCTGATCTTCCCCATGTACGAGAAGGCGCAAGACCTGCTCGAAGCCGGGAAGTACGACGCGCTCGTGGTCGGCAACCAGGGCGGCACCGCCTTCTGCGCCGGCGCGAACATCCTCATGGTGCTCATGACCGCCATGTCCGGCGAGTGGGATCGCCTGGAGCAGATGATCAAGGGCATGCAGGACGGCCTTCAGCGCGCCCGCTACTCCAAGCGGCCGATCGTCACCGCGCCGTGGGGCCTCACCCTCGGCGGGGGCGTGGAGGTCACCATGCACTCCGCGGCCACCGTCGCGTGCGGCGAGATGTACTCCGGGCTCGTGGAGGTAGGCGTGGGCCTGCTCCCCGCGGGAGGCGGGTGCAAGGAGCTCACGATGCGGTTCCTCGGCGAGCAGCCGGCCGGCATCGCGATCGACCCCAACCCCTTCACCCAGAAGGCGTTCGAGTACATCGCCACCGCGAAGATCTTCATGTCGGCCGAAGAAGCCCGGGATGCCCGCATCCTCCGCCTCAGCGACCGCGTGGAGATGGACCCCGACGCCGTGATCGGCACCGCCAAGCAGGTGGCCCTCGGCCTCGTGGCCGGCGGCTACCAGCCGCCCAAGCCGCGCACCGCCAAGGTGGCGGGCACCCAGGGCAAGGGCACGCTCGACCTGGGCTTGTACCAGTTCAACATGAGCGGCATGGCCACCGACTACGACGTGGTCGTGGGCAAGAAGGTGGCGCACGTCCTCTGCGGCGGCGACGTGCCGTACGGCACGGTCCGCACCGAGCAGGACCTCCTCGACCTCGAGCGGGAGGCCTTCCTCTCGCTCTGTGGCAACCCCCAGACCCAGGCCCGGATCCAGCACATGCTGGAGAAGGGCAAGCCGCTGCGCAACTAGGAGCCATCCCATGCGTGAAGTTGCCATCATCTCCAGCGTCCGCACCGCCGTGGGCAAGGCCCCCCGGGGTGCGCTCAAGGACACCCGCCCCGACGACATGCTCGGGGTGGCGATCGCCGCCGCCGTCGCGCGCGTCCCGGGGCTCGACCCCGCCCGCCTCGACGACGTCATCATCGGCTGCGCCATGCCCGAGGCCGAGCAGGGCATGAACGTGGCCCGCATCGGGGCGTTCCTCGCGAACATCCCCGACAGCGTGCCCGCCATCACCGTCAACCGGTTCTGCTCCTCCGGCATCCAGGGCATCGCCCAGGGCGCCGCGGGGATCCTCGCCGGCTGGAACGACGTGGTGCTCGCCGGCGGCGTCGAGTCCATGAGCGAGATCGCGATGGGCGGCCAGAAGCCGGCCCCGAACCCCACGCTCATGACCAACCGCCCGTCGGCCTACACCCCCATGGGCATCACCGCCGAGATCGTGGCGGAGCGCTTCGGCGTGAGCCGCGAGGTGCAGGACCAGTTCGCGTACGACTCGCACATGAAGGCGATCGCGGCCCAGAAAGCCGGCAAGTTCGTGGACGAGATCGTCACCCTGAACACCCGGGTGATGACCGACGGCGGCTGGAAGGACCTCGCCTTCGCGGTGGACGAAGGCCCCCGCGCCGACACCACGGTGGAGGGGCTCGCCAAGCTCCGCACGGCGTTCAAGCAGACCGGCGGCACCGTCACCGCGGGCAACAGCTCCCAGATGAGCGACGGCGCGGCGGCGGCGATCCTCGCGGGCGCGGACGTCGCGAAGAAAGAAGGCTGGCCGGTGCTCGGCTACCTGCGCGCCTACCAGGTGGCGGGCGTGGCCCCCGAGGTCATGGGCATCGGCCCGGTGGCCGCGATCCCCAAGGCGCTGGCGAAGGCCGGCCTCACCCTCGCCGACATCGATCTGTTCGAGATCAACGAAGCGTTCGCGGCCCAGGCCGTGTACTGCGTCCGCGAGCTCGGGATCGACCCGGCGAAGGTCAACGTCAACGGCGGCGCCATCGCGCTCGGCCACCCGCTCGGGTGCACCGGCGCGCGCCAGATGGCCACGCTGCTCAACGAGATGAAGCGCCGCGGCGCCCGCTACGGCGTGATCTCGATGTGCATCGGCGGCGGCATGGGGGCGGCGGCGGTGGTCGAGCGCGCGTAAGCGCGGTCGAAGAACGACGAGAACGGCGACCGCCCGCCTTCGGCGGTCGCCGGGCTCTCCGGTCGGCCGGAGGCCTCCCTCCGATCCCTGTCGCGGCGCCACGAACCCGCCCCGGGCGGTCCGTGCGCCCGCCCCGCCAGGCTCGCCGCCTGCGGCTCCTCGACCGCCGACCCGTCCGGCCGGCAGGCCGATGTCGCGCCTCCAGCCCGTGAACGAACTCGTCGCCGATTCAGCGCCGCTTTTCGCTGTCCAGGGTGGCCATCTGCGCCGCAGCGTAGCGGGTGCCAGCTACCGCTTCGGCGGGGAGCGCCGCGCCGATCGCCGCCACGTCCTCTGCCGACAACCCTCGGTTCAACGCGCCGAGCGCCTCGCTCAGCCGATCGAGGCGACGCGCCCCCACGAGCGGGACGATGTCCTCCCCCTGCGCCAGCACCCAGGCGATCGCCGCCTGCGCCACGGTCAGGCCCCGGACTTCCGCCACCGGACGGAGCTGGTCGACCAGGGCGAGGTTGGCGGTGAGGTTCTCGGCGGCGAAGCGAGGGATGAAGCGGCGCATGTCCCGCGCGTCGGGGGCTGGGGCGCGCCAGTTGCCCGAGATGAGCCCACGAGCGAGCACGCCATACGCGGTGATCCCGGTACCCAGCGCCCGACAGGTGGGGAGGATCTCAGCCTCGATGCTGCGGGTGGCGAGGCCGTATTCGATCTGGAGGTCGACGATCGGGTGCACCGCCGCTGCGCGCCGCACCGTGTCCGCGCCGACCTCGGAGAGGCCGATGTGCCGGACGTATCCGGCGCGTACGAGGTCCGCGATCGCCCCGATGGTCTCCTCGATGGGCACCTGGGGGTCGAGGCGGGAGGGGCGGTAGATGTCGATGTGGTCGAGGCCGAGGCGACGGAGGCTATAGGCGCAGGCCGTCTTCACCGCCGAGGGCCGGGTGTCGAAGCCGAGCCAGTTGCCCGCCGGATCACGCTGGGCGCCGAACTTCACGCTCACGCAGACCTGGTCGCGACGGACGCCGTGGAGCGCCTCCCCGAGCAGCTGCTCGTTGTGGCCCATCCCGTAGAAATCGCCGGTGTCGAGGAGGGTCACCCCGGCGTCGAGGGCGGCGGCGATCGTGGCGAGGCTCTCTCCGCGGTCCCCCGGACCGTACATGTCGGACATGCCCATACAACCGAGGCCGATGCGGGACACGAGGGGACCAGACGAGCCGAGACGGACACGTTGCATGCGGACCAGGGGTTCGGCTGCCCTCTACCCTGGAGGCGGGGCCGCGCGTCCGCCTCACGCGCCGCCGCCGCGGTGATTATTCCCCTCGGGCACGGAGCCCCCATGCCCGACCCCCGCCCCGAGAGCCCCGCCGGGGCGACCTGGCACGACCTCGACGAGGCCGCCGCCCCCACCCTGGTCGTCGACGAGCGCGGCCCCGCCGCGCCCACGCTCGCCCCCGCCGATCTCGCCGACGCCGCGCCCGCCGGCCCCACGCTCGCGCCGCCCTCCATCGACGGCCGGGTCCGCCCCGCCGCCCCGGCCGAGACCACGGAGGCGCGGGTCACGGTGCTCCCGGAGATCGTCAGCGTGGGGGATCGCGCTTCGCTGCGGACGAGGACCGAGCCGCGCTTCAAGCCGCTGGGCGCCGCGGGGCACGGCGGCCTCGGCGAGGTCGTGATCGCGCTCGACCAGGACATCGGGCGGAAGGTGGCGATCAAGCGCATCCGTCACGACCGGGTGTCGCCGGGGGCGGTGCTGCGCTTCGTGCAGGAGATTCGTACGGTCGGGCGGTTGGAGCACGCGAACATCGTGCCGATCCACGACGTGGGGCGGGACGCGTCCGGGGCGCTGTACTTCGTGATGCGGTACGTCGAGGGCGAGACGCTCGAGACGATCATCGGGAAGCTCCGAGCCGGCGACGCCGCCACCCACCGCGCCTACGGCTTCGAACGCCGCGTACAGGTGATCGCCGCCGTGCTCGACGCGCTCGCCTTCGCCCACGCCCACGGCATCGTCCACCGCGACCTGAAGCCGGCGAACATCATGGTCGGTCCCTACGGCGAAGTGATGCTGCTGGACTGGGGGATCGCGAGGGTGGAGGCTCAGGTCCCGGCGGAAGGTCAGGGGCAGGCCGTCGGGACGCCGCTCTACATGTCGCCGGAGCAGGCGCGCGGCGAGAAGGTCGACGCACGGAGCGACCTCTACTCGATCAGCGTGGTGCTCCACGAGCTGCTCACCCTCCGGCATTACCTGGAGGACTGCGAGACCACGGAGGCGACGCTCCGCGGGGTGCTGGAGCGCCCGGTTCCGAAGGCCGCACTGACGGGGAGCAAGGTTCAACCTCAATTGCCGATGGACCTCACCTGGTTCGTCGACCAGGGCGTCCAGAAGGACCCGGCGCGGCGTTACCCCTCGGCCCAGGCGATGCTCGACCGCCTCGCCGCCCGCGCGGAGGGCGACGTGCCCGTCCAGTGCCACGTGACGTTCACCCAGCGGATCTTGTCGCGGACGATGCGCCAGGTGAACCGGCACCCGGTCCTCGCCGCGTTCGGGCTGGTCGGCGGCGCGGCGGGCGTCGTCAGCGGGCTAGCGTGGGCGGTGGTCGGCTGATTGGAATGACGTAACAGAATATACGTTTTATCGCGCCAATTGCTACCCTTCTCCCTCCGGGAGAAGATGGCGCGAAGCGCCGGATGAGGGGACTCGCAGCGCCCCGTTCCAGGCCACTCTCTCCCGCTCCCCCCGGCGGCGGGCCTCCGGACCAGTCCCGCACGCTGCGCCCCAGCAAACCGCCCCGTCGACACGCCCCCCGAAACCGCCGGAGCTCCTGGGCATCCCGGCCCCATGCTGCCGCTCCTCCTCGCCTGCCTCCCCCCGATCCTCGACTCGGGCGACTCCGCCCCCGACACCGCCCCGGCCGTCGACACCGGCGACACCGCCCCCGACCCCGTGACCCTCCGGTTCACCCTGACGAACACCTCGGCCGCTGGGGACCTCTCCACCTCCGCGGGGCCGACGGACATCGCGCTCGCCCCCGGTCTCCTGGTGGTCCACGATCCGGGCTGGTCCCTGTTCACCCTCGGCGCCGTGGCCGAGGACACCCCGCTGGAGCCCCTGGCCGAGGACGGTGATCCGACGGCGCTGCAGGCCGCGCTCGCCGCGGACCCCGCCGTCCGGGAGGTGCTGCTGCTCTCCGTGAAGGACGACACCACCTACGCCGCGGCCCCGATGCACCCGGGCGAACACGCGAGCGTGCTCGCGGCCGTGTCCGCGGACGAGAACGTGAGCTTCCTCGCGATGTTCGGGCAGTCCAACGACGTGGTCGTCGCCACCGCGCCGGGCGGCGTGGCGGGGCTCTCCGGGGACGGCCTCGCTGCGCTCTCGCTCGGGCTCTACGACGTGGGCACCGAGGTGAACCAGGAGCCCGGCGCCGGCAGCGACCAGGCGCCGCGACAGGCCGCGCCCGACACCGGCGCCGCCGAGGGCGGGACGATCACCGCCCTCTCCGGCACCGACTCCTCGGGGTGGACCTGGCCCGACCCGACCACCTTCGCCACGCTGGTGCCGACGGCGGAGTGACCGTCAGCCCCGCGCCAGCCCATACGTAAAGAGCCCGATGAGCTCCATCGTGACGACCGCGGGGTCCAGCCCCCCCTCCTGCGCCAGCCACCCCCAGGTGAGCCGCTCGACGCCGCCGACGATCGCCAGCGCCACCGGGCGTACGGCGTGCGGCCGCAGCAGGCCCCGCTCCACCGACGCCGCGAGGATCTCCTCCGTAAGCCCCTCGACCTGGGCCGTCCACGCTCGGACGGCCTCCCCGCCCGGACCCGCCGCGCGCGCCTCCCGGAGCGCCACCTGGGTGAGCGCAGGTTGGCCGCCGATGAGGGTCGCGAGCGCCTCGCCGAGCTCAGCGTAGACCACGGGCGGGGCGGTGTCGGCGGCCAGGGCGTCCCGGGCGGTGGCGAGCGCAGCCACGAGCGGCCCGTAGAGCCGCTCGAGCAGCACCGCGAAGAGCGCGTGTTTGTCGGAGTAGTAGAGGTAGAACGTGCCCCGGGCCACATCCGCGGCGGCGACGATCCGCTCCACCGTCGCCCCGGCGTAGCCGGCGGAGAGGAGCTCCTGGACGCCCGCTTCATCGAGCCGACTCCGCTTCTCCAGCTTTTTGTCCTCTCGTCGGCCCATGCGCCGGTCTAAGCCGGCGGGCGCGGCGGCGGCGCGTGCAACCGGGGCGACACCCGCCGCCGCCCCGGCGGGCCGACCGCCCCGATCGACCCCTCCGCCCGCCCCGCCATTCTCGCCGACGGCGCCCCTCGACCGCCGACGTGGCCGGTTGGAAGGGCCCTCTCGCGCCGCCCGCCCTTCGACACCCTTTTCGGTCTTGACTTTTATGACGATCATGTCATTTTTAGGACCATGATCGGAATCCCCCTCGCCTTCGCCACCTCCGGCGCCTTCGAATGGTTCGCCCACAAGCACGTGCTCCACGGCCGCGGCCGGGACAAGCGGAGCTTCTGGGCCTTCCATTTCCACGAACACCACTCGCAGAGCCGTCGGAACGAGATGATCGACGAAGACTACCTGCGCGCCCCGCGGTGGAACGCCCAGGGCAAGGAGCTCTTGGCGCTCGCCTGCCTCGCGGTGCCGATCGCGGCGGTGATGCCGGTCGCGCCGTTCTGGTCCGCCACCAGCCTCTACTGCCTGCGTCGTTATTACAAGCTCCACAAGCGCGCCCACCTCGACGTCGACTGGGCCCGGGAGCACCTCCCCTGGCACTACGACCACCACATGGGCCCCGACCAGGACCAGAACTGGGGCGTCACCCGCCCGTGGATGGACCGGCTCATGGGCACGCGCGCGCCGTACGCCGGAACCGAGAAAGAAGCGGCAGATCGGGCGCGGCGGGCGAAGCGGCGGGCGGCGGCGGCGGTCCGGGCCGCGGCGGGCGCGGGAACGGCGGCCGTCGGGGCAACACCAGGGCGCGAGGCGTCCCACGCGGCGTAGGCGGCGTCGGAGGCGGCGATGTCGAGGGGCTGGTGGCGCCCGGCCGGCTTGCCACCCGGACCCGTCGGCGGTCGAGGAACCGCCGGGGCGAGAATGGCGAGACCGGGCCGCCGGGCCGCCAAACGTCGCGCCCGCCACCGCGCCTCGCCCCCGCGCCGAACGCCCGGCCCGCCGCGCGCCCACCCGGCCTCCGGAGCGCCGCAGCACCGACCCCCCCCCCGCCGACGGAACCGTACGGCGCGACCGACGTCCGTGGTTACGCTTCCGGAGACCCGCGATGTCCATGCTCTTCGCGTTGCTCGCCGCTTGCGTCCACCCGGGCGCGGCGCCAGCGCCCGTCGCGGCGGTGGACCCCGCCGCGCCCGCGCCGTTCACCGCGCACTACGAAGGCGCCGGGCTCGGGCTCGGGCTCAACTGCGTGGTGCTCGACACCCCGCCCCAGGGATCGTGGACCGCCGTGCTCCGCGTCGTCGATCCCGGCGAATCCGGGTACACGCGGGGCGGCACCATCTGCCTGATCGTCCACAGCCCGGCGCTCTTCCGCGGCGAAGCGGTGGACGAAGCGGGGATCGCGCACTGCCTCGCCGTCCGGGGCGCGAAGCCGGCGCGCTTCGACTGCCGCCCCGGCCAGGTGCCTGGCCCCGCCACGAAGGTGCTCGACCGCGCGTGGGCCGACCGACTGCGTCCGCGCGCGCCTGCCACCGCCCTGGGCAAGCTCGCCCGCCCCGCGCCCCACGCTGCGGACCTCGCAAGCGCCGTCGCGGCGCTGGACGAACACGCCGCCGCCCTCGCGAAGTGCCCCGCCGCCGCCGCGAAGGCTACCGCCCTCGCCCAGGCCGCCTCCACGCTCGGGCACACCGCCCTCGAGGGCGACGATCCCTCCGCCAACGAGAGCGTCCAACAGCTCGTGGAGGTGGCCGACGGGCAGGTGGTCGCGGCGTTGCGGGGGTGTGGGCAGTGAGCGGGTCGAGGACCCGGCGTGAGCGCGTCCTGCTCGGCGTCCTCGTCTGGCTGATCACCCTCGTGGTCGGCCTGGGCCTGGCGGCCCACTACCTGGGCCCGGAATTTCGCGACTACGCCGAGGCCCGCGTCGCGGGCAGGCGCGAGCGACGGCGGCCGCGGCCCGCCCCGATCCCGGCTGGGTCGTCAACGGCGTGGCCACGGAGCACCGCAAGGTGGGCGACAACGAGGCGGACCGTCGGTACTGCGAGGCCGAGCGCCTGAGCTGGACGCGCGACCCCGACGCGGTGACGCTCCACCGGCGACGCGTCGTGGCCGACTGCGCGATCGACTTCGCGCTCGTGGGAACGCGGGAAGGTGACGCCTACACGCTTGACCCTGTCGTCCTGCCCGGCTCCGGGGCCATGTGCTCCTGCAACGACGACTTCGGCGCCCGGCTCCCCGTGGGCGACGCCCTCCCCGTCGTCGTGTCGCTCCCCAGCGGTCAGGGGCGCCTGCCGGTGACCATCGCCGCCGGCGTGGGCCAGGGGGAGAGCGTTGTGGAGGCCGGCCAGGGCCCGACCTTCCTCGGTGTGGAGTGGACTCGGCCGGGGTGACGCCTCTCCTGGCTGGCCCACTTCAGGCTGGCCCACTCCGGGCTGGCCCACTCCGGGCTGGCCCACTCCGGGCTGGCCCACTCTGGGCTCGCGACGGTCTCGAAGGGCCGGGAGGTGAGCCCACCCTCCCCCTCGCCCCTACCTCCGCCGCGGAGACGGTCGAGCTCTGGGTGTCGACGCAGCCGACCAGCGGCACCAACCCGCGGACGAGGGGAGGGCGCATCCCTGGAGCAGACACCTCCTGCGGTGCGGTACCATCGGGCAATGCTCCTGCTCCTCCTGGCGTGCGGCGGCGACGCCGAGCCCGCGCCGATCCCCGCCACCACCGTCTCCTTCGGTGACACCACCGTGGCCGATCACCTCGAGCGCGTGGAAGCGCGCCTCGATCGCCTGGAGACGCCCGACGCGTCCTCGGTGTCGGCCACGACCGCGCAGGTGGAGGCCCTCGACGAGCGCCTCAGCCGCCTGGAGCACCTCCTGCTCGTCGAGCAGCCCGGCGTCGCGGGCGCCGCCGCCCGGCCGAGCGCCGGCCCGGTGACCGGCACCGACTCCCCGAGCACGGTCGAGACGATCAACGCGCGCCTGGACAAGCTCGAACGTGCGTTGTTCTCCGGGCAGATGGGCGAGGCCGGCCCCGGGCTCTTCGAGGTGCCCAAGGGCAAGGGCAAGGGCAAGCCAGGGCAGCCGGGCGGACCGGGGCAGCCGGGACAGCCGGGCGGGCCGATGGGGCAGCCGGGGGGCGGGGGCGGCGGGGGCGGCGGGGGCCAGATGGGGCCGCCTCCGGGTGGGGGCGGCGGCGGCGGCGGCGGCGGGGGTGGTGGAGGCGGGCAGCCGCGTTGAGGGGGGCCGTCAGGCGACCGCGCAGAACGTTCGACTCAACGTGAACACGCTCGCAACGGCGACACTCCTCCCCTTCTCCCTCCGGGAGGAGGTGGCGCGGAGCGCCGGATGAGGGGCCTCACCGCGCCCGATTCCAAGCCGCTGGCCGTCGCGGCGCGTCGCGGTGGTCCCCCCTCCCGGCCCTCCTCCACCCTCGCGAGCCCGGAGTGGGCCAGCCCAAAGTGGGCCAGCCCAAAGTGGGCCAGCCCAAAGTCGTCCAGCCAAGACCAGCGTCGGCGCCCGCATCCGCGGCGTGCGCGCCCGTCCCGCACGGATCCGGTGCAGAAGCAGTGCATGCTCGCGACGCAAGGCCAGAGCGGAGGATACCGGCCGCTCCTCGCGGTGAGGCCATGTACACCTTGCTCGTCCTTCGGCTCGTCGGCACTGGGAGCGATGACTTCGGCGCGGCGCTCCTCTCGCTGCACGACGTCGACGGCGACGGCCTCGACGACCTCGTCGTCGGCGCCCCGGGGGACGACACGGTGGGGACGGACGCGGGCGCCGTCTACGTGTACCCCGGGGCGACCGCCGGCTACGTCGACCAGGCCGCCGTCGCCGTGATCTACGGCGCCACCGCCGGGGATGGATTCGGCAGCACCCTGGCCGCCGGCGACGTGGACGGCGACGGCGCGGCGGAGCTGGCGGTCGGCGGCTCCGGCTGCGACTGCGTCACCGTCGTGCGCGCGGCCGACGCCTACGCCACCCGCCAGACCTGGAGCGGCGTCGGCGCCGACGACTTCGGCGCCGCCCTCGACTTCGGCGACCTCGACGGCGACGGCCACGTCGACCTGCTCATCGGCGCCCCCGGCGACGACACCGCAGGGGTCGACGCCGGCGCCGCCTTCGTGGTCCCCGGGAGCCCCGACGGCCTCGCGGCCGACCCGACCACCGCGCTGTACGGCACAGACGCTGGGGCGGCGTTCGGCACGGCCGTAATCGGCGGCGGCGACGCGAACGGCGACGGGATCGACGAGCTCGTGGTGAGCGCGCCGGAGGGCTGGACCGCCGGCAGGGGGGTGGTCCAGGCCTGGTATGGCGCTGCGGCTGGGCTCTCCGCGAGCGCAGACTGGGAGCTGACGGGCGACCCCGGCTTCGGGACCACCCTGGTCCGCATCGACAGCGACGCCGATGGGTACGACGACGTGGCCGTCGCCTCCGAGACCCTCGGCGCCGGCGGAATCGAGGTCTACCCTGGAGGGGCCGGCGGCTACGGGACGGTCCGATCGTGGCGGGCCAGCAGCGGGGTCGACTCGGCCGACCTGGGCGACGTGGAGGTGGCTCCCGCGGCCGACGCGGACGGCGACGGGGTGGAGGACCTGCCGTATTGGGAGTACTACTCCTTTACGGACCCATGCTCGTCCGGGAAGGGCTTTGGCGGCGGCTACGGCGCCGACATGCACGTCCCCCCCTACCGGCTCGCCCCCGCCGGGGACGTCGACCCCGACGGCATCCAGGAGCTGTGGGTCGCCGCGAGCGAGCGGGTCGAGCTCCTCGTGAACACCCCCGACGCCGACGACGACGGCTTCCCCGCGACCTCGGCGGAGGGCCTCACCGACTGCGATGACGGCTCCGCCGCGATCCACCCGGCAGCGCGCGAGACGCAGCGCGACGGGGTGGACAGCAACTGCGACGGCGTGGACGATCCGAGCGCCGCCGGGCGCACCCGGACGTGCCGCCAGGTCGACAGCCTCGTGCAGGCGAAGGCGATGGTGGACGACGGCTCGGCGATGGCCTCGGACGTCGTCGCGTGGAGCGACGAGGCGCTGGACGTGCTTGCAGCGTCGGGCCAGGCCTACACCATCGGCGGCGGGGAGACGGCGCACAGCTGGTGGCTCGGGGCGCTCGACGCCGGCCCGTCGGTGGCCGGACGCCGGATCTACACGCGCGACGCCTGGTCCAGCAGCTACTACGACACCCACGACCACTGCGTCATGGAGAGCGTGGAGATCGAACGCTCGGCCGTGGACCTCCGCTGGGACGAGCCCACGCCCGGCGGGCTCGTCGGGTTCCTGGGGAGCAGCAGCGGGACCTCCAGCCTCTCCGGCGAGTCCGGCGGCCTCTCGGGCACCGCGTGGTTCGCGGACGGCGCCTACACCGACTTCTACGTCTACACCTACGACTGGCGAGACGTGGACGAAGACGACTACTCGGGCGTCGACGAGGAGGGCCTGAAGGAGGAGGCGGACGGCTGCACCTGGACCTACACGGCGAAGACCGAATACCCTGAGGAAACCTACCACGCCGTCTTCGACGACGGCACGCACCACTTGGAGGTGGCCGAGTACGATGGGGCCGCCGACTGCCCCACGAGCCGGCTCATCGGCAAGGTCGACGAGGGCCCCTGGCTCCCGATCGACCGGGACTGGGTCGTCTACACGGGCACCGACGTGGATGGCGACGGCTGGCCCACCGGGCACGGGGACTGCAACGACGCCGACCCGGACGTGAACCCCTGCGCGGTCGAGACCCCCGGCTGCGAGGACCGGAACTGCGACGGTCAGGACGAGGACTCCGACCGCGACGGCGCGGACGACTGCGCCGACTGCGACCCGGAGGACGCCACCGTCGGCGCGCGCGCCGGCTGGTACGGCGGCCCGGACCTCGATGGGGACGGCTACGGCGCCACCTGGCTCGGGGAACTGTGCGCCCCCCCCCCGGAGGGTGCGACCGCGGTTCCCGACTGCGACGACACCGACCCCCTGGTGAGCCCGCACGGCCTCGAGGACTGCAACGGCGTCGACGACGATTGCGACGGTGAGCTGGACGAACGGTCATCGGGGACGCGCTACCGGGACATCGACCACGACGGCTACGGCGATGGGGTGCATCTCGTCCCCGAAGAGTGGCCGTGCTCCGGCGGGCCGGCGGGCGACTGCGACGACTACAACACCGGGAGGCACCCCGGCGCCACCGAGGTGGCGGGCGACGGGATCGACCAGGACTGCGACGGCGCCGACAAGCACAAGGCTCCCGGCTCCGCGGCCCCCGACTGCGGCTGCACCGGCCAGCTCGGCGCGTTCGTGCCGCTCGGCGCCCTGGCCGTGCTCCTCCGCCGCTCCCGCCGGCACCGCCACTCCCGCTGAGTCGGCGTCGCGCCGCCCTCACTCCAACCGCAACCGCCGCGCCGTCTCCGCCAGGGCCTCCGGCGAGAGCCCCGATTCGCGCAGCTTCGCCAGCCGCGCTTCACGGTCGGCGTCCACCACGCGGAAGCCGCAGCCCTCGAAGAGCTCCGGCCAGGGTTGAGCCAGGAGCGCCCTTGGATAGTCTCGGCAGGCGGTGGGGCGGCTGTCGTAGCTGTCGCAGCGACGGGTGGCCGGGTCGAAGTGGGTGCAGCGGAAGGTGAACAGCCGGCGCGGGCGGTCCACGGCCACGCTCTCCCAACCGTTGATGTGCCGCTGCCAGGCCAGGAACAGCCGACGGAGGGTGGGCAGACGCGCCACCAGGAGGCCCGTGCGCAACGTCGGCGCCTCGCAGCAGCGCGCGCAGCCCCCGCACGTGCCGCCGAGCGCCCACCGAGGCCGCCCCCGGACCCGGGACACGGCGCGACGAACGCCGAGCTCCAGCGCCATCACCCCGCGCACCAGCGCCTTGAACCCTCGGAGCAGCCCGCCGTCGCGCATCCCGTCCAGTCTATGCCCCGGGGCCCCTCCCCGCCCGCCCTGCGCCGTCCCACGCGGCCGCCGCTCACGCCGCCGTCGGGCCGCCGCCCGCCGCCCGTGGGTTAGGCCACGCCTCCATGCACCGACACCCCGTCACCCTCACCGCCGCCCACATCGACGTGCTCGGCCACGTGAACAACGCGGCCTACCTCGCCCTCTTCGAAGAAGCGCGTTGGGCCGTCTTCCACAGCTCCGGGGTGAGCTGGTCGGAGCTGGAGGCGCTGGGGGTGAGCCCGGTGATCCTCTCGGTGAAGCTCGACTTCCGCCGCGAGGTGCGCCTCGGGGACACCGTCACCATCGAGACGCGCTACCACCGAACCACGACGCGCCGCTTCGTCGTGCACCAACGCATGGTGGACGACGCCGGCAAGCTCCGGGCTTCCGCGGAGCTCCTCGGCGCGTTCTTCGACGTGAACGCCCGACGGATCGTGGACCCGCCCGAGCGGGTGCTCCAGGCCGTGGGGCTAACAGAGTGGGCGTCCGCGCCCCCGGCCGTCCAGGGCCTCGGCGGCGCGTTCCTCTACGCCAACGATGTAGACGCGCTGTCTGCCTGGTACACCGCCCAATTCGGCATCGAGTTCCAGCAGTGGGGACCGGCGCGGGGAGTGGAGTGGCCCTCGCAGGACGTCCAGTCGGTCGGCCTCCATGCCACCACCACCTTCGCCTTCTTCCAGTCCGAAACACCGCTCCCCCCGGGGCGCACCGGGCGGGTGAACTTCCGGGTCCCCGACCTGCTCGCCGCCGTGGCGCGACTGGAAGCCGATGGAATCGCCGTGGAGGTCGGCCAGGACGAGAGCTTTGGGCGCTTCGCGTGGCTCCACGATCCGGAGGGCAACCGACTGGAGCTGTGGCAGCCGCCGGTGGCGGATCGCGGGTAAGGAACGACCATGTCCCCCGACGACCTCAACCTGTCCGTGCGCGCCCCCGGTGAAGCTCCGAGCGAGCCGCCCACGCCCTGGGGTCGGCGCCTCCGCAAGTGGGCGCGGGACCTCGGCGTCTCCGCGGTCCTCGTCTCGGGGCTCTGGGTGGGCCTGGGGATGATCCGCGCGCCGTCGTTGCCGGCATCCCCCACGTTCGTGCTCCAGAACCTCGAAGGCCAGCCGGTGGACCTCGCGAGCTTCCGCGGCGCGCCCGTGCTGGTGAACTTCTGGGCTACGTGGTGCCCGCCGTGCCGCATGGAGATGCCCGAGTTGGTTCACTACGCCGAAACCCACCCCGACGTGCCGGTGCTCTTCGTCGCGGTGGACGGCAAGGCGGACGACCTCCGCACGTTCGCCCAAGCGCACGGGTTGCGCCTCGACCGCGTGCTCCTTGCGGACAAGGCCACGAAGGCCGCATGGCCGGTCACCACGCTCCCGACGACCGTTGGCATCGCCCCGGACGGGTCGGTGCGCGGCGCCCACGCGGGGATCGTCCTGCTTCCGCAGCTGTGGTGGTGGGGGCGGTAGGCGCGCCCTCGGGGATTAGCTTGAAGCCGGAGGTTGCCATGGTCCTGACGCTCCTCACTGCCTGCCTCACCGCGCCGACCGACACGGCAGACAGCGACGTTCCGCACGACACCGGGCTCTTCACCGCCTGCGACTGCGGCGACTCCTCCACCCTCCCCTTCACCTTCACGGCCACCGGCGGGTTCGACGACTGGTCAGGCAACGCCGTCGCCTGGGCAGTGGATGAGCCCCACGGGCAAGTCCTGGTGATCGCGATGGCGTACGAGCTCGGCACCAGCCAGATCAGCCTCAAGGCCGGCTGCGACGACCCCGACGCGCTCGTGGGCTCCTGGGTGGCCACGGTGCCGGCCGCCGCGCGCGGCGACGTCACGCAGTACCCGCTCCTCGGCGCGGCCGTCACGTCGGCGGCCGGCGTGCGGTCGTTGCCGGTGCCGCTGGGCGCGCTGCTCCTCACCGGGGACCTCTCGGGGACGACGCCCGACTCGGTGCGGGTGCTCACCGCCGGCGGCCTGTCGCTCGAGCGCGGCGAGGGCGCCGATCGGGTGCTCGGCGCCCTCACCTTCGGCGCCACCGCGGATGCCGTCGGCGGCGACGCCACCGTCACCTGCGACGACGCGGTCCGAGTCGCCGCGCTGGAGATTCCCTTCAGCAGCGGGGGCTCGGAGTAGGCGGCCCCGGCGGACGGCCCTTCACCGAGCGTCGAAGCGGGAGGGCGCGGCCGCGACCTCACCCTGGACGTAGCGCCGCTCACCCGGGGCGTGGTGGCCCGACGCGTCCCCGCGAGAGAGGTTGGCCCGTGCACTCTCCCGCCGGCCAGGTCGCCATCCGCCTCCGCGAGCTCCTCCTCTCCGGAGACGCCGCCGGCGCGGCCGCGCTCGTCGCGCCGCTGGACGCCGACCATCGCCTCGAGGTGCTCCTCGGCGCCGCGCTCCGCGACGCCCGCGACGACCACCGGGCCGCCGCGCTCTACCTAGCGGCCGAGGCCACCGGCGCCCTCGACGCCGCCACGTGGATGCCCCTCTGCGCGCACCTGTCGCGTCCCGGGGATCCTTCTCTCGACGCGCTCGCCGCCGCCTGGACGGCGTCGGGCGCGCTCCCCGAGCACTGGCACCGCCGCGGCCGCGCCCTCACCTCCGCCGAGGCCGCCGCGCTCCGCGCCGCCGCGGCCCCCGATGAGGCGCTCGTCGCCCTGGTGGCGGCGGGGGTGGCCGGGCCGGCTATCCTGGCGACCTACGCCGACCTTCCGTTGCACGGGGCCGTGACCGCCTACTACTCCGGGACGATCCTCGCGCTCGGGTGGCGGCCGTTGGTCGTGCTCGCGCTCAGCGGAGCCGCGGCCCGACCGTCGTCGGGTTGACGTGGCGCCGGCCTACTGCGCGACCAGCGAGAAATTATCGACGGTGATCCAAGCGGCATCCCCGGAGCCCCGGTAGCCGCAGTCGAAGATCGAACGATCCGCGCACGAGAAGAGGGCGAGTCGCACGTAGACCTCCAGGGCGGCGCTCCGACCGGCGAAGCTGGAGAGATCGGCGCGCGCCGTACCTTCCCGCGCCGCGTCTTCGCCCTCGGTGCGGCTCCAGGAGAGGCCGGTCCACTGGTCATCGAAGCCGTCGTTCGCGTCAAAGAAGATCGCGGCGGCGTCCTCCGGACCGTCCTGTCGGTCGTAGTGGCTCACGTCGTAGTCGAGCTCGATCCAGGCGTCTTCGTAATCACGGAGGTCGAAGGTGGGCAGGAGGCGCAGGTAGCAGTATGGCACCTGGTCGCTCTCGGGGAGCCAGATGGACATGCGGTAGTCGGGTTCGTCGTCGAGGTCGCACTCGGCGCTGCCGTTGACCTTGTCCGTGAGGTCCCAGTCCGCCATGTCGCCAGAGAAGGTCTCGGAGAAGAGCACCGTCGGGCCGGACGAGGCGGGATCTGCGCTGTCCGCTGCCGTGGCGGCGCCTTCCCCGGGGCACTCGCCCTGAACGGGGAGGAGGCCGTTGGCGCAGGGGGCGGTGCAGCCGGGCAGCGCCAGCAGGCCCGCGACGAGGAGCGCCGAAGCCGGGGCCGGGGTGAAGGTACGATTCGGGTCCACCGGTTGGGGATAACCCGCCTCCGGCAAGGGCTACGAGCGACCGAGGGCAGCCTCGCATCGCCCGGCGGCCACGCCGCCCGGTCTCGCCATTCTCGCCGACGGTGGCCCCTCGACCGCCGAGGGGTCCGGGGGGAAGGGCGGTGGCGCACCACCAGCCCTTCGTCATCTTCTGCGTCGAACGCGCCGGAACGGCCTGAACCGCGAGGGGGCTCAGCCCCCGGAGGCCGAACGGCTCGCCAACGCCACGTCTTCGAAGCCGGCCGCCTGGGCGGCGCGGATCACCTGCCAGACCAGCTTGTACTGGGCCTCCTGGTCCCCGCGTACGACCACGCGCGTACCGGCCGCCCCCTTCTGCACCGACTCGAGCTTGGTCTTGAGGTCGGCGATCGGGAAGGTGTCGCCTTCGAGGAAGATCGTGCCGTCCGGAGAGACGGAGATCACGATGTCCTTGGGGATGAGCGGGCTGTCGCCCGTACCCTGGGGCGTCATCACGGTGAGCGCGCGCTCGCTCAGGAGGTTCTTGGCCTGCGTGGCCTGCTTCTCCGCCTCGACCATCGAGCTGGACACCACCATGAAGATGATGAGCAGCACCAGGAAAACGTCGGTGAGCGGGGTGACGTTGATGTCCGAGAACATCCCCCCCGCGTCGTCGTCGGTGTCGTCAGGGGTTGGCTGCGGGCCGCTCTGCATTCGCCTTGCCGGTGCGGAGCAGCTCGGAGAGCTCGTCCACCGCGAGGTTGAGGTCCCGGGCCACGCCCGTGGCGATCTGCCCGAGGATGTTGTAGAAGAGCACCGCCTCGATCGCGACGGCGAGGCCGGCGGCGGTGGCGATGAGCGCCTCGGAGATGCCCGAGGAGACCACGGCGAACCCGCCCTGGCCGCTGCTGCCGATGTCGTGGAACGCGCCCATGACGCCAAGCACGGTGCCGAGGAGGCCGGCGAAGGGCATCAGCGCGCCCACGCTGCCGAGCACCCAGAGGCCGCCGCGGAGGCGCCCCGCCGCACGCCGGCTCTCGCGCACCATCGCGGTGGCGAATTCGCCTCGGGCGCGGCCCAACGCGCGGTCGAGCCCGCCGGCGAAGACCTCGCGCACCGGGCTCGGCAGCGAGTCGGCGTGGCGGCGGCTCTCTTCGAGCTCCCCGCGCCGGGCCGCTTCGAGCACCTTCTCTTCCACACGACGCAGCGCGCCGCGCATCCGCAGCAGCTGCAGCAGCCGCTCCAACGCGATCGCCATGGTGATCACGCTGACCGCGAGCATGAAGCTCAGGGTCGGACCGGCGACCCCCCAGTATTCCTTGAGCGCGTCCACATTGCCTCGCACCCGGTTGTAGCGCGGCGCCACCCGATCGGCGACGCCCAGGACAACCGGAGACGACTACCGGCCGGCCTTGACCTGCGCCGGCTCCACCACCCCGCCGTCGTTCCCCCAGGAATTCCGCTCGTAGGTGATGACCGCGGCGATCTGGTTGTCGGTGAGGTTGGAGAACGGGGTCATCGCGCCGGTGTAGGGCACCCCGTTGATCACCTTGCCGGAGAGCCCATGGAGGACGGTCTGGATCTGCTCGGCCACCGGGCCACCGTTGACGACCGGGTCGGCCATGAGCGGGGGGAAAGACGTGCCCGAGCCCTTTCCGTCGACCTGATGGCAGGCCGCGCAGTTGTTGGTGTAGACCTTCTCGCCCTGGGCGATGAGCAGCGCCTTCTTGTCCTCGGGGGACTTGGCGTCGAACCCGTCGAAGGCGGTGTCGTTGGCCACGGGCTTCGCCGCCGCGTAGGCGGGCGAGGTGTCGTAGCCCTTGCTCGGCGACGAGCAGTAGGGCCGGCCGCTCACGGGGCTGGTCACCCACGACGGACAGTCCGGAGCGTAGTGCCCCTGGTACCGATCCTGGACGAACACCGAGTCTTCGGGGATAGCCTCGCACGCGGCGAGGACCAGACAGCCGAACGGGAGGAGGCGACGGAGCACGAGCATCAGCGTTCCGTGGAGGGGGCAGGGGGGGAAGCGGCGAGCAGGGCCCGCTCGACGGCGAGGTGCCGCCGGTAGAGCCACCCGCCGATCCCGCCCATCAGGGCGAGCGGCAGGAGGCTGAGGAAGACGGTCACGCTCAGGAGCGTGCGGTTGCCCTCGCGCGGGTCCATGCAGGACGAACACGCGAGCGCGAACGAGGGGTGGCTGAGCACGGCCACGGCGGCGGCGATGGGCAGGGCGCGGCTCACAGGTACACCACCGTGAAGAGCACCGGCCAGAGCAACACCACGAAGAACCAGTAGATGCGCAGCGCCGCGAAGAGCGGCTCGCTCAGCGCGCCGTTGGAGAGCTTGCGCCATCCCCAGCCGAGCGCGACCACCGCGCTCACGGCGTGCAGCGCGTGGGCGCCAATGATCGTGTAGAAGAAGCCGCCGTGGGCGCTCGACACCAGCGTGAAGCCGATGGCGAGCAACCGGGCGAATTCCGCGACCTGGTAGCCGACGAAGACCAACGCCAGCACCACCGCGATGCCGAGCGCACGCCCCGCGGCGGCTCGGGACGCCGGACGCCCCGCCCACCACACCGCCACGCCCGACGCGAGGAGCGCCAAGGAGGCGGCGGCCGTGCTCGCGACGGGGAGCGCCGGATCGCCCGGCGGCGGCCACCAACCCGCCGGAGCGCGCGCCCCGACGAGGTTGTACCCGCTGATGAACCCGGCGAAGAGCATCACCTCGGCGAAGACCCAGATGAGCATGCCGAAGACCTCGCTCGTCACCAGCGGCGGGCCCTTCACGGGCTTCGGCAAGGGGAGCGCGGCGGTGGTCATGCTACTTCGCGCCCTCGGCGGCCGGAGCGGCCCCTTCCGCAGGCGCGGCGCCTTCGGCCGGAGCGGCACCTTCGGGAGCGCCTTCCGCGCCACCCTCGTGGAGGATGTGCTCGGGGATGTTGGCGTTCTTCGCGGAGTCGTTGCGCCAGTTCCAGCCCCAGTGCTTCATCACGTCGGGGGAGACGCCGAGGAAGAACAGGAACAACAGGCCGAGGCAGACGACGAGCAGCTGCACCACGAACTTCTTCTCGATGTCGAGGTGCATGAAGTTCTTGGCGACGAGGTACGCCTTCACCACGGCGATGCCGAAGGCGGTCATCAGCGTGATGATGCGGATGCCGAGGAACGGGCCGGCGAAGCTGATGGCGAAGAGCACCACCAGGATGCCCCACACCTTGATGTAGTGGGAGTCGTCATGCAGGGCGTGGGGGTCCGCGTGGGACCCGTGAGCCGCGTGAGCGTCGACGTTGGAGGACATGCGAAGGCTCCCGCGCCTACTTGGCGATGTAGAGAAGGGGGAACAGGAAGATCCACACCAGGTCTACGAAGTGCCAGTAGATCCCGATGAGCTCCACGCGCTGAAGCTCCTTGTTCTTCCGGGCGTCGGCGGCCACGAAGAGCATGATGATCGCGCCGGCGATGACGTGGATCCCGTGCAGCCCCGCCGCGCAGTAGTAGAACGACCAGAAGCCGTTCGCCGTGATCGTGAAGCCTTCGCTGATCTCGTGGTACCACTCGAAGCTCTTGACCACGAGGAAGGTCAACGCGCCGACGCAGGTGAGCATCAGCAGATTGGCCGCACGCTTCCCGTTCCCGCGCTCCGCCGCGTTGTGCGCGAGCACCGCGGTGAGCGAGGAGGTGAGCAGCACCAGCGTGTTGAGGCCGCCGGCCCACGGGTTGGTGTGCGCCGCGTACGTCGCCCACTCGGGGTGGCCCAGGCGGTGCATCACGTAGCTGGCAAGGAGCCCGCCGAAGATCACGATCTCGGAGGCGATGACCCACCACACGGCCAAGCGCCCGGTGGGGACGCCGGTGGCGGAGCGGGTGGTGGCGATGGGCTTGACCATTCGGGTTCTCCGGGCGCCTTACGAGGGGGAGTTCTGCGGCCAGAAGTCGTCCGCGCGGTCCGGCGAGCTGTACTCGTAGGGGCCGCGGTAGACGTCGGGCAGCACGTCGAAGTTGCCGTGCGGGGGGGGTGACGGGCACTGCCACTCAAGCGTGTTGGCGTTCCAGGGGTTGGCCCCGGCCTGCTTGCCCTTGAACATGCTGTAGAAGAAGTTCACCAGGAAGATCGGCTGGGCCGCGAGCAGCACCAGGAGCGAGACCGTCGCGAAGACCCGCATCGCCTGCATCTCAGGCGTCGCCAGCTCGGGGAAGTTGCTGTAGTCGAAGATGCGCCGGTGGTCGCCGGACGCGCCGAGGATGAACAGCGGGATGAAAATCCCGTTGAACGCCACGGTGGTGATCCAGAAGTGCACTTTGTTCGCCAGCTCGTTCATGTGGCGGCCGTACATCTTGGGGAACCAGTAGGTGATCCCCGCGAAGGTGCCGATGATGGCGATCGGGAAGAAGGTGTAGTGGAAGTGCGCGACCACGAAGTAGGTGTCGTGGAAGTAGATGTCCGCGCCGGACGCGCCGAGGAAGATGCCGGTCACGCCGCCGACGAGGAACTCGCCGATGAAGGCAAGCGCCCAGAGCATCGGCACCGAGAAGGTGATCGAACCGCCGTACAGCGTCGCGATGTACACGAAGCACATCTCGGCGATGGGGATCGAGATGAGCACCGTGGTGACCGAGAACACGTTCGCCATGCGGGGGTCGATGCCCGCGATGAACTGGTGGTGGGCCCACACGAAGAAGCTGAGCACGCCGGTGCCGATGCTGGTGTAGAGCACCGTCTTGTAGGCGAAGAGCTTCTTCCGGGAGAACACGGTGATGATCTCCGCCACGAAACCCATGGCGGGGAGGAGCACCACGTACACTTCCGGGTGACCGAAGAACCAGAAGAGGTGCTGCCAGAGCACCGGGTCGCCGCCGCGGTCGGGGTCGAAGAAGCCGGTGCCGATGAGCTGGTCGAAGAGGAGCATCACCGCGCCGGCCACGAGCGGACCGACAGAGGCCATGAACATGATCGACGCGATGACGATCATCCACACCGCCATCGGGATGTCGAACGCCTTCATGCCCGGGGCACGCGCGTTCATCGCGGTGGTGACGAAGTTGATGCCGCCCAGGAGGAACGCCACGAACTCAAGCGCGACCGCGATCAACCACAACGAGGGGCCGAGCGGGGTGAGGTTGTACTCAGCCTTCGCGGAGAGCGGGGGGTACGAGGTCCAGGCGCCGCCGAACGCGCCGCCCTGCACGAAGAAGGAGGCGCCGAGGATGATCGCGCTCACCAGGAAGATCTGGTAGCTGAGGCGATTCAGCCGCGGGAAAACCATGTCGTCCGCGCCGATCATCAGCGGGATCAGGTAGTTTCCGAACGCGGCGATGAGCACAGGCATCGCCACCCAGAAGATCATCACCGCGCCGTGGTTGGTGATGAGGGCGTTGTAGTCCGCCCCGGTCACCATGCCGTACCCGGGCACCGGCTTGCCGGGGAAGGCGAGCTGCATCCGGAAGACGTAGGCGAAGTACGCACCCACCACGCCCATCAGCATCCCGGTGAGGAGATACTGCTTGGCGATCATCTTGTGGTCGGTGGACCAGAAGTAGTGCTTGAACCAACCTTCGGGTTCGTGATGGGCGTGCCCGTGCGGTTCGTGCGCGTGGGCGTGGGACTCGGCCATGGGGTCCGGCTCCGGTCCTAGTAGTGGTAGGCGAGGTAGTGAGAGGGGTTCGCGAGCCACGCCGCGTACTCTTCCGGCGTGTCCACGTGGAGCTTGGCCGGCATGATGCCGTGGCCGATGCCGCAGATCTCGGTGCACTGCACGTCGAACTCACCGGCGAGGGTGGGCTTGAACCAGCCCGTGATCACGCGGCCAGGGATCGCGTCCTGCTTGAGGCGGAACAGCGGCACGCTGAAGCTGTGGATGACGTCCTTGCTGGCGAGCTCGAACTTGTAGGTCTTGCCGAGCTGCACGTGGAGCTCATCCACCGTGGTGATGTCGTCCATGGTGTCGAGCTCGCCGTCGGGGCCGGCGTGCTGGAACGTCCACGCCCACTGCTGGGCGGTGATGCGCACCGTCTCGTCGGTCTGGGGCATCGAGATCTTCACCTCGGTCCACACCGAGATCGCGCCGACGATGAGCGCGACGTCGCAGACGAGGATCAACCGGTGGGGAATCTCCACCCAGTTGTACTTGATCTTGTGCTCGGCGTGCTCATCGAAGTACGCGGCCTTCTCGCCCGGCTTCTTGCGGTAGCGCCAGAGCAGCCAGAAGAACATGCCCTCGGCGAAGAGGAACCAGAAGCCCACCATGAGGAAGATCATCCACACCAGGCCATCGATATGGCTGGCGTAGGACGAACCCTGCTTCATGTAATGTTCGAGCATGTACGCTCCGACTCAGGACAGGACGTAGAGGACGACAGCGAGGCCGTAGGCGACGACCCCGGCGATCGTGATGACGAAGACCTGCGTCGCGAGACGCTCCGCTTCGTTGGGCGCGGCGTGGTTCATTCCAGCCTCACAGGGTGTGGATGTAGGCGGCGAGGTCGCGCATGGCGGCTTCGTCGGGGATGGTGCCCGCGATGCCCTTCATGGTGGCGCCCGCGGTGTCGGCCGGGTCGTAGGCCCGCACGCCACCCTTGAACTTGGTGAGCTGCCGGACGACGTACCAGTCGGCTTGACCGGCGATCTTCGGCGCCTTCAAGTCGGGGTTGCCCTGGCCGTCGGCCCCGTGGCAGGCCGCGCAGGTGGCGAAGGCCGCCTGACCCTTGGTGGCATCGCCGCCCATGGTGGCTTCGGTCTTCACCGCCGGGAGGGACGCGACGTATTCGGCGACCACCTTCACATCCGCCGGGTCCTTCACCGTGCGCGACATGGGGCGCATCTTCAGGCCCTCCACATCGTCCGGGTGGGCGCCGCGAAGGCCCGTCTGGAAGTGCAGGAACTGCGCCTCGATGTACCAGGCGGGCAGCCCGGCGATCGGCGGGGCCTGCACGAGGGTGGACCCCTCGCCGCTCTTCCCGTGGCACTGCTCGCAGTTGGTGTAGAGCACCTGGCCCCTGGCGACGCCGCTGGCCGGGAGCTCAGTGCACCCAGAGGCGGCAGTCAGCGCCAGAGCCAGCGCGACCAGGGTCGAACGAACCGAAACCATGGGCCTCTTCTCCACCAGGGGGGGGTCGGGGGCCCCTAACTATTATGGACCCGCCGTTCAGGCACCAAGAAAATGGCGCGCCCGCTGCATCGCAGAAGGAACGAGGACAATTGCAGCGATGGCCGCGATGGCGGCCCACTGCGAGGCGTAGTGCAGAGACGTGTCGTCTCGCACAGGCACCCGATCATAGCCGTTTTCGATGGGCGCTTTCCCACAATTCGCACCGTCGATGGCCCCCTCGACGACAAACACCGATGTCGCGACGTCATTGGCGGTGTTGATTGTCGCCCAGGCCTTCGCTGGCCAGATGCGGGTGCCGTGCCCGATGGTCGGCTCGATGTCGGTACGCCCGGTCGCGGGGCGGACCTGTCCGGTGAGCGTGGCGTCGGTCTCGTGGGTGAGCCGCTGCGCCACGTCCTCCAGCGTTTCGACCGGCGTCCAGCCACGGTCCACCATCAAGACGGCTCCGTCCGCCCGCACGAACCGCTGCACGAGGCCGTAGCCGAGCTGGTCGTGGGCCATCCGCCCCGCGATCAGCTCCGGTGCACCGTCGTATTTGCCGGACCACCTCACCACGTGCCACGCGGACGAGGCGTCCAGCGGCGCCGTCGGGTCCAGAGGAGGCGAGTCGGCGAGGGTGATCGCGATCTCCCGGCCGGCGTTGCGCTCGCCGTCACGGTTCACCTGCCAACGGCACAGGAACAACGCTACGATTACCACGAATGCCGCCCCGAGCCGGATGCCGCGGGGCACCTTGGGTGCCGGGTCCATCGGCCGCGGGTAACCGATCAGACACAAGGGGTAGGCATTCGCGCCTCGGCGAGCGGGCGTCGCCGGCGCCTCCCGGCGCCCCGAGTCCATCGGCTATCCGCGCGAAGGGCCCCGCTCCAGCACCTCCGCCAACCGCGACCCTTCCGCCCCCCGCAGCACCTTCGTGGCCGCGAACGCCGCACGGAGCGGGCCGAGGTCCACGATGAACGTGGCGACGTCAGGGACGATGCCCCGGTTTGCGTCCCGCAACGCGGCCTCCATGGGATCGAGCGCGGCCCGCAGCCGCTCCATCAGCTCCCGCCGCGCGGGCGGCGCGTCGGGGGTGTGGGCCACGCGGAGGTCCCGGAGCCGGTGTTCCAACCACGTGAGGTGCGGGGCGTTCACCACTGCGGAGCCCTCGGTGCGGAGCACCCAGGGCACCACCGACAGGCCGGTCACCGTCTCAAGCAGCTCCCGTGCGTGCCTCGCCCGCTGCTGGCGCGAGAGGTCGAGGAGCTCGCGCCTCCGGAATTCGTGCCGGACCGCGACCGCGAGCCCACCCAGGGCGAAGGCGCCCCAGAAGATCGGCGCGACGCCGATGCCGAAGAGCAGCCCGCCCCACTCCGAGATCGCGCCCCCCACCGCCGCGACCACGGCGAAGCTGACGATCATCCCGATCACCACCGGCCGCGGGACGCCTCCAGTGAGCCAGGCGATCGGGTGGCTCGCGAGGTTGACGTTCAGCTCCGCCGCGTCCAGCTCGGCGAGGTGCAACCTCAGCTCCCGCAGGCCGTCCGCCGCCGTTCCGGTCGCCGTGCCCGGCTCCACGAACCAGCCGCCCTGGTGCAGCGCGGTGCGCCAGGTGTCCGCGCGGTCCCGGCCGTCGAGGCGCTCGAAGAGCAGCGGGTCCAGGCGGACGAGGCGCACGCGTCACCCGCCCCAGCCCTTGCGGGGAGGCGGCGGCGCCGGAGGGGGAGGCGCGGGCGCGTCTGCCCCGATGGGGTTGAGTGACTTGGGGTTCACGATGAAGCGCATCGCCTCGTCGAAGCTGATCCTCCCAGACTCGTAGGACTCCTTCAGGGCGAAGTCCATCGTCACCATCCCCTCCCGCCGCGCCGTCTCCATGGAGTTGTGGACCTGATGGAGCTTGTCGTCGCGGATGAGGGTGCGGACCGCGGGGCTGCCGAGGAGCACCTCGAACACCGCCACTCGCCCCGTGCCGCCCTTGTGGGGGAGGAGCCGCTGGGAGACCACCCCAAGCAGGCATGCCGCGAGCTGCGCGCGCGCTTGATCCTGCTGGTGACTGGGGAAGGTGTCGACGATGCGGTCCACGGTCTGGGGGGCGTCGTTGGCGTGGAGCGTGGCCATCACCAGGTGGCCGGTCTCGGCCGCGGTGAGCGCGGCGCTGATCGTCTCGGCGTCGCGCATCTCGCCGACGAGCACCACGTCCGGGTCCTGGCGGAGGATGTACTTCAGCGCCGCGCTGAAGCTCCCCGTGTCCGCGCCGACCTCCCGCTGGTCGATCGTGGCCAGGCGGCTCTTGTGCACGAACTCGATGGGGTCCTCGACGGTGATGATCCGGCAGGCCCGCTGCCGGTTCACCCGGTCCACCAGGCAGGCGAGGGTGGTGCTCTTGCCGGAGCCGGTCGGCCCCACCACGAGGACGAGGCCCTGGGGTCGGTCGGCCATCTTGAGGACGGCGTCGGGGATGCCGAGCACGTCGGCGCTGGGCACCTCGGAGGCGATGGAGCGGAGCGCCGCCGCCATCTGCCCCTTCTGGTAGTAGGCGTTCACCCGGAACCGCTTGCCGTCGCCGAGGGCGAGCGCGAAGTCGACCTCCCGCTCCAGCTCGTATTGGGCCCGTTGGCGGGCGCTCATCACCGAGTACAAGAGCGTGCGCATGTCCGCCTCGGACAGCGCCGTCTGGTCCAGCGGCGTGAGCACGCCGGAGATGCGCACCAGGGGCGGCCGGCCGGCCGTCAGGTGGAGGTCGGAGGCGCCGCGCTGGTCCGCCGCCGCGAGGAGCGCCTTCAGATCCAGACCGTGGTCGGTCTGGTCGGCGCCCGCCTTGAACTGGCTCGCCCCGGCGCCCATGCCGCGCGCCAGCAGCGCGAACTCGTCCGGGTTGGAGGCCGCCGCCACGCCCACCTCGTACTTGATGGTGCCCGCGCGGTGTAGCCGCAGGAGGGACTGGTTGAACGAGAGGTTCAGCGGGTCCGTCGAGCCGCGCATGAGGTCCTGGAGCTCATCCACGCGCTGTTCGCGGAGGAGGCGCGCCACCGCCGGCGTGTTCGCGAGGACCTCGGCGGCGAGGACACGCCCCTTGCCGTCGGCGCGAGGGAGGAGACGCTGGGAGACGATGCCGACGAGGCACAATGACAGGTCGAGCGCGGCTTGAGCACGCATCGCGTCGGGGAAGTAGGCCAGGATGCGCTGGAGGGTCTGCGTCGCGTCGATCGCGTGGATCGAGGCCAGGACCAGGTGTCCGGTAAGCGCGGCGGAGATCGCCACGCCCATCGTCTCGGCGTCGCGCATCTCCCCGACGAGGATCACGTCCGGGCTCTGGCGCACCACGTGACGGAGCGCGCTGTGGAACGACGCGGAGTCCCCGCCGATCTCCCGCTGCGTGACCCGCGCGCGGATGTCCCGGTGCACGAACTCGATGGGGTCCTCGATGGTGACGATGTGCGCGGCGCGGGTGCGGTTCACGTGATGCACCAGGGACGCCAACGTCGTGCTCTTCCCGGAGCCCGTCGCGCCCGTGACCAGCACGAGGCCGCGCGGCTGCTCCACGAAGGTGGCGAGAGCGGCCGGCAACCCGAGGGAGGTGATCTCGATCGCCCCCGGCGGCACCGCCCGCGCGACGACCCCGAGGATGCCCTGCTGGCGGAGCACCGAGAGGCGCAGGCGCTTGCCGCCGGGCAGCGTCGCGCCCACGTCGAGGTCGCCGGTCTCGTCGAACCGTCGGCGCGCCAGCGGCGGCACCACCGCGTCGAGGAGCTCCCGCATCGCGTCGGGCTCGGTCGCCGGCTCGTTGAGCGTTCGGAGCTGGCCGTGCACCCGCGCCGCCGGGACCTTCCCCTCCGTGAGAAAGAGATCGGAGGCGCCAGAGGCCTCCATCATCCCGAGCAGGTCGACGAGCGGGGTGGGCATGGCCCGGAGTTTATCCGGCCCGCCCTACTCCAGCGGCGCCTCCACCACGACGGGCTCGCTCCAGTGGTCGAGCGCGTCGCTCACCGAGAGCGCCAGCTCCACGCTGGTGTAGGTGTCGACGAGGTTGGCGGCGCCGTAGGCGAGGGTGATGTCCTCCTCGGCCACGACGCAGGTCGGGTCGTCGTCCAGGGTGATCTCGTTCATCTCCGAGTTCGGCTCGCCCGAAGTGTCCACCGAGCCGTCCACCACGTAGTCCATCCACATCCGGAACTTCGTCCGGTCCACATCGCCGTCGACATCGGTGAAGTGCAGGAGCACCGTCATCGCCGGGCCGGTCTCGCGGCCGAAGTCGAACGAGGGGTCGAAGGCGGGCTCCGCCGAGTCGATCACCGGGGCGTGGGGACCGCAGGTGTCGTCCACCACGCCGTCGCAGTTCTCGTCCACTTCGTTGCCACCGTCCTCCTCCACGCCCGGGTTGATGAGCGCGTTGGTGTCGTCGCAGTCCGTCCCGTCGGCGATGAAGCCCGACGGAGCGTCGCAGCCAGAGGTGGTCTCCAGAGGATCGCCGAAGCCGTCCGCGTCGTCGTCGGCGTACCAGACCGGGAGGTCGGCCACGTCCTCGTCGATCTGCCCGTCGCCGTCGTCGTCCTCGCCGTTGCAGGTCTCGGTGGGGGGCGGCGCGGAGTCGGCAGTGTCGGTGGCGCCGCCGAAGAGGCCGCAGCCGGGGAGGAAGAGCAGGGCGAGCAGCGGGAGGTGGCGCATTTGGAGCGGATAACCGCCCGCGGGAGGTTGGCCAGCGCTGATTCCCCTCCCCCCACAGAGGCCCCCACCGCGGTAAGCCCCCCCGCCCGATGCCCACCCCCCTGCCCATCGACGACGCCCTCCCCGCCGTGCGCGAGGCCCTGCGTACGTCCGGCGCCGTCGTCCTGGAAGCGCCGCCCGGCTCCGGCAAGACCACCCGGGTGCCCCTCGCGGTCGCCGCCGAGGTCACCGGGCAGGTGTGGGTGCTCGAACCTCGCCGCGTCGCCGCCCGGGCAGCCGCGCAGCGCGTCAGCGACGAGCTCGGCGAGCGCGTCGGCGAGACCGTCGGCTATGCGATGCGGCTCGACCGGCAGTCCAGTGAACGCACCCGGGTGCTCTACGTCACCGAGGCCCTCCTCACCCGGCGGCTGGACGACTTCGCCGATCTCGGCGCGGTGATCCTCGACGAGTTCCACGAACGCAGCATCCACACCGACGTGGCCCTCGCCTGGTGTCGGATGCTCCGGCGGCAGCGCCCCGACCTGAAGCTGGTGGTGATGTCCGCCACGCTCGACGGCGAGGCGGTCGCAAAGTTCCTGGGTTGCCCGCGGGTGCGCGCGGAGGGCCGGATGTTCCCGGTGGAGGTGCGCTACCTGGAGCGCAAGGACGAACGCCCGCTGGAGCTGCGCGTCGCGGCCGCCGTGGGCGTCGTAGAGGGCGACACGCTCGTCTTCCTCCCCGGCATCGGCGAGATCGAGCGCACCGCGGCGCTCCTCGGCAACTACGAGGTCGTGCCCCTGCACGGCGAGCTCGAGGGCGCCGCCCAGGACCGCGCGCTCCGGGTGCCCCGCTCCCGACCGGAGGACGCGCCCCGCCGGGTGATCCTCGCCACCAACGTCGCGGAGACGAGCGTGACCGTGGAGGGGGTGCGCACCGTGATCGACACCGGGCTGGTGCGGCAGGCCGCCTACGACGCGTGGTCCGGGCTGCCCACGCTCGACCTCGGCCCCATCGCCCGCGACTCCGCCGCGCAGCGGGCCGGTCGCGCCGGCCGCCTCGGCCCCGGTGTGTGCTTGCGGATGTACAGCCGAGCGGACCACGACGCCCGCCCGGCGGAGACCGCCCCCGAAATCCGCCGGATCGACCTGAGCGCCACCGTCCTCGCCCTCGGCGGCCGCGAGCTGGAGTGGTTCGAGCCGCCCGCTCCCGCGGCGTGGCGCGCCGCCATCGCGCTCCTGGAGCGGCTGGGCGCCCTCGAACGCCACGATCGTGCGCTCCGCCGCACGGCGATCGGCGATGCGATGGCCCGGTTCCCGCTCCCGCCCCGCCTCGCCCGCGTGCTGATCGAAGCCGCCGCGCTTGGTGTCGGCCGCGAAGGCGCCGGACTGGTCACCCTCTTCGGCCGCCGCCTCGGCGGCGACCTCGTCCACCGTGCGCTCGACGGCGAGGGCGACCCTCGGGAGAAACGCCGCCTCGAAGGAATGCTCCCCCCCGGTGGCCGACCGCCGGCCGACCGCGAGCGTGCGCTCCGCCTCGCGCTCCTCGCCGGGCTCCCCGACCGCGTGGCGCGCCGCGAGGGTGGCCGCGTCCGCTTCGCCGACGGCGGCGCCGCCGAGAGCGAGCCGGGGAAGGACGGCTACGTGCTCGTCACCGAGGTCGACCGTAGCGGCACCCGGGTGCGCGCGCGGAACATGACCACGGTCGACGAAGACGCGCTCCTTGAGGGCGCCACCGTCCGCAACACGATGCGCTGGGTCGGCGAACGTGTGGAGGTGCGCGAGGAGCTTTGCTTCGGCGAGCTCGTCCTCGACGCTTCCCCCGGGCGCGGCGATCCAGCGGCCGTCGCCGATCTCCTCTTCGCCAACGCCCGGCCCACGATGCACCGGCTCGTGCCCGACTGGGACCGCGGCGTCGCCCTCCTTCAGCGGGTCGCCTTCCTCCGCCGCCGCGGCGTCGCCCTCCCCGAGCTCGACCTGGAGATCGCCGCCCGTGCCGCCTGCGAGGACTGCCGCTCCTTCGGAGACCTCGGCGGCACCTCACTGATCGGGGCCATCCTCCGCGTGCTCGGCGACCCCGGGCTGGTGGACCGCCTTGCCCCCGAGACCGTGCGCATCCCGGGCCGTCCTCGCGCGGCGGTGGGCTACGACGCCGACGAGCCTTACGTGGAGTCCCGCATGCAGGACTTCTTCGGCCTCGCGGACGGCCCCCGGATCGGGGGCGACTATGCGCTGGTGCTGCGCTTGCTCGCGCCGAACCAGCGCCCCGTTCAGGTGACCCGAGACCTCGCCGGGTTCTGGCAGCGCCACTGGCCCGCGCTGCGCAAGGAGCTGATGCGGAAGTACCCCCGGCACTACTGGCCAGAGGACCCGCTCAACGCCGAGCCGCCGCCACCCCGTCCGCCGCGCCCTCGCTGAGTCCGCCCCTCGACACCCGGCCCGCACCCCGGTACTGCACGCCGATGGCCACTCTCCGAGAGATCACCGGCTTCTTCCGCAGCCTACCCGGCATGAAGGACGACAGCGCCTCAGGCGCGGGCGCGGTGATCGGCTGCAACGACCGCTGGGTCTTTGAAGTGCAGCCCGACGGGGCGGGGTGGGCGGTCGCCGCGAAGGTGTGGCAGGGCGACGCGCGGGTCACCGTGGCGTGGCGTTTCGGCGAGCTCGCCGAGCTGGAGGCGGCCCGGACCACGTTCGCGGAGGTGGCGGCGGCGGAGAGCGCCCGGCTGAGCATCCACCGGCTGAAGCGGGGAAAGCGGTATCGCGTTCTCCGCCCCTTCACCGACTACTATGGGAACAACGCCGAGCCTGGCGTCGTACTCCACTTCCGGGAGCTGCACTACCTGCCCCACGACGGCGGCTACACCGCCGAGTTCGCGGAGCGTAGCCTGTACTTCCAGGAGGAGGTCCAGGCGCAGCTGCTGGCTACGTTCGACGCCTACTTCGTGCTCGCAGACTGACCGAAGGAGCAGGGGCGCCAGACCGGCGTCGGCGCACGGGGGGACCGCCCGGCGGCGCCGGCGGGCGGGGCCCGCCGTGAACGGTCGGCGCAGCGGACTCCGCGGCCCGCCGCGGCGCTTCACGCGTTGGCGTGCGCAGCCTCGAGCGCCGCCACGTCGAGCTTCACCATCGTGAGCATCGCCTGTGTCACCGCCTGGGCCTTCTTCCGGTCGGGGTCACCGATGAGCTCCATGAACCGGCGCGGGACGATCTGCCAGGACAGGCCGAAGGGATCCGTGATCCACCCGCACTGCGACGGCGTGGACCCGGCCGCGAGGAGCGCGTCCCAGTACCGGTCCACCTCCGCCTGGTCCTCGCAGTCGATGAAGATGGAGAACGCCTCTGAGAACTTGAAGTACGGCCCGGCGGCGTAGGCCATGAACCGCTGGCCGCCGACCACGAACTCCGCCGACACCGCCGGCGCGTCGGGACCCGACCGGGGCATGGTGATCACCCGCGAGTCCGGGAAGATGGACACGTAGAGCGCCACGGCTTCGGCGAGGCGGTCGTTGAACATCAAGAACGGAGAGGCCTTCGGCGGCATGGGTCACCTCGCGGCCAAACGTACCGCCCGCCCGGCGCCTCGTCGATTCGGGGGAGGCGGCGAGGGCCGGGCCTCGCCATTCTCACCGCGGCGGCGCCTCGACCGCCGACGCCGGCCGCTGGGCAGGGCGGTGGGGCCGGTTCCAGCCCTTGGACGGGGTCGTCGCCGGGGCCCCTTCACCCGCCGCCGCTGGTCCCACACCGGAGCCGCACCCCGTCCACGTAGGCGTTGCGGTCCTGGCCCTCGACGACCGCGTCATTCACGAAGTCGACCTGCACCCGGAGGCTGTCGTCGCCGCCGAGGGTGTCGACAGGCGGCGCGGCGGCGGTGGTGATCGCGGCGCCGCTCACGTCGCGCGTCTCGTCGAGGAGGGTGGTGTCCCCGTGGAAGAGCCGGACGCGGAGACGCGAAGGCTCGGCGCCGGCGGCGTCTTCGTGGGCGCGAACCTCGACCGCGCAGGCGCCCCGAGCCCGGATGCTCCGCGCTTCCACGCCGCCCGCGCCCCACAGGGCGGCGGTCGTGCCCTGGCTGGCGCCCGTGCCCCCATCCAGGACGACCAGCACCAGCTCGCGCGAAAGCGGACCGACGCGGCGAACCCGGGCGCCGAACGCGTCGAAGTCCTCCGCGCCAGGCGGGCGGGCCGCGGCCTCCGCAACCTCCGGCAGGACGCCGCGCGGGGCGTCGAGATCGTGGCCGAGCAGCAGCCACGCGCCGGGCGCGGCGTCGATCCCCGCGTCGGTCACCTCCCGTACGGCGATCCGATCTGCGAGGTACACCCGCCAGAGCTGGGGATGGTTGCCCAGGACGGGCTCGCCCGGGGCGGCGTGCACCTCCACGTACCCGGCGGCCTCCCGCCACTGCTCCATCCGCGTTTCCACGCGCGTGGCGTGCCAGCTCCCGAGGAGCTGCGCCGCACAGGCAAGCCCCCCCAGGAGCATCCCGAGCCGCCCGGCCCTCGCCAGCCCCAGCGCCGCCGCGACGAGCAGGATTGGGAGGAGCGGCAACGCACTCCGGGAGCGAAGCACTGGGGCAAACCCGTAGGACATCGCCTGGGGAACCAGCACGAGCGCCGCCGAAAACACCACCACCAGCACCAGCCCCCGCCGCTCCGCCGGCCCCTCCTGCCGCGCGGCGAGCACCAGCCCCAACGCCGGGATCGCGAGGTAGCCCGCCTGGTTGTCCGCGAGCTCGGTGAGCACCCAGCCGAGGCTGTCGCCGGGGGGCGCCGTATACCAGGGCGAGGCCGCGAAGTGTTCGGCCTGCCCCATCAAGGTTGTCGCGGCCCAGGGGACCAGCGCCGCCGCCGCGACCGCCACCAGCGCGACCCCGCCCCGACGCGAGAGCTGGGTTCCATCGCCTGGATCCACGAAGAGCGAGGCGGCGACCGCGACGACGACCAGGATCCCGAAGGGGTGCAGGTTCACCAGGGCGGCGGCCAGGATGCCCAGGGTCCAGCGCCAGCGCGGCGGAGGCGGACGGAGCACCAGGGCGACGAGCGCGAGGGCTGCAGCCGAGAGCGCGGCGTTGGCCCTGGCTTCACGGTCGAGAAGCACGAGCCCCGGGGCCGTGGCGCAGAGCCCCGCGGCCAGGAGCGTGGACCGCTCGGAGTAGGTGCCGCCGCCCGCCAGCCGCCGCGCCACCAGGGCCGCGAGCCCCACGCCGAGCAGCCCGACCAGGGCGCTCGGCAGCCGCCACCCCGCGTCTCCGCCCTCGGGGAGCAGCCGGAGCAGCGCGAACCACAGCGGCGGGTGCACATCGCGCGCGAGCTCCGCGTAGAGCTCTCCCCAGCTCGGTCGCGTGGCGACACGAACGGTGAAGAGCTCATCGAGCCAGAGCCCCTCGCGGGCGAGGGCGCCGAGGCGCAGCCACGCGGCCACGAGGAGAGCCCCGGCGAGCGCCGCGGGTCCGAGACGGGGGGTCACCCCCGCAGGCTATCCCGCCGACGCGACGGCTACTGCCCGCCGAGGATGACCGGCGTGTCCCCGTTCATCACGATGACCTTGGCGTTGGGCGAGAGCGAGAGCTCCTTCCAGGCCTTGATCTGCTCGTACTGGAGCAGCTTGTCGTTGAGGCTCTCCGAGACGATGCGCTGGCTATCCGCGATACCCTGGGCCTCCACGCGCTTACGCTCGGCCTCCTGGGTCTCCTTCTGGAGCACGAAGGTCATCTTCTGCGCTTCCTGCTCGGCCTGGACTTTCTCCTCGATGGCCCCCTTCACGGAATCCGGCAACGCGATGTTGCGCACCAGCACGCTCTCCACCGCGAGGCCCCGATCCCCGAGCTCCTTGGTGATCGACTCGGTGATGCGGGTCTGGAACTCGTCCCGCTTGCCGGTGTAGAGCTCCACCGCCTGGTAGAACACCGCCGCGTCCCGGATGCGGGAGCGGGTGATCGGGCGCACCAGCTTGTCCTTGTACGTCTCGCCGATGTCGCTGAGGATCTTCGGCGCTTCCGTAGGAATGATGTGGTAGATCACCGAGATGTCGATCGTGACCTCCAGGCCGTCCTGGGTCATGATGCGGATCGCGTCGTCCCCCTCCACGTCCCCTTCGCTGTGCACAGCGCTCATGGTGTAGTTCTGGGTCTGCGCGTCGAGCGAGACGACGTCGGCCAGGGGGTTGATGAGGTGCAACCCCGGGGGCAGCGTGTCGGGCGACACCTTTCCGAAGACCTTGACCACGCCGATCCGGCCGGCATCGACCTGCACCAGCGCCTTGGTGGCGAGACCGCCGACGAGCAGCACCGGCGCCAGCACCGCGAGCACGCGGGAGACGGGGATGAGGCGAGGGTCCCCGGCTCGAAGCGCCTGGGAGACCACGAAGAGGATGACGGCGAGGACGACGAAGACCATTCGGCGAAGGTAATCACCCGCGACGCCCCGACGAGGCGGACAGCCGTGTGCTATCCAAGGGCATGCTGTTCCTGCTCGCCGTCGCCGCCGCCGACGCGTTCTGCGGCACCTACGTCGGACCCGTCGGGTCGTCGTTCGAGAACACCGCTTCGCAGGTGATCCTCGCGCACGGGGACGGCGAGGTGGTCCTCACCCTCGCGGCCGATGTGCGCGGTACGGCGGCGAACTTCGCGATGGTCGTGCCGGTGCCCGAGGTGCTCGACGAGGGGGATGTCACCCTCGCCGACCCGACGCTCTTCGACGCCCTGGGGGCCTGGAGCGCCCCCCGCGTCGTGAGCTACACCTGCTCCGACTTCTACTGGGACGGAGACCAGAACGACGCCGACAGCGGGAGCGCCGGCGGTGGCGGCTCGGCCGACGGGGTGACGGTCGAGCACGAGTTCACCGTGGGCAGCTATGAAATCGTGGTGCTCAGCGCCACCGGGGGCACCGGCCTCTACGACTGGCTCTCGGCCAACGGCTACGATCTCCCCGCCTCCAGCGTCGCCATCCTCGACGAGTACGTCGACGCCGGCCAGCACTTCGTCGCCGCCAAGGTGAACCTCTCCGCAGACCCGGCCGCGGCCGCCTACCTCCAGCCCCTCCAGCTCCGCTACGCCAGCCCGGGAGAGAGCTTCGTGCTCCCCATCCGCATCGGCACCACGGTGTCCCCGGGGGAGCAGGAGGTGATCGCCTACGTGGTCACCCCAGGTCCCGAAGGGCGGGTGGCGGTGAGCAACTACCCCGAGGCCACGGTCGAGGAGTCGTGCATGCCGCCGGAGGGCACCACCGACTACGGCTCGTTCTACGACGCACAACTGCTCGACGCGTTCGACGAGGGGGTGTGGCTCACGGAGTACGCGTGGTCCGCCACCGGCTGCGACCCCTGCTCCTCCGATCCGCCCAGCCCCGAGCAGCTCGCCGCCACCGGCGTCCGGGACGACTACCCCTTCGTGACGCGGCTCCGCCTCCGGTACACGGCCGCCGAGGCCACGCAGGACGTGGTGCTCTACCCGACGAACGACACCAACGGCGAGCAGGTCCGGTACATCGAGTACCTCGAAGAGCTGGAGTCCACGTTCCCGGTCTGCGGGGTGGGCATGGTCCCCGACGGCGGGGAGTGCCCCGACCAGGGCCATGACGCCGACACCGGCCCGATCTGGGGCGATCCGCCTTCGCCCGCCGACAACGACGCGGACGACGCCTCGACCGGCCTCTGCGCCACCGTCCCCGCCGGGAGCTTCGCCGCCCTCGGCGCCGCCCTGCTCACCGTCGCGGCGCGGCGCCGCCGGTGATCCTGGCGTTTGTGCTGGGATGTTCCGTGTCGAGCGCGGAGCGGCAGGCCACGGCCTCCGCCGCGCCCACCCTCGACGAAGCCCTCGCCCTCTGCCCCGACGGCGCCTGCGCAGAAGCGGCGATCGTGCGCTTCGAAGCCTGGGACCGCTGCGTCGAGGCCGCCGACCCCTGGGACGACGAGTGCCGGTTCCGGCAGGCGGAGGCCGTCGAGCGCACCGACGACGGCGCCGGAGCCCTCCGGCTCTGCGAGAGCACAGTCTACGCCAACGGTTGTTCCATCCACGTGCTCGGGCAGCAGGCCCGCCGCACCGAGACCATGGCGGACGCCGAGGCCCGTCGCACGCAGGTCGCTTTCGACCCCCGCTACGACTTCCCCTACTGGCGCGCCTTCTGGCGCACCCACATCGACCGCGGGGACGCCCCCGGCCTGGAGAGCTGCGCCCTCGAGGTGTGTCGCAAGGCCGGCGAACGGGAGATCGAGGCGACGGTGGACGCCCTCTCGGTGCCCTGCGCCGCGCTGGACAGGCCCACCCCCGGCTGGATTCCAGAGGCGAGCGTTGCTTCTCGCAAGGCCTGGGACGAGGCGCTCTCCCACCACTGCGTCGCCGACGCGGACCACCCGGTCCCCGCCCCGCTCCGTGCGGTTCCGAGGCGGTGAAATCGGCGTCGCCGGAGTGGAGCCCCCCCCTCCGCCGCGATAGCCGAACCCCCTCCAGAGGCTGCCATGTTCGAACTCCCCGACGACATCAAGGAGATCCAGAACCTCGCCCGTGACTTCGCGCGGAACGAGGTCATGCCCGGCGCGGCGAAGCGCGACCACGACCACATCTACCCGGCGGAGCTGGTGGCTCAGCTCGGCGAGATGGGGTTCATGGGGATGTTCGTCCCCGAGCAGTACGGCGGCGCCGGCCTGTCCACCCTCGCCTACGTCGTGGCCCTCGAGGAGATCTGCTACGCCGACGCGTCGGTGGGCGTCACGATGAGCGTGAACAACTCCCTGGCCTGCTGGCCGATCCTCACCGCCGGCTCCGAAGCCCAGAAGCAGAAGTACCTCCCGCAGCTCGCCGGCGGGAAGAAGCTCGGCTGCTACGCCCTCACCGAGCCCGATGCCGGGTCCGACGCCGGCGCCCAGCGCACCAAGGCCACCGCGGTCGAGGGCGGCTACAAGCTCGACGGCGCGAAGATCTGGATCACCAACGCGCCGAAGGCGCAGATCTGCGTGGCCTACGCCAACGTCGCCGTGGAAGAGCGCCACAAGGGCGTCACGGCCTTCATCCTCGAGAGCGACTGGCCCGGCTACGCGATCGGCAAGCCGGAAGAGAAGCTCGGCATCACCTCGTCGGCCACCTCGGAGCTCAGCTTCGACGGCCTGTTCGTCCCCACCGAGAACCGCCTCGGCGGCGAGCGGAAGGGCTTCGGCCTCGCGATGGCCACGCTGGATGGCGGGCGGGTCGGCATCGCCGCACAGGCGCTTGGCATCGCCCAGCGTTCGCTCGACCTCGCGGTGGCCCACGCCAAGCAGCGCGAACAGTTCGGCAAGCCGATCGCCGCAAACCAGGCGATCCAGTGGATGATCGCCGACATGGCCACCCGCATCGAGAGCGCCCGCCTGCTCACCTGGCGCGCCGCGGTCGAGAAGGACAAGGCGGACAAGAGCCGCGTCGGCCACTACTGCTCGATGGCGAAGCTCGCCGCGTCGGAGACCGCGAACTTCTGCGCCGACAAGGCCCTGCAGATCCACGGCGGCTACGGCTTCAGCAAGGAGTACGAGGTCGAGCGCCTCTTCCGCGACGCCCGGATCACCACCCTCTACGAGGGCACGAGCGAGATCCAGCGCATCGTGATCTCCCGCAACTGCCTCTCGTAGGCCCGCGATGGAGCGCCACATCCGCGTGCTGATCGCCAAACCCGGCCTCGATGGTCACGATCGTGGCGCCAAGGTCGTGGCCCGTGGCCTGCGGGACGCGGGGATGGAGGTGGTGTACACCGGCCTGCACCGCACCCCGGAGCAGATCGTGCGCGCCGCGGTCGACGAAGACGTGGACGTCGTGGGGGTCTCCGTGCTCTCCGGCGCCCACGATCGCCTCGTACCGGAGATCGTGGAGGGCCTCGCCCGCGAAGACCGTGCGGACGCGCTGGTGCTCGTCGGCGGCATCATCCCCGATGGGGACGCTGCCGCGTTGAGGCAAGCCGGCGTGGCGATGGTCTTCGGGCCGGGCACCTCGATGGATCACATCGTCGCCTTCATCCGTGAGCATGTCGCCGAACGTTTGTGAAGCCGTTGCATCGCGGGCACAAACCCGGTAGTTGAGCAGTGGGAACAGCGCGTGGCACAAGGTTCAGAACCGCCAGGCGTGGCGGAGCCGTGCCCCGAGCCGGCGCTGATCACGCGTACCTCACGAGAGCTGCTCGGTGATCGAGCGCTGCCGACCGTTTTGCGCGATCGGCCGGTGATCTTCGTGATGGGCGCCCACGGCTCCGGCAAAAGTACCGTCGCCCAACGCCTCCTCCCGCCCGCCGCCCACGCGGTGGATGGCGACGGGCTCCGTCGCGCCGCAAACCTCGCCGGCCGCAACCGCCGGTGGAGCGAAACGTTCACCGACTCCCCGGGCCTCCTCCTCGACGGAGTGGACAGCCTCCATCGCCGCTACGGGGTGATTCGTCTGCTCGGCGAGCTGCTCCGCGGCCGCGCCGAAGCCGGGCGCCGCACCGTGATCATCGCCGGCCCGGTGGACACGTCGATCTCGCTGCTGTACCCCGAGCTCCCTTGCGAGCTCGGGGCCTCCCTGCTTTTGCGGTTCCCGGTCGGCAAAGGGCGCAAACGTCTCGTGGCCGAGCGTTGTGCCGCGCGGGGGATCGAGCTGGAGAAGGGCGCGCCCGCCGCCCAGCTGGAGCCCTGGAGCTATGACGCGGTGGAGCGGTTCCTCGATCAGCTCGGGTAACCCCCGCCCCCCGGGGCTCCACGGAGCCGGGATCTCGGGCGAGCGGGAGCGAGCCGCGGGGCGCTCCGAGCCCGGACCCTGTATACCAAATACCCCTTATCGTACGGCGGACCCCTCGAGGGGAGTGAATGGCGCCCAGCGGCGCCTCCTCACTTCCGGGGATACCAGCGCCGGATGTACTCCACCGACTGGGCCGAAGACGTCGCGGCCGACGAAGAAGCCCGCTTCACCCGTATCGCCGAGACCCTCCAGGCCGTCCAGAAGGGCCGGAACGAGCGGTACGGGGAGAAGGCGCGCACGCTGCACCGCAAGGCGCACGCCGGTGTCGCGGTTACGCTGGACGTACGCGCCGATCTCGCCAGCGTTCTCCCGAGCGAGCTCCACGTCGGCCCCTTCCAACCTGGCGCGTCCTACGCCGGCTTCGTCCGTTTCTCCAACGGCGGGTTCGATCGTGCCCCCAAGGACGTCCCCGACGTGCGCGGCGTGGCGATCAAGCTCCTCGGCGTGCGCGGCCCCAAGGCGCTCGGCGAGGCCGACACCCAGGACTTCTTGCTGAATTTCGGTAGCAAGCAGGCGACGAAGTCCCCCGAAGAGTTCATCGCCCTGGTCGACGCGGCCTCCAAGGGTGGCCCGCTCGGTACGTTCTTCCGCATGGGCAGCGCGATCGGCTACGGGCGCGCCTTCGCCATCCTCAAGGCCACGGTCGCGGCGTTCGGCCTGCCGTTCCGCGGGTACGCCAGCGAGGCGTTCAACAGCATGGTGCCGTACCGTTTCGGTTCGACGGCCGCCCGCTTCGGGCTTTTGGCGGTGGATGGCCGCCCTCAGGCCGGCCCCACCCTTGCGGCGGACCTCGTCGCCCGCCTCGGCGAAGGAGCGGCGTGGACCTTCCGCGTGCAGCTCTACCAGGACGCCAGGCGCACCCCCATCGAGGACGCCACCGTGGACTGGGATGCTCCGTGGATCGACGTAGGCACGCTCCGTGTCCCGCCGGCGGACGTCGCGAGTGAAGCCGGCCAGCGGGTGGCGGCCTACGTGGAGAAGCTCGCGTTCGATCCGTGGCACGCCCACGAGCTGCTCCGCCCGGTCGGCGCGTTCAACCGTGCGAGGAAGGTGGCGTACTTCCTCGGGAGTGCGCAACATCGGGAGACGATCCCGGACGGCGAGGTCGTCGCCCAGCCCTGAACGGGGGCGTCGAGGGGCTGGAGCTCGGGCCCGGCCGTTCCCACCGGCCACCGCCGGCGGTCGAGGTCCCGGCGTCGTGAGAATGGCTCGGCGGGCGGCCTACCCGTCGAGCGCCCGGAGCCGCGCCGCGCCCGGGCGCCGCAACCACGCGGCGAACCAGCCGTCGCAGCGTTCGTTCGCCACGCAGAAGCGGCACTCGTCGCCCTTGTGGAACGCCACGACCTCGGGGAAGAACAGGAGCGCCTTGTCTCGCTGGTGATCGGCGTCCACGTACCAGCGGTTGCCGGTACGCCCCGCGCAGGCGCCGAGCTCGCCGAGCAGGCAGGCCGGCAACCCGCGGATGGCCACCTTGACGCCCGCGGCGGAGAGCGCCGAGACGACGGCGCGGAGCGCCGCCAGCGTGTCCGCCACCGGGGGCGGCTCGACCTCGGCGTCGATCGGGAAGGGGTAGGTGAAGGTCATGGCGCCGACGCCCGCCGCGCGCGCCACGGCGGCGGCGGCTCCCAGGTTCGGGAGCGCGGCCCCCCCGAGCGGCGTGTTCGCCACCGTGGCCACGCCCAGGGCCCGGGCGGCGTGGAACGCGGCGGCGGCGGCCGCGAGCGCCGCGGCGTCGT
>CAIXRH010000165.1 GCA_903921785.1 uncultured Pseudomonadota bacterium
CGCCGCCCAGCCTCCGCTCACCTACGCGGGCATGACCGCCCTCGCGCCCGGCGTGGTTTTGATCAAGTCCCCGGGCCACACGCCGGGAAGCCAGCTGGTCTACGTGCAGAAGGTCGACGGGACCGAGCTGCTTTTGCTGGGCGACGTGGCCTGGCACGAGGGCAACGTGGCCGCGGTGCGCGAGCGCGCCCGGTTGGTGAGCACCTTCGTCCTCGACGAAGACCGCGGCGCGGTGCTGCAGGAATTGGCCGCGCTCCACGCCCTGGCCGAGGTCGCCCCCGAGGTTCATCAGGTGCCTGGGCACGACGGCGCGGTGGTCGACCGGCTGGCGGGGGAGGGGCTGGTCGCCGCCCACTTTCAGTAGGGAGCGTCCGGCGGCTTCGGCCCTGCCGGGCGAGCGGAACTCAGGGGCCGACCGTAGCATGCATGATTGCGTTGAGGCGACAGCGCGGTGGGGCGACGCGTGTCTCGGCTCGCGACGGTGGAGGAGGGCCGGGAGGGGGAACCCCTACTTGCCCTTGAGGAGGTCGTCGCGCATGTCAGCGAACAACTGGGCGATGTCGGCGCGGTCCGGCGCGCGGACCATCGCTTCTTTCAGCGCCATGAGCGCGCGGGGGAGCTGGTCGCGCTCTTTGTAGGCGAAGGCGAGCTCCACCATGCCGTCCGCGTCGGGGACCGCGAAGGCGGGGATGCCCTGGGCGCGGCGCAGCTCGAAGAAGTTGCCGCTCGACGTCTCCTTGTGGAGGTTGTGCGGCGCCGAAAACTCCACGAGCAGGTTGTCGTCGGTGTTCAGCGGAACCACGGTGGCGGGCTCGCCGGTCTCCATCCAGATGCCGTCCACCTTGCGCATCGGCTTGTGCTCGGCCGAGAAGTCCAGCATCTGTTGGTGGTCGAAGAGCCAGGTGCTGAGGAAGAGCGCGTCATTCTTCAGGTCGATGCGGTCGAACTCGGCGGTGAGCGCCGGCGTGCGGGTGCGCAGGGCGTGGATGGTGTCGAGGTTGAGCTCCAGCGGGCGGTCGCTGCCGATCATCACCAGATCGGCGTCCTCGATGGTGGCGAAGGTCTGCGCGTAGGGGAAGACCGTCGCGAACGTGCGCATGATGGACTTGAGGTCTCGCCCGTCCATCCCGTACATCTGCACCCACTGCGCCCACACCCCGCCGGGCGCGAGCCGGGTCTTCGCCATCTCGAAGAACTCCCGGGTGAACAGGTTGCTGACCCCGGTGAGCCAGGGGTTGCTCGGCTCGCAGACGATCACGTCGTACGTGCCGGGCGGGGTGAGCAGGAGCTGGTTGCGCCCGTCGTTGGCGATGAGGTGTACACGCGGATCGTACAGCGCGTCGTGGTTCACCGACCGGAAGAACTCCGTGGCTTCCCGGATGCTCGGTTCGATCTCCACCACGTCGATGTGCTCGAGCTCGGGGTGCAGCGTGGCGGCGCCGAGGGTGATGCCGCTCGCGAGCCCGATGACCACGGCCTTCTTGGCCTTGTCCCCGGTGAAGAGGAAGGGGAGGTGCGCCACCATGAGCTGCGTGGGCATGTCGGCGGTGCTCGACGCGTCGATCTTCCCGTTGTTGGCCAGCCAGATGTTGCCGGTCTCCTTGTCCTTGGCGACCGTGACCACCGAGGAGAGCCCCTCGGAGTAATACTGCAGGTCATACTTCTCGATGAACCGGTGGTGGACGTAGGCTTCCGTGACGTCGGGATCGAGGTTGTCTACGTATTTGTACAGGCCCATCGTCATCCACATCGGGTCCCAGCCCGGGGCGGCGGCCACGAAGACGCCCGCGACCGCCGCGCCCAGCCCCAACGCCACGCCCGGCCGCGCCCAGAGCGGCGTGGGCGCCGCCGGGGCGTTCGTCGCCGCGCCACTCCCGCCCGCCGCC
>CAIXRH010000166.1 GCA_903921785.1 uncultured Pseudomonadota bacterium
CGACCTTTCCCCGCCGAACGCCTAATATCTCGGTCTGCGTATCCCGGAGAGTGCCGACCCCCCCCCGGCCTATCGCGGCGCGCCTGCCGCGTAAGTGCCCAGAATCACGGCACCCTGGGGAGAGGCGCGCCGAATTATGCCGGTCTGCATAGCGCGGCGGTGCCCCGGCCCGGAGCGGGCTCCCTCCGCCCTAGGGAGCAGGCGATAGGCCGTCCGCCTTCCCGGCATATCGTGGCGCGCTCGCCGCATAAGTGCCCAGACTTACAGCACTCGTGTTGGAGGCGCGCCGAATTATGCCGGTCGGCATAGCGCGGCTCCGGCCGCCTGGTGGCGCCCCCTCGGTCCAGCCGCTCCCCGCGACGCCCGAGGCGCCAGCGCGATCGCGCGGCTGCGGTGCCCGGCGGAGGGGAGACGTTCACGCCGCGCGGATGTTTCCGTCGGCAGCGGCATGCCGTTTGTCCTCGGGTACGCCACTGCTCGACGACCTCTTCATCGACCTTTCCGCGCCGAACGCCGGAATTCAGCCGCGAGCCGTCTTCGGCTCGTCGGCTGCAATTCCTTGTTCGGCTCACTGACGGTGGACAATGCGCTGGAGCAACCTGCTCTTGGGCACGACGCTGCCCTTGGCGCCGAGGCCTCGACGGCTCGACTCGGGCGCCGGGCGCTGTGGGTGGCGAGGGAAGGGCGATGGGTCCCGGCGCAACGGGCACCGAGGTCCGCTGGCGCGGTGCTTCGACGTCCCTGGAGCGCTCAACGCCGACAGGTTCACGCGATCGAGCGGGTTGGCGTTGTCGCTCCGATGCTCCACCGTCGGCGCAGGCGGATAGGCTAAGGGGCAGCGGGCGAGGCCCGAGGGAGGTTGAGTGGATCTGGCAGGACTCTTCGCGTGCGGCACTTGGGCGCGCTTCCGAGGCTTCTCGCTCCCGGGAGGCACGGTCGCGCTGGCGGTGATGCTACTGTCGTCGCACGCTGCATCTGCTGAGCCCGATGGGGCGGGAAGTGGGGCGTCGCGACTGGCGGGGGAGTGGCGAAGTGTTCCAACTGCCGAGGGTGCGCGGACCCTGTGCGTTCTGGACATTGGTCTCCGTGGGTCGCCCTCCAAGAGGCCGGGCTGCAGCGAGTCGGGCCTCAGTGAACAGGAGCGCCTCGGCGTCCTCGCTGTACGGAAGGCTGTCAATGACGATCCGCGGTCGAAGCAGGTAATCAAATGGAGGTACACGCTCCAAGTCGATGGGGAGATTCGATACGTCTTCTCCGCTGGACGACGGCAGATGTTCCTCGGCCAGATTCCCGTATTCGACGGTACGTACGTGGTAGTGTCGTCGGATGGCTCGCGCATCGTGCTCGACGTGACGCCGGTGGAACCGGCTCCGATGAACGGCCACTGGGCTCCAACGCGAGAGGAGTACACATTATTGGACGACAAGACCTTGCTCGCTTACGACGAAACGCGAGGGACGACACTGACTTACGTGCGGGTAAAGTAGCTGTGCAGGCTGCCAATTTGCAGCCAGGTTGATAGTCCCACAACGGGATAGCGCGCATCGCGCCTGGTGGGCTTGCCCGTGGTCGGTTGACTTTGGGCGATCGGTGTACATGAACACCCAGCCCGGGGGTGAGAATGCTGAACCGATCTGAGATTCCGACGAGTCCATCGCAACCGGATCTTCTGGCGGAGTCGTGCCCGCTCTGTGGCGGGGTCGCGAAGCGCGCCGGGCTGGCGGATCGCGACGTCGTTAAAGTAGTGTGTTCGTGCTGCGGCGAGTTCTTCGCTTTTGGAAGGGATATCGACAAGTTCATGTTCGCAGCCGGCTACCAACGCGGTTGGCCTGCGCCTGCGACTCACCTGGCTCTGTACCGCGCACAAATCGCGCTTTGTCCCGACGCGCCCGTACGGCCGATCGCCTGACCGACGTCGGGATGGAAGGACGGGCGCTGGGGCATCTGGGCTGGCTGGGCACGCGGCACCCGGGTGATGGTGTGGTGGTGTAGTCGGATCGGCGAATCGCCAAGCGCCGCAGGGGAGCACGCCCTTCCTCGACCACCTCTTCTACCTTTCCCCGCCGAACGCCGGAATTCTGCCGCGAGGCCGGGCTCCACCCGGGCTCGTCGGCAGCAATTCCTTGTTCGGCCCGCCGACGGTGGACAATGCGCTGGAGCAACCTGGTCTTGGGCACGACGGCGCCCGACCACTGAGGCCGGGACGGCTCGACTCGGGCGCCGGGCGCGGCGGGTGGTGAGGGCGGGGCGATGGGTCCCGGCGCAACGGGCACCGAGAACTGCCGTAGCGATTCTGCGACGAGGGTGGAGCGGCGGCATCCGACCAGCGGAGCTGTCGGATTCCGTCCGCCCACGGGTGCGGCGGAGGCAGCGGCGATGAGGGTGGGTGCGATGTGCGGGACGAGCACGACGTGGACCCCGGCTCCGCAATGCGGAGGACTTTCGTGACCACCCCCTCCGGCCACGAATGAGGGCTCGCTCCTTGCTTGGCACCTCGCGACGGTCAACGAGCCCGTTGCCGAAGTGTGAGAACATCGATACTACGCGATGTTGTTCGGAGGACCGCGTGCGCACTTCTCTGCCTTTGCTCCTCGTGCTCAGCAGCACGTCAGCCTGCACCTCCGAGGCCTCGGCGGCCTGTCCGGACGGGTTCACCATGGACGCCTCCGGGCTTTGCCTTGAGGACGCGGGCACCGACACGGGCGAAGACACGGGCACGGACACCGGCAAGGACACCGACACGGGCGGAGACACCGACACGGGCGGAGACACCGACACCGGCGGAGACACCGACACCGGCGGAGACACCGACACCGGCGGAACTCCCTCATGGACTGTCTGCGACGACGGTGTTGCTCCGTACGCCGACCTTCAACGGGCCCTCGACGACGCGATGGATGGCGACGTCATCCGCGTGTGTCCCGGGACCTACGACCACATCGAGATCGACAGCCTGGACGTTTCGATCGTGGGCGAGGACTCGGCGACCACCCGAATCGAGAGTGGCACGCGGTGCGCGGTGGTGGTTTCGGACTCCGCGGTCACGCTCACCGGCGTCACTCTCGCGGGCGCCAGTTCCAGCGGGATGAGCGGAGAGGAGCAGACCGCTGGGCTCTACGCCGACGGCAGCACGCTCACGGTCAGCGACGTGCGGGTGGAGGGCGAGGGCACCTACGGCATCGCCACCAGCGGCACGGACGCGACCTGGGACGGGATCCGCTTCGAAGGCACGGGCTTTGCCTACGGGTTTGCCGCTTTCAGCGGCGGCACCCAGACGATTCACCACAGCGTGTTCACCGACAACGTCGTGCCCACCGGCACCGGTCTTGCGGTGCTTTACCTCGAAGTTGACGGGGGCGAGGTTTCCAACAACCTCTTCGTCGGCAACGTCCGCACCACCGGTCAGCACGTTCTCGATGTCCGATCCGGGTCGGTGAAGGTGTACAACAACGTGCTTTGGGACAACGACGTCGGCAATGGCAGCGTAGTCGTGGTGACGAACGGGGTGAAGTTCGACAACAACATCGTCTCGGAGAACGTCGGGTACGGCGTGTACTCCGAATCGGCCACCGTCGACTACAACGACCTCTGGCAGAACAGCCTGGGCCGCCTCGCCCCAGGCACGACGGACGCCGACGGCTTGGACGCCGACCCGGCGTTCGCCGACCCGAAGCACGGCGATTTCAGCCTCGACCCATCGTGGACGACCTGTATCGACGCGGGGAACCCCCTCGCCGGCTACGACGATCCCGACGGAAGCCGCAACGACCTCGGTCTCTTCGGCGGGCCCTTCGGTGCGTGGAGTCCCTGATCGGGCTGCTGCGACACCCGGTGGCGCGACGCGGAGCCCGACGGACGTGGAAGCCCGCTCAACGGAGCGACCTACGGACGTCGGCCACGCGATCGACGTGGTCGAGTGGCACTCGGCGGCTCGACCACCTCTTCAGCGACCTTTCCCCGCCGAACGCCTAATATCTCGGTCTACGTATCCCGGAGAGTGCCGACCCCCCCCGGCCTATCGCGGTGGGCTCGCCGCGTAAGTGCCCAGAATCACGGCACCCTCGGGAGAGGCGCGCCGAATTATGCCGGTCTGCATAGCGCGGCGGTGCCCCGGCCCGGAGCGGGCTCCCTCCGCCTTAGGGAGCAGGCGATAGGCCGTCCGCCTTCCCGGCCTATCGTGGCGCGCTCGCCGCATAAGTGCCCAGAATC
>CAIXRH010000167.1 GCA_903921785.1 uncultured Pseudomonadota bacterium
CGCGGCCGCGGCCGCCGCGGCTACGCCGGCGGCGGGGCGCGCGGTCTTCGGCCGGGGCCTCCGCCTCGGCCGGTGCCGCGGTTTCGGACCGTGCCGGCTCGGCGTCCTCGCGGGCGGGCGCGTCTTCGCGGCGCTCCTCCCGGTACTCGGGGCGAGGACCGTCCTCGCGGCGGGCCTCCTCGCGGGGAGCCGGCGCGTTCTCGGGGTTGCCGAAGAGCAGCTCTCGCGCGGTGCGCGTGAGCTTCATCCGCTTCTCGCCGAGCACTTCCAAGGCACGCTCTTCGAGCAGCGCGTTGAGCTCCTCGGGGGCGGCGGGCGCCTGGATGGGCGCGGTGGGGGTGCGGACGGCGTCGCCATCGGGGTGGAGGAGCGCGCCGATGCGCACGAGCGCCTGGAGCACGCCCTTCACCCGCTCGGCGTCGAGGCCCTGCTGGACCAGATCGCCCTGGAGGTACTGGATCGCGAGCCGGCGACCGCGGGAGTTCCGCTCGGTGCAGGCGGCCGCGAAGGCATCGAGGATGCGGACGCGCTCGTCGTGGCTGCCGATGTCGAGGCCTTCGTTCTGGAGCAGCTCCAACGCGGGGTGCGACGCGCCGACCGGACGGGCGGGCGGTTCGGGCGGAGCGGCCGGTGCGGCCTGCGGAGGAGGCGCTCGCCGCGCCGGGGGCGGGGAGGCGACCTCGCCGGGGCCCGGGGCGAGCTCCACACGGTAGCCGCCGGCCCGCTCGTCGCGGGCGAGGGTCACGAGGCCCTCGGCCTGAGCGCGCTCCATGAAGCGGGCGAAGGTGTGGAAGCCGAGCTCGGTCTCCGAGAAGGTCGGCAGCTTCCGCTTCATCGAGGTCTTGACGATGCTGGCGTGCACCGGGCCCGCTTCGTCGCGAGCGTGGTTCTCGAGGGTCTCGACCAGGAGCGCGAAGGCGTGGTCGATCTTGAGCTTCGTGGGCCGCGCGTTGGAGGAGACGTTCTCGTTGTCCTCGTCGTCGTCGGGCTCGGGGCTCGGCTGCCGACGGTTCACGAGCGTGTCGTAGAAGAAGAACTCGTCGCAGACATTGGCGATGAGCCGGGAGGTGCTCCCGCGCGTGCCGATGCCGATCACCGAGCGGTTGAGCTCCTTGAGGCGCTGGACCAGGGGGGTGAAGTCGCTGTCGCCCGAGAGGATCACGAACGTATCGAGGAAGTCACGGGTGTAGGCCATCTCCATCGCGTCCACCGCGAGGGCGATGTCGCCACGGTTCTTGTCGCCGTGACCGGTGGCCACCAGCTCGACCATGGTCACGCCCTGCTCGGCGAGCGCCTTGCGGTGCCGGCTCCAGCGTTCCCAGTCGCAGTAGGCGCGGGCAACCAGCACGCGGCCGATGTCCTTGAGCCGCCGCATCACCAGACGGATATCGAACTCGCCGAGGCCCTCCTGGCGGCTGCCCTTGGCGATGTTGTCGAAGTCGATGAGGACGCAGAGGTTGTGGTCCACGGGGGGAATCCGGGAAGGGGCGGAGGCGGGGGGTGCAGAGGCGGGAGCGTGGCGCCTAACCCGTCCGGGCTCGATCCGCGCGGCTCGTGTTAGCCGGCGCGCATGTCCACCTTCACGGGCTCGGCCCGCTACATCGCGGACGACGGTCTGCTTGCCGACGTCAACGCCGCGATCGTCCTTGGTCGCCCGCTTCTGGTGAAGGGGGAGCCGGGCACCGGAAAGACGGTGCTCGCGCAGGCCGTGGCCGAGGCGCTGAGCCTCCCGCTCGCCACGTGGTCCATCAAGTCCACCACCAAGGCGGTGGAGGGGCTCTACACGTACGACGTGGTGCAGCGCCTCAACGACGCCCGCTTCGGCGAAGGCGATGTGCGAGACATCCGGCGATACATCCGCTTCGGTCCGCTGGGTCGTTCCTTCGCGAACACCGAGAAGTCGGTCGTGCTCATCGACGAGATCGACAAGGCTGATCTGGAGTTCCCCAACGACCTCCTCCGCGAGCTCGATGAGATGGTCTTCCACATCCCCGAGCTCGACGAGACGGTGCGCGCCGTGCAGCGTCCGGTGGTGATTATCACCAGCAACGCCGAGAAGGAGCTGCCTGACGCATTCTTGCGTCGCTGCGTGTTTCACTACATCGCGTTCCCCGACCGGGAGCGCATGAAGAAGATCGTGGACGTGCACCTCCCCGAGCTGCCGGAGCGGCTCCTGGAGGCCGCGTTCACGCGCTTCTACGGCCTACGCCGCCTCGAAGGACTTCGGAAGAAGCCGAGCACGAGCGAGCTCATCGACTGGCTCACCGTGCTGGTGCGTGCGGGCATCCCCCCGGAGGAGGTGGTGGCGAAGTTCCCGTTCCCGGGGATCCTCCTGAAGCAGGAGGCCGATCTCGATCTGGCGAAGGTCAAGCGGTAGTGCTGCTCAACCTGCTCTTCAACCTGCGGTCCCAGGGCCTCAAGGTGGGGACGGGCGAGTGGCTCGCGTTCCTCAACGGGCTGGAGCAGGGGCTCGCCGAGTCCTTGGACCAGCTCTACTTCCTGGCCCGGGCGGTGCTCGTGCACACCGAGGCGCACTACGACAGCTTCGACGTGGCGTTCACCGCCACGTTCGAGGGCGCCGAGCTGCCCGAGAAGCTCAAGGAGGAGCTGGCTGCGTGGCTCGCCGAAGCCAGGCAGGCCGCGGGCGAGCGGGTCCACCACGACTTCGACAGCCTGGAGGCGATGCGCAAGGAGCTGGAGAAGCGCCTGCGTGAGCAGAAGGAGCGCCACGACGGCGGGGCCCACTGGGTGGGCACGGGCGGGAGCTCCCCGTTCGGGAATTCGGGGCGCGCCGATCAGGGGATGCGCATCGGGGGCAGCGGCGGCGGGCGGAGCGCCGTGCAGGTCGCCGGGGAGCGGCGATGGGCCGGCTACCGTACGGACCTCCATCTCGACGTCCGCGACTTCAAGGTCGCCCTGGCGATGTTGCGGCGCTTCGGCCGGGAGGGCCAGGAGAAGCTCGACCTCGACGGAACCATCGAGAAGACCGCCAAGAACGCTGGGGAGATCGAGCTCGACATCCGGCGGGAGCGCATCAACCGGGTGAAGCTCGTGCTCCTGATGGACACGGGCGGCAGCATGGAGCCCAACGCCGAGCTGGTCAGCCGGCTGTTCACCGCGGCGAAGCAGTCGAAGACGTTCAAGACCTTCGAGGCGTGGCACTTCCACAACTGCCCCTACAACTGGCTCTACAAGGACTACCGCACCTACGACCGGAAGCCGACGGCCCAGGTGCTGGAGAAGCTCACGCCGCAGCACCGCCTGGTGTGGGTGGGCGATGCGTCCATGGCGCCGTGGGAGTTGTTCCAGGGCGGTGGGTGGGGGGAGCCCGGACCCACAGGCCTCCAGTGGTTGCAGAGGTTCACCCAGCGGAGTCCGGCGAGCATCTGGCTCAACCCGGACCCGGAGCGCTACTGGGATCACCCGACCGTGCGGGCGATCGGCGCGACGATGCCGATGTTCCCGCTCACGGTGGACGGGCTCCGCCGCGCGATGAACAAGCTGCGCGCGAGCCACTGATACGGTCCGTGACGGATGAGGACCGCTCCCCCGTCGCGCCGACGCGGAGCGAGTCCGTGCAGCAAGCAAAACCGGGCCTCCCGGCCCCGAGTGAAAACCTCGTCCTTGTTCGCCGACGGTTCAGGGTGAGGGGACGGGCCCGGAAGTGGGCCAGCCCGGAAGTGGGCCAGCCCGAAAGTGGGCCAGCCCGGAAGTGGGCCAGCCCGGAAGTGGGCCAGCCCGGAAGTGGGCCAGCCCGGAAGTGGGCCAGCCCGAAAGTGGGCCAGGCGTGTGACGTCGCGGGCGAACCGGCCGAGCGCAGCGAGGGCCGGGCGCTCGTGGCGGCAGGACCCAGCGCCAACCCTCACGTTCGCCGAGGCGACAGTGGCGCAACTCGCGACGCCGGGAAGCCCGCCCCCCCCGGCGCCGCGTCCTCGCCGGACGAGCGGCGATCACAGCGGGTCGGTATGAGCCTGGGGTGACTGCGCCGGCGCGCGCGCCGTGGCCCGCGCCGTGGCCCGCGGTTCAGGCGCCCACGGGCTCGCGCACGAGGGGTAGAATCCCAGTCTGCCATCCCAAGAAGGGGGGAGTCGGCGGTGATACATCATCCGTGTATCAAGGTGCGTGGTTCACCTCCATCCATGGCGCGGGTGTGGGTGGATTGTGTCGATGGCAGTGTCGTGATTGAGTATGGTTATAACGGATAAAAGTTGATACGATTCACGTCGTATCCATGTATCGTCGGGTAAGCTGAATGTATGTTTGTGGCGATACAAACACACCAGCTAACGATTGACGTACCACTACGTAAGAGTCCGTCCGTATTGAGCGAGCTCCCGTAGCCTGAGATACTCGCCAGATGGAACGACTACTGGAGTGGGCCCCACTGGTTCGCGACCTGGAAGCCACCGCGGCTGCGGACCCGTTACCCTCGCGTGCCGAGGAGGCGGTCGCCGCGGTCGTTCGCCAGCTCGGTGCGACATCGGGCTCGCTCTACCTCCGGGACCCGTGCGGGTGCAAGATGCAGCGGGTCGGTGGGCACGGGGAGCGAGGGGGGGAGCCGGAGGCGATCCATCCGGGCGTGGGGGTCGGCGGCCGGGCGTGGGCCTCCGGCGCGGCGCGGCGCGAGGCCGACGAGGCCCTGGCCTCCGTTCACGAGGTCTCCGTGGCGCCGCTCTGGCTGGGTGGAGGGGCGGCCGGGCTCCTGTTTGCGCGCTCCCCCCGACCGCTTCCGCTCGATCGGCTGCAGGGGGCCGCGGACGCGCTCGCCTGGGGGCTCGACGATTCCCTGAGGGAACACCTGGGGTTCCCTCCGGCGTGGCTCGACGATGAGCGGCTCGACGAGTCGGAGTTTTTGGGCGCGGGCGGGATGGAGGGGCCTGGCCTGGCGCTCTTTGGCCGCGACGGCGCGTTGCGCTTGTCGAATGCACGATTCCAGCAGATCGCCGGCGCCGAGACGCGTTCGTTCGCTGCGCTGGTGGGCGAGGCCGGCCGGGCGCTCTTCGGGGCGCTGATGGCGGATGAAGATCGCCCTCGTGGGGCCCGCTCGGTCACCGCGGTCGTCGTCGGCCGCCCCGCCGCCCGCTGCCGGGTACACCTCCGGCGCGTACGCGCGGAGGGTGTGCTTCAGCTTTTGGTCACGCTTGACCCGCGGCTCGGCGCGGGAGACGTCGAGTCCACGGCCCGAGCGTCCGGTCGGGGACTGGGGGTGCTCCATCGGGCGCGCGTGTGGGTGAGCGAGGGGGCCCGAGGCGGTCGGGTCGGCGGGGATCGGTGGTTGGTGGCGCTGCGGCTCCGGGGGGAGTTTCCGCTCCGTACGCTCGACGAGCGGACCCATCGGCTCACCGGCAGCCTCCAGGCGCTGCTGCGCGTCGGGGACGAGGCGCTCGGGTGGTTCCACGGTGCGCAGATCGTGGGAATTCGGGCTCGCGATGCCGCGGAAGCGGAGCTCGCGTGTCGGCGCATCGCCGCGCTCGTTCGCGGTGGAGCGTCCACCTGGGTCGCCTGCGGCGTCACGCACGTCCTGGGCGCCGTGGCCGTCGATGGGCTGGAGGCCGTGGTCCGCGCCTCGAGTTCGATCGGCGCTTCGGGTCAGGGGGTCGCGATCGCCTGGGCTGACCCCGAACACCTACGCCGGATCACCCGCGCCCAGCGGCTGTCCGAAGAGCTCGACGCGGGCTTGCCCTTGTCATCACTGTATCTGGACTATCAGCCGATCGTGGCGCTGGAGTCCCGAGAGGTGGTGGAGGTGGAGGCGCTGATCCGGTGGCGGCACCCGGAGCTGGGCATCGTCGCGCCGGACGAGTTCCTCCCCGTGGTGCGCCGAGTCGGGCGGATGGCCGAGCTCGGCGACTGGGTGTTCGACCGCGCCCTGGAACAGCTCGCGGCCTGGCGGGTCCGGCGCCCCGGGCTCCGGGTGGCGATCAATGTCGACCCTGAGCAATTCCAGTCGGGAGACCTCGTCGCGGGCCTGGGGGCGCGGTTGTCCTCCCTGGACCTTCCGATCTCGGCGGTCACCCTCGAGCTCACCGAGGAGGCGTTCGGCGGCGTGGACAACCACGACGGGACGCTCCGACGCCTCGCGTCCGCGGGCTATCGGCTCGCGATCGACGACTTTGGCGCCGGCTACTCTTCCCTCGGTCGACTGCTGCGGGTCCCGGCGGCGGTGGTCAAGCTCGACCGCAGCCTCCTGCCTCTCGCCGCCGCCGACCCCGTGGGCTGGCTGTTCCTGGCCAAGGCGATGGAGCTGGTCCGCACCCTGGGACACGAGATCGTGGCGGAGGGAGTGGAGCTTGAGGCGCAGGCCGTCGGGTTGCGCGCCGCCGGTTGCGTCCTGGCGCAGGGCTACGGGTTGGGGCGTCCGGGTCCGCCGGAGCGTCTGTTTCTGGGAAATACTTTGGAGTCTGAATGAGCGTCATCCATGTCATCGACGACGATCCCACATTTGCGACCTACGTCGTCGCCATCGCCAGTCGGATCCCCGAGGTGGTCACTGAGCGGTGGAGCCGGGTTCAGGAGTTCCTGCCCCGATTCGACCCGAAGCGGCCGGCGGTGATCGTGCTGGACCACCTCCTCCCCGACTGCACGGGGGCCGAGTTCGTCGAGCGCTACGTGCCCGATCCAGTCGACGTGCCGATCCTGATGATCACGGCCGCTCCGTCCATCGAGCTGGCGGTCGACGCCGCGCATCGTGGCGTGATCGACGTCCTGGCGAAGCCGTGCTCCCCCGCCGCGTTGGAAGAGTCGCTCCGGCGACTCCTCGCGCTGGAGGTTGCCGATCGGGATCGTCGGACGGAGCTCCGCGCCTACCGGGACGGTCTCGCCAGCCTCACGAGCCGTGAGCGAGAGGTGCTCGACCTGCTCGTGGAGGGGCGCACCAACAAGGAGGCGGCCTGGGAGCTCGGGATCAGCTTTCGAACGGTAGAGATCCACCGTTCGAACCTCCTCGCCAAGCTGGGCGCCCGCAGCGTGGTGCAGGTGGCGAACGCGACGGGGCGAACGGCTGCCCGTTGGGGGGTGCGGCGGGAGCCCGAGGGCGACTGAGCCGCCGGTTCAGTCACACTCGCGGAGCACGCTCCCGAACGTGGCCCAGCCCCAGGTGAGGTCCTTGTCCTGCACACACACGCAGGCCATCGCGCCCTCTTCGCGCATCTTGATGTCCAGGTACATCCAGCCGGCGTGCGCGGGATCGCAGTAGTCAGGCGGGTGTTCGGACATCGGCAGCGCGATCGCCTCCTTGGAGGAGGGCGCCTTGCGGGCCTTGAGGATGTCGGCGGGGGAGCCGGCGAGGGCGGAGCCGGCGACGCCAAGGGCGAGCCCGATGGCGACGGCGGCGAGGGTGCGGGGGCGGATCATGGAGTCTCCACGGAGGTGGTGCGGCTATCCGGGGACCGCGGTTCTCGCCCCCCGGGTCCGCCCCGGATACCGGGGGGTGGGGGAGTCGATGCCTGAGACCAAGGACCCGATCGCCGCGCTCGACGCGAAGGACAGCCCCACCCGGTGCGCCGGCGCGCGAGACCTCGCGCTCGGAGGTGGACCCGAACACCTCGATCGGCTCCTCGCCGCGGCGACGACCGACAAGTCGCCCGGCGTACGCCTCGCGGCGGCGGGCGCAGCCGCCGACATCCTCAGCCGCCACCGGCTCCCGCCCCGTTACGCGCTGCTCCCGGCCGAGCGTCGCGCCGCCTGGCTGCGGGTGGTCTCGGGAGTGGACGCGGGGTTGAACACCGGGCTCTTCGCCGTGTGCGGCACGCTCGGCACCCCCGAGGCCATCGGGCGCGTCTTCGCTGGGCTCCGGGACCCGCGTCAGGACGTTCGTGCGGGCGCCTGCGTCGGGCTCTGGCGCGCGATCGCGAGCGCCGAGTGCAACGGGGATGAGGCGCTTGAGGCCCGGGTCGTCGCCACCCTCGCCGACACGCGCATCCGCATCGAGAGCCGCGTGGAGATCGCGCGGCTCTGCGCCGACGCGGGGTGGCTCTCCGCCTTGGAAGCCACCCGCGCGCTCCCCGACGGAGCCACCCGGCAGACGCAGGTGTCCGCCCAGGAGCTGGTCGCCCGCATGGAGACGCCCGCGGCGCCCATGGGCGTGTGGGTCGACGAAGGGCTCGATGCCACCGCGGTGGACCCCAAGGCCCGGGGCGGCCGCGTGGTGGTGGTCCTCAGCCCCACGGACGCGGTGTTCACCGAAGAGGACGGCGCCTCCTCCCGTGGTCCCCTGCCGAGCCCGTGGCGGCTGCTCCGGGTGCCGGCGGGGGAGTCCACGGGGCCTGCGCTGCAGCTCGGCCCGCAGACGCTGTGGGTCGCTGGTCCGGAGGAGGTGTGCGCCTTCGGGGATCGGCTGGTCTCCGCGGGGCGGTTCGACCTGCTCGCCGCGTGCGACGAGGCGCTGGGGGTGAGCTCCGCCGGGTTGCGCGTCCGGGGGGTGGCGCTGCTCGCGCGCGGGCAGCTGGCGGAGGCGCTGCTCGCCCTGGAGGCCTCGGTTTCCGGTAAGCGCGTCCCGGTGGACGCGTGGTGGTACCTCGCGGACGCGCTCGACCGTGCGGGGCGCGGCGCGGAAGCGGCGCCGCACCTGGAGAAATACCTGGCGAAGGCGGCGAAGAAAGCGCCGTTCGTCGAGGAGGCCCGGCGGCGACTCGGGGGAGAGGGAGTGGTCACCGACGGGTGACGCGGCTCACCAGCCCTCCGAACCTCCGTAAACGCCGATGTCACTCCGGCTCCCATCGCGGTCCTCGGCGTCCTTGTCGGGGTCCCCGGCGTCGATGAGCGGGCTGGTCTGGAGCAAGCGGAGGTCGTCGGGGGCGTTGACGAAGGCGGGGGGCGCGCTCACGGTGGAGAAGGCGTCCCGGGCGCAGGAGTTGCCGTTGTGCTCCAGGGCGTTCCAGCCGAAGAGGTCGCTCGCGCCGTCGGTGCGGATCCCGCAGCTCGATCCAACCCCCACGCTGTTGGTGACATACGAATCGATGTGGGGCCGACTCAGCTCCAGGCCTACGCGCGAACCGTAGAAGACATCGTGGTCGGCCTTCACGTGCATGTAGGTGGCCTGCACGGCCGTGCTGCCGATCATTGCGCTGTTGAACAGCCACATCCGCTCGTTGCGGGTGTCGTCATTGTCCTCACCGTAGACCCCGACGTTGGAGACGTCGATCCGGGAACCACGTAGGTGAAGTTCGCCGCCCTGCACGTACACCCCGGAGCCGCCCGAGCAGGTGATCGAGCTGTCCCGGACGAGCGAGCTGTTGTGCTCGTAGAAGGCGACGTCGCCTCCGTCGCAGTCGAGCGTGAGGCGCTCGGCCACGAGGCTGCCGTTGTCCACCGTGATGGCGCCGTACCCGCCGCCGCTCACCTTGTTGTCGTGGAACGACACGTCCACCAGCTCGAGGAACGACCCTTCGCCCCAGAAGACCGAGTAGGCGCGCTCGTTGTCCGCGAGGACGACGTTCTCCAGCCGGAGCAGCGCGCCGTCCACGTACACGGCCGAAGCGTAGCCACCCCCGCCGCCGCCGGTGATCGTCACGCCCGCCAGCCGGGTGCCCACGCTCTCGCCGTCGGCCACGGTCACGACCACCCCCCGGCCGTTGCCCTCGACGATCGTGGTCTCCGGGCCGTCGATCCCGAAGATGTCGAGCGACTTGCCGGAGAAGTCGAGGCTCTCGGCGTAGGTGCAGGGTCGGAGCCCGATGTGGGTGCCGGAGGGCTCGGCGGCGATCGCCGCGGTGATCGTGGTGAAGTCGGCGCCGCCCTTGCAGTCGACCACCACGTCCGGCGTGGGCGGCTCCCAGGGCGGCGGGCCGGAATCGGCGGTGTCCGCGGTGTCGGCGCTTTCCCCGGTGTCCGTGGAGTCCCCCGGGATCACCTCCCCGGAGTCGCCGGAGTCGGCGGTGTCAGACGCGAGGGCGGTGTCGGCGGTGTCCTGGGCCAGCACGATGCCCGAGGGCCCGCACGCGAGGAGGAGGAGGATCACCAGCCACCCCCGAACGAATGCCGTCCGCCGTAGGCGCCGATGTCGTTCGGCGAGCCGTCGGGGTCGTTCTTGGTGCTCGTGGACGGTCCGGCGTCCACCAGCGGGCTCGACGCGGCGAGGTGGAAGTCGCCCCCCGTCGCGTCGACAAACGTCGGGTCCACCGCCGTCGAGGTGCCGTCCTTCGTGGTGGGGTCGGGGGTGCCGCAGCCGTTGGCGGTGTTCTTCCAGAACACGTCGTAGCTGGTGGAGATCGTGGAGTTACCGGCGGTGATCGCGCAGGCCTGCCCGGTCACCACGCTCGCGGTGACGGTGAGCTTCGCGTAGCTCGCGGAGAGCGGGCCGGTGGAGACCACGTTCTCAAGCGTGAGATCGGAGAGGTACACCTCGGCGCCGTCGTGGAGCACGCTGCCCTTCACCACGGTGCCTTCGGAGTCCGTGGTCTCGTTCTCCACGTAGAGCTCGCCAGTGAGCTCCGCCCGCTGGATGCGGCCTTGGGAGTGGAAGATCTCGATGGATCGCGCGCCCGGGCAGACGAACGTCACCCCGTCGAGGAGGGCGGCCGCGTGCTCGGTCTGGTAGCCGACCGTGGCCGTGCCGCACTCCAGGGTGGTGTCCTTCATCGCGGTTTCGCCGCGACGTTCCTGGATCACGATCCCGGTCGTGGGGCTGTTGCCCTCGATGAGGCTGTCTTGGATGAGCAGGTGCGCCGATCGCCCGTAGAGGGTCTCGTCGCCGACGTTGCCGGTGATGTGGACGTTCTGGAGGGTCAGCGAGGCGAAGGAGACCTCGATCGCCGGGACTTCGAGGCCGCCGCCCCCGCCCGTGAGGGTGAGGTTGGCGATCCGGGTGCCGGAGGGCTCGCCGTCGTCCACCTGGAGGACGGGGGTGCCCGGAGAGGCGTAGATCACCACGTCGTCCCGGCCGGCGGTTCCCTCGATATCGAGCTTCTTCCCATGGAGGTGAAGGGAGCCGTAGTAGCTGCACGGCGCCACGCTCACGTGGTCGCCGGAGGCGGCCGCGTCGATCGCGCTGCGGACGTCGGCGAAGTCGGCGCCTCCGTGACAGTTCACGGTCCATTCGGCGCCCTTCTGCGTCGCGGCAGCGGGGGCGGCGGGGCGAGCGTCGGGTGGAGAGGCGCCACCGCACGCGAGGGCCAGGAAGACGAGCACGGGGCAACATACCTCACGCGCCGGGGCGCGGCGCGGGCGTTACACGGGGGGCGTGCTGGCTTTGCTACTCGCTTGCGAGGGTTCCTCGTCGATCCCCAACGACACCGACGCCCCCGTCGGCCACGACACGGGCGCGCCCGACGACTCGGGGCTGCCCGGCGACTCGTCCGACACCGGTGACACCGGCGGGGAGGACACCGGTCGAGAGAAGCCGGATTGTGGCGACATCGTGGCGGACGACGTCGGCTATGCCGCCCTCTTCGATACGTCCGTGCTCCACGAGCTCACGCTCACCCTCTCGGCCGCCGAGGTGACCGAGCTCGGCGCCGAGCCCACGAAGTGGGCCGAAGCCGCCGCGACGATCGACGGCGTACCGCTGTCCTCGATCGGGGTGAAGTGGCGGGGGGACAGCGCCCAGATGCGCTGGGACGGCAAGCCGTCCTGGACGCTTGGCCTCCGCGACCAGTACGCGTGTGACACCGTGGCCGGCCTCGATCGCCTGGAGCTCGACGCCATGGGCGACGACCCTGCCCAGGTCCGCGCGGTGCTGGAATCCCAGGTGATGGAGGGGCTGGGGCGGGTGCAACCGCACGTCGTCTTCGCCATGTTGACCGTCAACGACGAGCCGTTCGGGCTCTACGCCCTCGTCGAGGCGGTGGACGTCAACTTCGTCACCCACCGCTACGGCGCGGGCGGCGCCAGCCTCTGGTCGGCGGACGCGGGGGCGGACTTCACCACCGCCGGCCTCGACGCCTGGAATGACGAGACCGGCAGCGGCGACCCCGAGGTGCTCCAGGCCGTCGCCGACGTGGTGGCCGGCAGCGGCAGCACCTTCTACGCCGATCTCGGCGCCGTTTTGGATGTGGGCGATTTCGCCCACCACTGGGCCGCGCTGGCCGCGGTGGGAGACCTCGGCGCGTGGCCCTACGAGACCGACGACGTCGATCTCGTGCTCGCCCCCGGCGGCGCCCTGCAGTTCGTGGCGGACAAGCCGTCTTCTGGTTGGAATCCCGAGTACGCGTGGAACCGGGTGGACTCGGCGCTGGGGGTACGCTGCAGCTACGACACCGCCTGCGCCGCCGCGGTCGGGGGTGCGCTCTCCAACACGGCGGCAGACCTCGACGATCTGGACGTACCCTCGATCCTCGCGGGCGATTTCGCCCTCACGGACGCCGCCGTGGCCGACGATCCGCGCCGGCCGGCCAAGGTGTCCACGGTGAACGCGGCTCGCGACGCCCTGGTCGACACGGTCGCCGCCTGGCCCGACGAGCTTCGCTGAGGTTCAAGGGATGATTTTGGGACGGGGGGCTGCGCCCCCCGTAACGCCCCCCGCGTCCAGCCCGCCGCGGCGCCGTCCATGGTCCGGGGTTTGCACCGAAGGCGGGGAGTAGGAGATCCCCCATGCCCGCCCTTCCCGTCGACGCCCTCCGGACCATCGCCTTCGTCGGCCACGCCGGCTCCGGAAAAACCTCGCTGGTCGAAGCACTCCTGTTCGCCGCGAAAGCGATCCCCGCGCAGGGGACCGTCGAGCGCGGCTCGACGGTCTGCGACTACGACCCCCTGGAGCGTGAACTCGGACACTCGATCCGGTGTGGAATCGCACAGGCGCGCTACAACGGCCTCGAGCTCAACTTCGTCGACACCCCGGGGTTCCCGGACTTCGCCGGCCACGCCTATCCGGCGCTCACGGCGGTCGACATGGTGGCCGTGGTCATCGATGCGAAGGCCGGCATCGAGCTGCAGGCCGACCGGATGATGAAGGCCGCCGGCGAGCGCGGGCTCTGCCGGATGGTGGTGGTCAACAAGATCGACGCCGCGAACGTCGACCTCGCCTTCGTCGTCGAGCAGATCCGCGAACGCTGGGGCCGGCAGTGCCTGCTGCTCGACCTCCCCGCCCACGCAGGCGCCGATGTCGTCGAGCTCATCGACCACGCCGACGGCGCCGCCGACGTCGGCTCCGTGGCCGAAGCGCACCGCGCGCTGGTGGATCAGCTCGTCGAAGAAGACGAGGACCTCCTCGCGAAGTTCCTCGACGACGGGGTGGACCCCTCGATCGCCGAGCTCCACGCCCCCTTCGAGAAGGCGCTCCGGGAAGGGCACCTCATCCCCATCGTCTTCACCTCCTCGCGCACCGGCGTCGGCGTGCGCGAGCTGCTCCACGTGATCGAGACGCTCGCGCCGAACCCGTCTGAAGGCAACCCGCCGCAGTTCGAGCGGGTGGAGGAGGGGGTGGCCACGCCGTTCCCCGTGCGGCCGGACCCGGCGGCGCACGTGCTCGCCCACGTCTTCTCGGTCTGGCACGACCCCTACCTCGGCAAGGTCGCCGCGCTGCGGGTGCACCAGGGCACGATCGCCAAGGAGATGAGCCTCTACGCCGGCGATGGGCAGCGGCCGTTCAAGGTCGCCCACCTCTACCGCATCCGCGGCAAGGAGTTCGACGAGGTCGACGCGCTCGCGCCTGGCGAGATTGGCGCCATCACCCGCGTAGACGAGCTCGAGCGCGAGGTGGTGCTCCACGACCACAGCGAAGACACCCACCTCCGCGTGGTGCCCATCGCCCTGCCGAAGCCGATGCACGGCATCGCGGTGGAGACCAAGAAGAAGACCGACGAGCAGCGGATGTTCGAGGTGCTCCACAAGCTGGAGATCGAAGACCCGTGCGTCACGGTGGAGCGCCATCCCGTGCTCCACGAGACGGTGCTGCGCGGCCTCGGGGAGCTGCACCTTCGGGTGCTTTTGCAGATTCTCGCCACCAAACACCGCCTTGAGCTGGACACCCGCCCGCCCCGCGTGCCGTACCGCGAGACGATCACCGGCTACGCCGAGGGCCACTGCCGTCACAAGAAGCAGACCGGCGGAGCGGGCCAGTTCGGCGAGGTGTACCTCCGGGTGGAGCCGCTGCCCCGCGGCTCCGGGTTCGAGTTCGTGGACGCCGTGCGCGGCGGCACCATCCCCAACGTGTTCATCCCGGCGGTGGAAAAGGGGGTGCGGCGCGGCCTGGCCGAGGGCGTGGCCGCTGGTTTCCCGGTGGATGACCTCCGGGTGAGCGTCTACGACGGCAAGACCCACCCGGTCGATGGCAAGGAGATCGCGTTCTTCGCCGCCGGCCGCAAGGCCGTGCTCGAGGCGATGGCGGCGGCGGGGCCGATCGTGCTGGAGCCGATCGTCAACGTGGAGGTCTCCGTCGAGCAGAACATGCTCGGGCAGGTGGCCACGGAGCTCTCCTCCCGCCGCGGCCACGTCACCCGTACGGACCAGGACGCCTCGGGTGGCGCGTTGGTCATCGGGTTGGCCCCGCTCGCCGAGCTCGGCGACTTCGGCTCCCGTCTGAAGTCGCTGACCGGCGGCAGCGCCAGCTACTCGTTGAGCCCCAGCCACTACGCCGCGGTCACGCCGCAGGTGCAGGCGAAGCTCGCGGCGGCGTGGATCCGGGAGGCGGAAGAAGACTAGCGGTGCCTCGCGGGCGCGTACGGCGGGAATCCTCCTGCCGTACGTGCTCGCCCTTATTCAGTCTCGGTAGCCGGGGAGTCGTCGGGACGGTAACGGGGAAGCATGCGGGAAGGCCCGATGGTACCAGAATGGATCGAGCTGCTGCTCCTTCCCCTCTTCCCGCCCGGGCTGCGTGCGCGCCCGGTGGACGCCCGTCGGTGGGTGATCCTCTCCAGCTTCTTGCTCACCCTGGTCGTGGCGGCCGCCTTCCTGGGCTTGCGGTTCCTGCAGGGCGGGGCGGGGGTTCGCCTGTGGCCGCTCGCGTTGGCGCCCGTCTTGTCCTCCGTCTGCTACGCCATCTGGAGGTGGCTCCCCGATCGGCGGACCCTCGCGCTCACGGTTTTCTTCGGCGGGCTCGCCTTCGTCATCCCCGCGAACACCGCGTTCGGAGATGGGCTCGCCAGCTCCACCCTCCCTGCCGTCGCGATCGTGCCCATCTCCTGTGTCTACCTGATCGGGGTGGACGCGGGGTTGCACGCGATCTGGGCGGTCCTCGCCGTGCTGGCCGGGATCGGGGTGGCAGCGGTCTCCGGCGCGTTCCAGTTCCCGACGCCGTCGGCGCCGCCCGACGATGAGCTGTTCGGCATCGCGGCCGCCATGGCGCTCTCGCTGATGTCGTGGTTCGTGGTCTCCGTGTATGAGCGCGAACGGCAGTCGACCATCGAGGCCCTCCAGGTGAGCGAGCGCCGCTACCTGCTCGCGTTGCGCGCGGAAGGGGCGGGGGTGGCGGAGTGGCGCCCGGGGACCCCGGATTGTTTCGTGTCCCCGCGTCTCGCCCAACTCCTGGGCTTCCGGGAGGCGAAGGACCGCGTGCACCTGGAGGCGATCTACGGCCCGCTCGCGGAAGACGACGCCGCAGTGCTCCGAAGCCGGCTCGGGGAGTCCCTCCGAGGGGGCGGGGGGTTCCGTACGGAGACGACGGTCGTGCTCCCCGGGCTGCCCCCGCGGTGGCTCGCGTGGGAGGGGGTGGCCGAGGACGGCACCGACGGCGATCGGCGCGTGGTGGCCATCGTGCGCGACGTCACCGAGGATCACCGGGTCGCCCAGCTCAAGGACGACTTCGTGGCCACGGTCAGCCACGAGCTGCGTACGCCGCTCACCACGATCCGCGGGGCGGTGGGGCTGCTCGATGCGGGCGTGGGCGCAGGGCTCGATGCGGACGGCAGGGAGCTGGTGGCCCTCGCGAGGCGGGGCACCGAGAGGTTGGCGACCCTGGTCGATGACCTCCTCGACTCCCAGCGTCTGGAGCTGGGTCGGCTGCCCTTGCACCTGGGCCCCACCGACCTGGGGGAGCTGCTCTATCGGGTGGCGGAGGCCCACCGGCAGATGGCCGGGGAGCGTCGGGTGAGCATCGAGGTGGACGTCCCGCCCCAGGCCAACATCGTGATCCGCAGCGACCCCCGGCGCGTGGAGCAGATCCTCACCAACCTCGTGAACAACGCGTGTAAGTTCACGCGGGCCGGGACCCTGGTGCACGTCCGCGCCCGCAGCTCCCTCGGCGGGGTGCGGGTGGAGGTAGAGGACCACGGTCCGGGCATCCCGGAGAGCTTCCGCCCCCGGCTGTTCGAGAAGTTCGCCCAGGCGTGGGGCGGGGCGGCGCGGCCCAAGGGCGGCACCGGCCTCGGCCTGAGCATCGCCCGCGCGCTCGCGATCCGGCTCGGTGGCCGGATCGGGGTGGAGAGCGTGGAGCTCGCCGGGGCCACCTTCTGGGTGGAGCTCCCCGCGCGGTTGGTGAACACCAACGCCGACGAGGAGTAAGCTCCTCGCCCGCGTCGGGTTCGGCCCGGATCAGACCCCGGTGTCGACGCTCGCGGAGCCGGACTGCCCGTCGCCCTTGATGGTGTCGTAGAGCATCACGTCCTCGCCGCTGACCTGCTTGGCCGTGAAGTCGGTCGCGGTCTGGGTGCAGGAGTCGCTGAGCGTGATGGTGCAGTCGCTGTCCTTGCAGTCCTTCACGTCGTAGTCGTTGGCCTGCGGGTAGAGGTCCCCGCTCTCCTTGTAGACCAGGTACTGGTCCGACGGGATCTGGCCTTCGTAGACGCTGGTCTCGCCTTCATCCCACTTGTCCGACTCGGTGTACTCCCGGGTGGAGGTGGAGGAGCCCGAGACGGTGCCCGCGATGTCCGCGAACGGCGGCTGGGTGATGTGGAAGGTGGTGGTGGTGACCGAGTGGAAGGACTCGGTGTAGGAGTAGCCGGACTTGTGCTCCGCGGTGTCGCTTCCCTGGGTGTCTTCGGCCCAGGTGAACGTCCACCCGTCGCCCTCGGCCACGCCGGGGTACGCGGAGTCGCCCCAGGTGAGCACCGCGGTGCCGCCGCTGGTCGGCGCGATGTGGAAGAAGCCGACGCTGTCGGCGCCGGTGTAGGACTCGGTGTAGGTCCAGTCGCTGGAGCCGCCGTCGGAGGGGTCGGGCGAGAAGCCGTCGACGAAGTTCTCGTCGAGCGTGGTGTCGCACTCGATGGATCCCTCTACGTAGGGGATCGTGATCATGTACACGCCGCTCGGCGTGCAGGCGCCGAGGAGCAGCAGGGCAGGAAGGAAGCGCATGTGGTGGACTCCGGAGAGGAGCGCGCGGTAATCCACACCTCGCCGGCTGGCAAGGCGTGAAGCCGGCCTCTTCACCGGACAATCGCGGTCAGGAGCTGGCGCTGGCGTACCGGGAGAGCGCGAGGCGGAGGACGCCACGCGAGACCACGAGCATCCCTCCGGCGGTGGCGAACGCGCCGAGCACCAACGACGCGTCGAGGCGGTGGAGCAACGCCATCGCGGGGTAGCTGGAGACCAGCGCCACGGGCACGACCGTGGTCAGCGCGATCCGGAGCCCTCGCCCATACACGCTGACGGGCCACCGCCCGGCGTCGGTCACCGCGCTCAGGAGGAACCGGAGGTTGTCGACGCGGACGAACCAGAAGCTGGTGCACACCACCAGGAGCCACAGCCCGTAGGTCGACGCGAGGCCCGCCATGAGCAGACCCGCCGCCAACGCGGTGTCCGCGACGGTCGGGGCCCCCAGGCGCATGAGCGCCCCGACGACCACCACGATGCCGGCGAGCAGCTCCCAGATCGCGGTCGGCGCGACGCGGGAGAACGAGAGCACGAGCTGCGCGTCCACCGGGCGGAGCAGCAGGTAGTCCAGCGCGCCGGTGCGCACCCCCTCCACGATCGAGCCGAGGTTCGGCTCCACGATCCCGCTCACAAACGCGTTGTAGAGCAGGAAGAAGCCGGTGACCAGGAGCGCCTGGTCCAGCGTCCAGCCCTGGATTTCGGGCACGCGTGCGTAGACCAGGAACAGCGGCGCGGCCACCCCCGCGGCGGAGAGGGCCCCCACGAGGAACTCGGCGATGAAGCTGGCCCGGTACTGCATGGCGGTGAGGAGCGCGGCCCGCACGAGCGCCCAGACCGCCTCCATGTGCATCCGGGGCCACCACCGCATCAGGCCCCCACCGCGCCGTAGCGGCGGATGCCCGTGCGCCAGGTGAGCGCCGCGAGCGCGCTCAGCGCGACGACCCAGCCCCATTGGGTCGCGAGGGTCGAGGCGGGGTCCACCTTGCCGAGCAGCACGTCGATGGGCGCGCCGAGCGTGGAGTAGAACGGGAGCAGCCGCGTTCCGGCGACGGCCCACGCCGGGAAGAGGTCCAGCGGGACGAAGTAGCCAGCCAAGAGCGACCAGATCGCGAACCACGCCGACCAGAAGCCCATCGACTGCTCGAACCAGAAAGCGAGCATCCCGAAGAGCGCCTGGACGGTCCAGGCCAGGATGAACGACGCGAGGACCGAGGCCACGAACGCGAAGAACACGGTGGGGGAGGGGAGGAAGAGGACCTCGGGGCGCCACCACGCGAGCGCGCCGACGAGCGGGAGCAGCACCCCGGCCCGGAACGGCAACGCCGAGAGCGTCTCCGCGAAGTTGTAGACCAGGGGGTTCATCGGGCGGAGCAGCTTGGGGGAGAGCTCCCCCTTGCGGATCGCCCAGTTGAGCTCCCAGACGATCCAGCTCCCGGTGAGCTGCCGCACCACGAGGTTCACCGCGAAGTATCGGGTGAACGCGAGCTGGTCGTATCCCCCCACCGGGCCGCCGGTCGAGGCCGCGTTCCACAGGGAGAGCATCACCAAGGGGAGCGTGGCGCTGAGCACCCAGATCACCATCTCCGCGCGGTACGCCACCAGGCCGGCGAAGGCGACGCGGAGCACCGCCGGCCACGCCCGGATGAGGTGGGTCACCCGCGCCCCGGGGCCCGAGCCCAGCCAGACCCGCTCTTCCGGCGCGCCTGCGCTCACGCGCCCTCCTCCGCGCGGTTCCCGCGGAACACCCGGCCGATCACCTCGTCCAGCGGCGGGACCTCCACCCCGAGCTCCACCAGCGGGGCGACGGCCAGGACCCGCTGCAAGAGGGCGTTCACCGCCTCCGCCGGCACCGTCGCCACCATCCGCCCCTCGGTCGCGGAGAACCCCAGCGGCACCAGCTCGGGGAGCACCTGTTGCACGACGACTCGCCGCTCGGGGGCGACCTGGCGGGTGAGGGTGTCCACCGCGCCGTCGAAGCGCAGGCGTCCCTGGTCGATGATGAGCAACCGCGGGGTCAACGCCGCGATGTCCTGCATGTAGTGGCTGGTGAGGATCACCGTGGCCCCGGTGCGGCGATTGTGCTCGGCGATGAACTGGCGCACCTGCACCTGCATCTCCACGTCGAGGCCGATGGTGGGCTCGTCGAGGAAGAGCAGCTGCGGGCGGTGGATCAGCGCGGCGATGAGCTCACACTTCATCCGCTCGCCGAGCGACAGGTTGCGTACCGGGCGCTCCAGGAGCGGTTCGGCGCGCAGGAGCGCCACCAGCTCGTCCAGCGTCTCCCGGTAGGCCTTGCGGTCTACCCCGTACATCGCACGGTTGAGCTCGAAGGTCTCCTGGGCTGGCAGGTCCCAGAGCAGCTGCTGCTTCTGCCCCATCACCAGGGTGATGCGCTGGAGGAACGCTGGCTCGCGGGCCTGGGGGACGTGCCCCGCGACGTCGATCTTCCCGGAGGTCGGGTACAAGAGCCCGGAGAGCATCTTGAGCGTGGTGGTCTTCCCCGCGCCGTTGGGGCCGAGGAAGCCGACGCGCTCGCCGGCGGCGATGGAGAACGAGAGGTCTGCGACGGCGTGGACCTCCTTGTACTCCCGGTCAAAGAACGAGCGGAACGACGCGGCCAGCCCCGGCTTCTTCACCGGGACGCGGTAGGTCTTGGAGAGGCCGCGGACCTCGATCACCAGGAGACCTTCTTCGCCTGCTTGTCCGCCTCCGCGACGCTCCCCCCGGCCATCCACGCCGATGCGTCGCCGCCCGTCTGCTGCACCAGCCAGGCCACCGCGTATTGCTGGATGAGCGCCGCGCGCGCGTCGTCCTGGTCGCCGCAGAAGGCGGTGCAGGTGCTGTCGGTGTTGGACTCGAAGTCGCAGTGGTCGGCGTCGGTGACGGTCACGGTCCATTGCTCGCCGCCGGTCTTCCAGCCGTAGGCGGAGCCGTCGGCATTGCAGGTGCCCGGCTCGCCGTGGAGCAGCAGCGCCGCGCCGGTGACGTCCTGGTCGGCGCCGGTGCCCAGCGAAGAAGCATCCACCGGGTCGAGGCCCACCCAGGCGTCGGCGTGGGCGAGGCCGGCGCCGATGAGGCTGGCGAGGCCACCGGCGGAGTGGCCCACCATGAGCACCTCGGGGCCGGCGACGGGGAGCGCCTGCACCTCCGGCAGGAGGTCGTTCGCCAGCCACTCGCCGTTCGCCTGGTGGTCGGAGAACTCCGGGAGGTCGGGCGCGACGACCAGGAAGCCCCAGCTCGCGGCGTGGGCGGCGGCGTCGACGTGCTGCTCCTTTTTGCGGAAGAAGCCGTGGGCCCAGAGGACCACCGGGAACGGGCCGTCTCCGGAGGGGGTGTACACATCCACGTCCGCGCCCGCGAGCTTGGCCCCTTTGGCGGAGACCGTGTAGGGGCCGTCACCGGCGGCGTAGGTGACGCCGGGGTCGCTGGTGTCGCCCCCGCCGGTGTCGCCCCCGCCAGAGTCGGCGGTGTCAGCACCGGAATCACGTCCGGCCCCTGTGGAGGTGTCGATGGGGGCGGTGGTGCAGGCGAAGAGCGTGAAGAGCATGGGGGCCTCGACGGGCCAGCGTAACTCCGGCGCCGGGCGCCCCGATGGTGAGCCGGACCCTGCATCCGCGCGCTCGGTCGGCTAATCGGGCGCGCATCGTGTCCCTCACCATCCTCGGGCCTGAGCGCCCGGACGGGGTCCTCCCCGCAGTCCTCGCCCGTCGCGCCGTCACTGGCCCGGTGGCCCTCATCAGCGCCGGCTGGCGCTACGATGAAGCTCGCGACGAGCCGCTGCGGGCGGCCCTGCCGAACGAGGTCCGCAACCTCCGCCTGTACGACCGCTTTCGCCACCTCGAGCGCGACGCGACCGACGTCATCGCGCCGTACACCCGGAAGCAGGACGCGCTGCGCAAGACGAAGGAGCGCTACCGGCTGCGGGTCCACGAGTCGCTCTCCATCGCCTCGGCGCTGTTGCGGGAGAACGGCGATCTGGAGTGTCCCTGGTTCCGGCAGGCGATCCGTCACCTCCAAGAGGTCGACGACCTGTTCCTCGCCGAGGTCCGCGGGCTCCACGACCGCTACGAGACCGAGTGCCGTCCTGGTGACCACCCGCTCGTACGCCGGCAGCGCGACGAGATTCGCGAGCAGCTCGATGGTTGCGCGGCGCTGCTCATCGCCGGTGGCCACATCGGCGTGCTCCGCAACCGGGCGTTCTTCTTCGACCTCGGCCCGCTCATCACCGACCGCCCGATCTACGCCTGGAGCGCCGGCGCGATGTTGTTGACTGAGCGCGTGCTGCTCTACCACGACCACACCGCGTACGGTCCGGGCACGGCCGAGCTCCTCGACCACGGGTTCGGGCTGCTTCGCCAGACGGTCTTCCTCCCCCACGCCCGAGAGCGGCTCGACCTCGGCGATCGGGTGCACCTCGCGGTGCTCTCGCGCAGACTGGCGCCGCGGCAGGTGGTCGGGCTGGAGAACGGGGCCGTCTTCGAAGACGGGCGGTACAGCGGCCGCGAAGGCGCGGCGTTCACCATCGCGAACGACGGGAGCGTGCATGCAGAGGCTCCTTGAGCTCATCGCGCAGCTCGAGCGCCGCGGGGCCGATCGCCGCGCGCTGCTCGAAACGTTCGTCAAGGACACCACGTTCCCCCTGGTGACCGACGATCACGCCGTCTTCTTCTTCTGGGACGGCGAAGCCACCGAGGCCGTTTTCCTCCAGCACTGGGTGTTCGGCCTTCCGTCGCGCATCGAGCTCCGGCGGATCCCGCATACCGATGCGTTCTACCTCCCGCTCGATCTGCCCAAGCGCGCGCGGGTGGAGTACAAGTTCGAGGTGGTGAAACACGGGCACGGGCGATGGAGCGCGGATCCGCGTAACGGTCGTCGGGCGTACGATCCGTTCGGCTCCAACAGCGTCTGTCCGGCGTCGAGCTACCAGGAACCCGAGTGGACGGTGACCGACCCGAGCGCCCGAGGGGGGACGATGGTGTCGGGCCAGGTCCATTCCAAAGCCTTCCGGGAGGATCGGGACTTCCAGGTCTACGTGCCGTACGGCGCCCGGGCGGGGAAAGAATACCCGCTGGTCATCGTGCACGATGGCGCCGATTTCCAGAACTTCGCCCAGATGCGGACCTGCCTGGACAACCTCATCCACCGCCACGAGGTGGCGCCGATGCTGGTGGCGTTCACCAACGGCGTGCGTCGGAACGTGGAGTACGCGGCAAACCCGAGGCAGGCCGACTACCTGGCCACTGAGCTACTCCCCCACCTCCGCCGCGAGTTCCCGGTGCTGGAGGGTCCGGAGTTCCACGGGATCATGGGCGCGTCGTTCGGGGCGGTCTCTTCGCTGCATGCCGCGGTGAAGCACCCGGGCACCTGGGGCCGCCTGCTCCTCCAGAGCGGCAGCTTCGCCTTCACCGACATCGGGGACCACGAGCGCGGCGCGCTCTGGGACCCGATCGTGAAGTTCGTCAACGAGTTCCGGGCCAACCCCCCGAAGCTCGACGCCCGCGTGTACCAGAGCTGCGGCACGTTCGAGTCGCTCATCTACTACAACCGGAGCTTGTTCCCGGTCTTCCAGAAGAGCGCCGAGGCCGCCCGGTTCACCGAAGTGCCCGACGGCCACAACTGGATCAACTGGCGGGACCGGCTGCGCGAGGGGCTCACGTGGTTGTTCCCGGGGCCCCTCTGGATGTACTACGAGTAGGCCTTGGGCGTTAGACTTTAGGCTTTAGTAGGTTGGCGGCTGGGGAGAGGTCGGTGCGGCGCGGGGAGGGGGTCAGGGCGCATCCCCACCCTCGGCGCGCCGGAGGACCGACGGCAAGCGCACGGTCGCGCTTCGAGCCACCGTCAGCGCTCCGGTGGCGGCAGCCGCTGTGGCGCGGGCTGCTCGCGTGCGGCGCCGCCCGCGGCCGGAGGCCGCCCGCGGGCCCCTCGCCCCACCCGGGGGCGAGGGGTTGGGGAGTGGGGGTGGGGAGCCGCACGCCTCCCCTCAGAAATACCGAACCACCTCTGCCAACGCCCCGAGGTGCGCGTAGATGTCCAGCACCTTCTCGGCGTCGGGGCAGGGGAGTTGGACCCGGAGCGACACGTACGTGCCCTCTCGGCTCGGCACCTCGGTGACCCGGCCCTCCAACGAGGGGATGCCGCAGAGATCCGCGAGGGACGCCTGGACTCGCGCGACGTGACCGGGCTGGTCGCGCACGATGACGTGGAAGCGGTGGTCGCCGGGGAAGGCGTGCTGGTCGCGGAGCAGGGCGAGGGCGGCGTCGCGGGTCATGGGGGCGCCTAACCTGGAGCGGGGCACGTTACGTCGGCGCCGATGCTCCGCCGCTCCTGGGACCGGGTGCTGGTGCTCCTGGTGAGCCTCGCCGGCCTTTGGCCGTTTGCGACTGGACTTCTCCGTGGCGAGGTCCCCGGGCAGAAGGAGCTGCCGATCGACGGGGGCCATGGCCTGTACATCTACGCGCTCGTCGGGGACGCGCTCACCGGCCACGGTTCGTTCCTTCAGACGCAAGCGATGTGGTTTCCGACCGGTCGACCGTTCCTTCTGGCGGTGCAGAACGTGGTGGACGCGGTGGCCGCCCAGCCGTTCCTGGTTGCGCTCGGTCCACAGCTCGGGCTCGCCGTTTTCGCGGCGGGGGTGCTGGTGAGCAATGGGCTCGCGGGCGGGTGGCTCGGCGAGCAGGTCGGCGGGCGCGGGTGGGCGGGGCCCGCCGCGGCCTCGGTGCTGGCGCTCTGCCCCTATGTGTGGGGCGAGGAGCAGACCGGGCGAATCACCCAGACGTTGCTCGCGCCGATGGTGATCGCGGTCGGCTACGCCTGGCGGGCATCGGAGCGGGGAAAAGGCGGCGTGGGCGCAGGGGTCTGGCTGGGCGTAGCGGGGCTCGGCTACTGGTTCTACGGGGTCTTCGGGGCGGCCGTGGTCGCGGCGGTGATCCTCGGAGGGATGGTCGAGCGGCGCGAGGCGTGGCGGAGGCTCGCGGGCCAGCTGTGGTTGGCCGCGGGGATCAGCCTGCTCGTCGCCGCGCCGTTCGCGGCGTTCTCGGCGGCGAGCTGGGGGGAGATGGCGGGGCTGGGCGTGAAGCAGGACCCGATCCCCAACGCGACGCGGCTGCTCGGGGGGCTCTACTGGCTGCCCCACCCGCGGATCGTGGCGTACATCCCTCAGCTTCTGTACCTTGTCGGGTTGGTGGCCGGCTTCGGGCGTCCGCGGGGGCGGCCCGTGGCGCTCCTCGTGGTGACGGCGCTTTTGTGCATGACGGCGCTGGGGGAGACGGTGACCGTGGGCCATACCCACGTGCCCACGCCGCTGTGGCTCCTCAAACAACTCCCCGGGTTCTCCCGGTTCTGGTGGCCGCATCGGGCGCTCGCCGGGGCGACGGTCGCGCTGGCCGCGCTGGCGGCGCTGGCGGTGTCCCGGGGCGGGTGGGGCCGCGGGGTCGCGGCGCTGGGGCTCGTCGTGAGCGTGGCGCAAGGGGTCGGCGTGCCCGGGGCGCTGAGCTCCTGGCGGGTGCCGGAGCGGCCCGCCTTCGTGGATCGCCTGCCGGAAGGCGCGGTCTTGTTCTTGCCGATGCTCGACCCGGAGGCGGGGAAGGTGCGCTTCGCGGAGTGGGTGTGGCACCGTCGCCCGATGGTGAACGGGATGTCGATGTGGGACGAGTATCTCTGGCCGCAGACCTGGGCGAAGTGGGCGGAGGGGGAGCCGTTGGTCAGCGCGCTTTTGACCGTGGAACGCAGCCGCCCGCACGGCCGCCGCAAGCCGAACCCCAACGGAGTAGCCGCCGAAACGCCGACGGTCGCCGCCGAGGTGCCCTCGCTCTCCCCGGACGCGGCCCACCGCCTCGCGGTCCAGGGCGTCGGCAGCGTCGTGGCCGACATGCAGCGCACGCCGGCGGCCAGCCTGGCCTTGGTGACGGCCGCGGCCGGCGAGCCCACGTGTGATCCGGCGCGGCGGTTCTGCTGGTGGGCGCTGCAGTAGGCCTCAGGCCCCGTCCACCGCCGCGTCGATCGGCGCCGCGGCGATGAGGGAGGGCGCGTCCAGGCCGGCGAGCGCGTAGAGGGTGGCGCCGAGGTGCTCGGGGAGCAGGGCGGTGCCGGTGTCGTCGAGGGCGCCGGTGGCGAGGTCGACCGGGCGGCCGACGAGGCCCCGCTCGAACCCGCCGATGACCTGCCCGCCACGGACGCCACCGCCGAAGAGCATCGTGGAGGTGAAGGTCCAGTGGTCCTTGCCGTCTGCGGCGTTGAGCTTGGGCGTACGCCCCATCTCGGAGAGCACGACCACGGTCGTCTCGTCGAGGAGGCTGCCGCCCCCGGTGCCCGGGGTGGACTCCATGTTGGCGGCGATGGTGAGCAGGTCGTCGAAGAGGGTCTGGAAGTGGGAGGCCTGCATGTCGTTGCCGCTGTGGGTGTCCCACGCGAGGTTGAACATGCCGAGGTGCTCCACGATGGCGCACCGCGAGATCCCCTCGGCGAAGCAGCGCAACGCGGGCTGGACGAGGTCGGGGACGGGGATGAGGACGTTGCTGCCCACGGCGTCCACCGCGAGGCGATCGGCGATCGTCGCGGCGAGATCGAGCTGGTCGTAGCTGCGGAGGAGCGCCGAGCCCCACGCGGACGGCTGCCCGCGCCCCGAGGCGGCGGCCCAGGCCTCCGCGCGCTTCCGGGCGAACGCTGCGGCGGCCGTGGACCGCTCGGGGGCGAGCGCCCCCATGCTCGGACTCCCATGGACCACGTAGTCGCCGGTGAGCAGCTCCGCGAGCTGGTTGTTGGCGCCGACGCGCACCACGACCTCGGGGAACCGCGCCGCGAACGCTGGACCCGAGAGCACGAGGTGGGGAAGGGTGGTGGCGGCCGTCTCGCCGGCGAGGGTCACCGCCCAGTCGTCGGCTTCGCCCTCGCCGCCGCCGCAGAGGATGAGCCGGCGGCAACGTTCGTGGGTGAGCGATCGCACCTCCACCCCGTTCACCACGCAGCTGATTCCGCCATACTGCTCGAAGAACGCCCGCACCGCCGGCCGATTCGGAGCGTCCAGGTAGGAGATTCCGCTGGCGACGGCGGGTCTGCCGTCGGGGTCGCTGTCGACATAGGCCGGATCGAGACCCGGGGCGAAGACGTAGCTCGGGTCCCAGCCGCCGCGCGCGAACAGGAAGAGGAACTTGCGGTGCTCGGTCGTGGCCGCGCGGGCACGCCGCGGCGTGAGCGCGAGGGCGCTGCCGAGGGCGAGGAGCTGGCGGCGAGACAACATCAGTAGCTCGTGAACCGGGGGTCCTGGAGGAGGGCGGCGAGGGTGGTCTCCCAGGCAGTCGCGGCGTCGGTGCTCGGGGCGGTGGCGCCCCAGAGCGCCTCCACGTCGGCGATCCAGGCGTCGTCCGGGGCCTCTCCGTACAGGCGGTGTGACAGCAGGGTGAGCTGGGCGCGGAAGGCCTCGGAGCCTGGGGAGTCGTCGACGGTGACCGCGGTGAAGAGGACCGGCGTGTCCGTGCCGCGGAGCTCGTGATCCGCGGCCCAGGCCGCGGCGGACTCGGCGGCGCGGCGCTCCACCAGGAGCCACGTCATGCCCGGGATGGACTGGCTGCGGGTCTGGTAGAACCCGTCCACGCCGCCGCCGAGGAGCCGGTAGCCCCAGGTGTCGTTGCGGAGCTGGGAGAAGCCGGTCCAGGTCCAGTCGAGGCCGGTGAGGTCTTCGAGGGCGGAGGCCAACAAGGGCGCGTCGAGCATCCGCACCACCTGCTCGCGGGTGAGGGTGGCGTCGTCGGCCGCGGAGGTGAAGGCGCCGGCGCGGTACCGCTCGCCGTCGGTGAGCGCGCGGAGCACCGGCTTGAGGCGGGGGTCGGCGTCGTAGGCGGCGGTGGCGTCGTCCACCTCGGCGCGATCCTCGAGCGTGACCGGGCGCCGCCACAGCAGCCCGGCGAAGGTCTCGGCGGCGCACGCGCCGAAGCGTGGGTCCTGCGCGATGAGCGAAGCGAGGCCGGGCAGACCGTCGAAGGGCTGCCCGTAGAAGGCTGGCTCGACGTCGAGCAGCACGGGGCCGAGCGGCTCGCGCTCGGGGTGGTAGGACTCGATCTCGTCGAGGCTGTACTCGTTCGCCGGCCAGAAGCCGAACAGCGCGGTGGCCATCGGATCGAGCGAAGAGTGGCAGCCGAGGCAGTACGGGTTGGTGCGGAGGTTGTCCTCCACGTCGGTGGTGTCGGTCTCGCTGGCGAAGCCGACGACGCTCACGTTTCGGGCGACGTAGTCCTCGCACAGCAGGAGCCGCGCGATGGCCGCGGTTCGGCCGCGGTTGAAGTTCGAGACGGTGGAGAAGTACCGCCACCAGAGCCCGTTTGTGGCGAGGATTCCGGCGGCCGGACGCCCGTCCGTGTAGTGCACGACCTGCCAGCCCGTGCCGCCGGCCGGGTAGTCGGTGGGCCAGAGCGGACCGGTCCACTCGTCGGCCATCGACCAGTCAGCGGTGAGGATCTCCGGCCAGGGCGCGTCGCTCGCGGCCACGCGGGCGGCGAGGCGCAGCGGCTCTTCGCCGACGCCGCGCTCGAAGGGGTACTCGGCGTCGGGCCGGGCCGCGTACGCCGCATATTCGTAGTAGTTGACCAGGAACTCGTCGACCTGGGTGCGCCAGGCCTGGCCGAGGAGCTGCACGAGGCGCTCTTCGAAGCGGGGATCGTCGAGGAAGGCGTCGCGGAGCCCGTTGACGGTGGTGTCCCCGGCGGCGAGGGCGTCGAGCTCGGTGTTCGTGGGGAGGACGCCGCGGAGATCGAGGCTCATCCGTCGGGCGAGGCGCTCGTCGGGCAGCGGCGCGAGGGCGCTTCCGGGCGCGGGTGCGGCGCTGTCCCCCGTGGCGCAGGCGGCGAAGAGGAGGAGGATCAAGGCACGATCCCCGCCAGGGACGCGGCGAGCGGCGCGGTGTCGAAGCACACCTCGCCGAGCGCAGTGCCGTCGGCGTAGGTGGCCGGGCCGCAGCCGGAGCCGTCCTCCCGGAGCGGCACCGTGTACCAGGCGCCGCCCGGGTCGCGTACGGAGAGGGTGCCGTGGCTGGGGGCGTCGTCCGCGCGGGGCGCGAAGTCCACGCCATCGAGGAAGACCGATTCGCCACCGGTCGTCCAGCCGCCGGTCACGGTGACGACGCCGGTGGCGAGGTCGGCCTCGGTGGCCAGGGAGACGCTCGGCACCTCCGCGAGCCAGCCCTCGCCGGCCTCCCACCCCCAGGTGCCGTCGACGGTCTGCCAGGGGTGGGCGCCGGAGGTGTCGGCACCCCACTCGATCTCCCCGCCGAAGACCAGGCGGTGATCCTCCAGGTCGTGGGCCCAGCCGTCGCCGAGCATCCACTCCGACCAGCCGTCGGCGTCCTCCGTGGTCTCCCGGAGGGTGAGCCCGGAGAAGTACCAGCCGTCCTCCGTGGTGCAGCCGACCATCGGGGCGTGGATGGCGTAGGGGGCGCCCAGGCCGCCGGCCGGGCACATCCCGTCGGAGTGGCCGAGCACGAGCTCGAGGTACACGCTCCAGTAGTCGGTGGCGAGCGGCACGCCCCCGGCGAAGGCGGTGGCGGCCGCGGCCTCGATCCCGGTGGCGTCGAGCGCGGGGGAGGGGAGCTGCGCCGTGCTGGTCGTGCCGTCGCCGCCCTCCCCGCAGGCGAGCAGCGCCTGGAGTTGAGTGAGATCGTCGGCCGCGAGGCCACCGCCGACCGGCATCGACGCCTCGGTGAGCACGCTGCGCTCGATCTCGTCGCGGTGGGCCTGCACCTCTTCCCAGGTGTCGAAGTCCAGGCCTGGCGGGGCGCCGCGGCGGTCGGGCGTGGTCGCGGAGTGGCACGCACCACACCACGTCACGAAGAAGCCCTGACCCCAGCCATCCCACGTGACCGCGGGGTCGGCGCACGCGGCGCTGTCGACGCCGGAGTCGACGGGAGTGGCGCAGCCGAGGAGGAGGACGAGCACGCGGGCAGCTTAGCACCGGCCGCGCCGCGGTAGGCGACCGGAAGGCGGCCGGGCTCGGCCCGGCCGGTCGTCGGCCGGCTCGCCCGGCCGAGGACCGAGCGCGAAGCGCGAGCCTGGAGGGCGCCGACGGCGGCCTCGGGCCGCCGGACCGCCCTCGTCGGCGTGCTGCGGGTTAGCCGCCCCGCATGTCCACCGAGCGTCCCGGCCAGTTCCCCTACACCCGCGGCATCCACCCCACGATGTACCAGGGGCGGCTCTGGACGATGCGCCAGTACGCCGGCTTCGGCGACGCGGCCGACACCAACCGGCGCTTCAAGTACCTTCTTGAGAAGGGCCAGACCGGCCTCTCGTGCGCCTTCGATCTGCCGACGCAGATGGGCTACGACTCCGACCATCCGATGGCCGCTGGCGAGGTGGGCAAGGTCGGCGTGGCGATCGCCAGCGTGGACGACATGGCCACCCTGCTCGACGGGCTCCCCCTCGGCGAGGTGAGCACCTCGATGACCATCAACGCCACCGCGGGCACGCTCCTGGCGTTCTACGCCGCGGTTGCCCGGGCGCGTGGCGTGCCGACGAGCGCGATTCGCGGCACCATCCAGAACGACGTGCTCAAGGAATACATGGCGCGGGGTACGTACATCTACCCACCCCGGCCGAGCATGCGGCTCATCACCGACATCTTCGCGTGGTGCGGCACCGAAGCGCCCCAGTGGAACACCATCTCGATCAGCGGATACCACATCCGCGAGGCCGGGAGCACCGCCGCCCAGGAGATCGCGTTCACCCTGGCGGACGGCATCGCCTACGTGGAAGCCGCCGTTGCCGCCGGCCTGCGGGTGGATGACTTCGCGCCGCGCCTGTCCTTCTTCTTCAACGCCCACAACGACTTCCTCGAAGAGATCGGCAAGTTCCGCGCCGCCCGGCGCATCTGGGCCACCGTGATGCGGGAGCGCTTCGGCTCGAAGGACCCGAAGTCGCAGATGCTCCGCTTCCACACCCAGACCGCGGGCAGCACCCTCACCGCCCAGCAGGTGGACAACAACGTGGTGCGGGTGACGTTGCAGGCGTTGGCGGCCGTGATGGGCGGCACCCAGTCGCTGCACACCAACTCCAAGGACGAGGCGCTGGCGTTGCCGACCGAGTCCTCCGCGCGGCTCGCCCTGCGCACGCAGCAGGTCATCGCGTACGAATCGGGCATCGCATCGCATCCGGACCCGTTTGGCGGCAGCTACGTGGTCGAGGGGATCACCGAGCGCCTGGAAGCCGAGGCGCTGCGGCTCATCGGCGAGGTGGACGCGCTGGGCGGCATGGTCGCGGCGATCGAGCGGGGTTTCCCCCAGCGGGAGATCCAGGACAGCGCCTACCGGGCGCAGCTCGCGGTGGACAAGAAGGAACAGATCGTCGTCGGGGTCAACGGGTTCACCGAGGCGGAAGCGCCGGTGGAAGGCCTGCTCCGGGTGGACCGGGCGCTGGAGCGCGCCCAGGTGGAGCGGCTCACTCGCTTCAAGAAGGACCGCGTCGCGGTGGACGTGAAGGACGCGCTCTCGCGCCTCCGTGACGCGGCGGAGGGCACAGAAAACACCATGCCGCGCGTGCTCGCGGCGGTGGAAGCGAAGGCGACGCTTGGGGAGATCGCGGACACCCTCCGCGGCGTCTTCGGGGTGTACCAGGAGAGCGTGGTCGTCTGAACGAGGCGGGTGCCCAGGGGCGGGGGGTCGAGGCCCGCGTTGCCCGCCGGTCGGCGCCACCGTCGAGGAGCCGCCGCGGCGAGAAGGGCGCGACGGGCTTCGCTGCCCTTCAGGCGCCGCTGCCGCCGTCGCCCTCGGGCTTCTCCGCTGCCTTCGCGGCCGCTGCTTCGTTCGCAGGTGTCGCCGCAGCGACCGTCGCGGGCTCGCCGGTCGAGGCGGCGCCGCCAGCCTTCGCACCACCGGCCGCGGACACGGGCGCCCCCGCTGGCGCCGGCTCCGGCTCGTCCGGCACGCGCGTGGCGAAGACCAGGCGCGCCAGCATCACGAAGAGCGCCGCGGCGAGCGTGGCGATCGCGCCGAAGACCGCCACCTTCTCGAAGGCGCCGAGCTCCGGGGCCTGCGTGGTCTCCTCCGGGCCGAGCGCCGCCTCGGGGAGCTTCCGGCGCTCGAGCGACGCCTGGAGCAGGCCGAGATCGTACGTGGGCGGGCTCGCGGTGCGCGCTCCGTAGAGCAGCTTCGCACCCTCGGGCACGTGCGCGCGCAGCTCCACCTCCGGGTACGTGACCCGCACCGCGGAGACCTCGAGCGGCGGGTTGTCGCCGTTCTCGATGCGGAGGAGCAGCTCCCGACCGACGGTGTCGTTCACCGCCATCGACAGCGTGCCGGTGTGGGAACCTTCCCATTCGAGCGCGCGGAGCTCCTCGGTCACGGTGCCGCGGTCGCGGAGGATCACCACGCGGCGGTGGAAGGTGCTGCGGTCAGTGAACAGGGTGACGGTGGCCACGGGCGCGTCGTCGTCGCCGAGGGGAATGCGCAGGAGTGAAACGCTACCCTCCTCGGTACGTTTCAGCGCGCCGGTCTCCCACTCGCGCTCGGCGCCGGTCCGGCGGAGCACGTAGGGAATCTGCCTGCCCTCGGCGTCGATCACCCGGAGGTCGGCGTAGGTGCTCGACGCGTGGGCGAGCACCGCCTTGTCGAGGGGGATCCGCGCCCACCCGGAGCCCTGGATCGCGCGGGACCACTGCCAGCGTACGACCGCGATCGGCGCGCCCGCTGCATCGACCCCCTCGCGCTCTTCACGAGGAACATAGCCGGGGTTGGGGCCGAGCGCGCCCGCGGGAAGGTCCTGCGCCTGGCGGAGCAGCTCGGCCTCTGCGGTGCTCAGATCGCTTGACGGGGCGTCGGCCGTGCCGCCGACGTAGAGCGAGAGCGGGCCCTGCCCGGCGTCGCGGACGAGGAGCGCGGCCTGCACACTGCACACCTCGAAGGCCTCCACGGGGAGGACCCGACCGTGGTCGTCCGCGATGTCGAGCGAGAGCTGGTCGGTGTGGAGGTTCAGCCCGTCGACCCGGGACTGGTCGATGGTGGCGCCCTCGATGGCCACCTTGCGGAGCTGGGCGGTGTGGTCGTTGTAGTCGGGGGTGCTCCCGCCGGCGCGCACCCAGGCCGTGCGGCTGTAGAGCACCTCGGAGGAGAGCACCTTCACCGAGCTGACCCAACGGGTGCCGGGCAGGTCGATCACGTAGCGGGCGCGTCCCTCCTCCACGAGCGTGGGCGCGGCGGCCTGGACGGTCTCGCACAGCGGCGGGATGGAGGTCTCGGCGTGGTATTCGCCGACCGCGCCGGTGAGGTGCGCGTCCGCCCGGACGAACCAGGGGCCGTGCCCGCGCGGGACGGCCACGGTGTTCTGCGTGACGGTCTCCCCGTTGACCGTGCCGGTGGCGAAACGCGTGGTTCCGACGCCGTCGACCATGACGTCGAGCGGGTGGGACAGGTCGTCGAGGAAGTCGAGGCGGAGGGTCTCCACCACGTTGTCGGTGGGGCCGACGCGCCAGACGTGGGTGTCGACCGGGAAGAGGTCGAGGTCGGCGGTGGAGGCCGGGTTGGTATCGGTGGTGAGCACCACGAAGGGCACCGGCTGCGCGGAGGCGTCCCGGAGGGCGACACGATCACCCGAATCGTACGCGTAGCCCCCGAAGTTGTCGTTGGTCACGACCTCGGAGCCGAAGCCGAGGCCCGGCACCTCCGGAGGGAGGGGAACGCGGAAGACCCCGGTCGGCGGAAGATCGATCGGCAGCACGTCCGGCGCGTCGATCTGCGGTTCGGCGGCGAGGGCGAGGGGGAGGAGCAGGCCGATCATGGGGTGGGCTCCGAAGGGGACGGGGGGGCCTCGCGGCGGGACACGGAGCGTTCGACGAACGCGAAGGCCATGGCGGTGGCGAGGCCGACGATGGCCAGCCCGAACAGGGCGCCGACGCGGAGGAACCCTTCGAGGATCCACAGGTCGACCAGAAGAACCTTTCCTGCCGCCAGCAGCATGAAGCCGAGGCCGCCCATGCGCACGGCGCGGCTCTTGCGCACGATGCCGAGCAGCACCAGGAACAGCCCGTACCCACCCCAGCTCACCGACCGCACCATCTCCTGCGCGAGCCGCTCGCTGTGGAAGGAGAGCTCGCCATCCACCGCGAAGGCGTGGGCGATCTCGAAGTTCAGCAGGGCGAAGCCGGTGAGGATCGCCAGGGTGCGGAGGCCGCGGGCGAGCCACTTCTGGGGGAAGGCGGCGGCGGCCACCAGCAGGCACACCGTGGGGAGACCCCAGGTGTAGAGCGTCCAGTTCAGGACGTAGAGCCCGTCTCCGCGGCCGTACTCCAGCGCGTAGGGGTTCAGCAGCAGGCGCCCGCCCACCGCGAGGGCGAGGACCGTGGCGAAGGCCACGAAGAGCGGATGAGGCAGGCGGCGGTTGGTAAGGCCGAGGAGCATCACCAAGACCGCCCAGCCGACCGTGATCCAGCCGTTGCTGAGCTGCAAGGGCACCGCCGCGGCGATCCCCGTGAGCGCGCCGAGGACCAGCACGACCACCGGCAACGAGGTGGGGGCTGCGCGGGCCACGCGCACCTGCACCAGCGCGGCGACGACGAGGTTGGCCGCCAGCAGCAGCGGCAGGGCGCCGTCGATCTCGGTGCCGAGGGCGTGGCGCCACAGCGACCAGAGCCCGACCGAGAGCGCGAGCGGCGCGAGGAACGCCGAGAGAGCGCCCGCGAGATCGCCCTTCTTCGGCCACAACGTCGGGGTCACCGCGAGCAACAGGTACGCCGGGATCACGGCCGCGGTGACCGCGAGCGCTTCGCCTTCGAGGAGCCGGTCGGCCACGCCGACGGACACCGGGAGGCCAACTACCGCCGCGGCGGCGACCAGCGGCCAGCGGCTGCCGCTGCGCGCCCAGGCGAGGACCGCCGCGAAGGCGAGGCCTACGCCGAGCCACGGCAACGAGGCCGCAGGGACGGGCACGGCCAGCGCCATCCCGCCCGCCGCGAGCCCGCCCAACGCGAAGACCGGCACGGCGGCTTCCATCCCGCCGGCCAGCGCAGCGCACAACGCCACGGCGGGCACGAGCCCGGCGACCACCTCCCAACGGGGCGTGCCGGCGGCCACCCAGGCGACCGCGACGATGGCGAGGCCGAGCGCCACGACGGAGCCGGCGAGCACGCGGCCGAGGCGCGACCCGCGGAGCGCGAGCGGCAGGCCCAACGCGCCGATCGCCATCCAGGCCGCGACGAACCATGGCGCCGAGCCCTGGTCCCAGGCGAGGGGGAGGCTGGACATCGGGTCCAGTCGCTGGGGGTCGGCGGGGGTGCCGAGGACGGCGGTGGCGACGAGCCAGAGGAGGAGGGCGGAGGCGACGGCGGCGCCGGAGGCCAGCTTCGTGGCCAGCCCTTCACCGCGGCGCTTCGCCGCGAAGAGCAGGAGCGTGGCGTGGACCGCAGCCGCGGCGAGCCCGACCGGCACCTGGTCGGGGGCGCGCCACTGGGCGGCCCACCCTACGTAGAGCACGAGGGTGCCGAGGCCGGCGCCCGCCACCACGTCGGGCCAACGGCGGCGGTGGGCGGCGTAGAGGATGCCGGCGTTGGTGAGCGCGAGGTAGCCGAAGAAGGCGACGGGGCGGTTCTCCCCGGTGCTCAGCAGGATCGGCGTGGCGTAGCCGCCGAGGAGCGCCAACCAGGCCGCGAAGCGGCTGTTCCGCCGCTCGGCGAGGAGCATCCCCACCACGGTGACCGCGATCATCGACGCGAAGGTGGAGCCCTGCCCGAGGAGGCCCCACCTCGCGTTGCCCGCCCACAGGGTGGCGTAGAGGATACCCGAGCCGGCGCCGGCGAGCGCCTTCCCCGGGGCGTCGTAGCGGCGCCAGCGGAGGAGCTCGGCGACCAGCCAGGCGCCGGCGCCGAGGGCGATGCCCCCGAAGAAGCGCGGCGCGGGGCCGAGCCAGCCGTGGCTGATGACCTCCCGCAACGCGAACACCGCCCCGATGAACAAAAGCAGCGCCGCGAGGCCGCCGAAGCCCCAGACGGCGGCGCGCTCGACGAGCCGCCCGACGTCGATCGGCGGGGTGGGCGGACGGGGCGGGGCGGGCGCGGCGGCGGGGCGCGCGCTCGTCGGC
>CAIXRH010000168.1 GCA_903921785.1 uncultured Pseudomonadota bacterium
CCCACGCCGGCGTGATCGTGCTCGCCCGCGGTTGGGACCGCGTAGCGCCACTCGTCCCGGTCGTCACCAGACTTCTAAAGCTTCAACCAGCATGATCTGAGAAGCGATCAGTGCTCAGACCCCGTCACCCCCCGGGTTCCTTGGCCTCTGCCGCCGCCCGCCCCAAGGAACGCCCGCGCCCTTGCCTCGCCCGTACCGGTTGCGCCCCCCCTCGGCCCGCGCCCGGGCAACCACCCCGCACGTCGCGCCCCCCGCCGGCCCGCGTCCGGGCAACCGCCCCGCACGTCGCGCCCCCCCTCCGCCCGCGTCCGGGCAACCACCCCGCACCTCGCGCGCCCCCTCGGCCCGGACCCGGGCAGACACCCTGCCGGTCGCGCACCCCTTCGGCCCGGACCCGGGCGGGCCCCGGCTGTAAGTCGCGGCGCTGTCCGTCGATGTGAAGCAGCACCACGGAGGTGGGTCCTGCAATCCCTGAGTGAACGCCACGGCACGCCGACGGTCCTCGCCGCCCTGCGGCACCTCTCCCTGCGGCTGCACGCCGCGCCCGACACCGCCCCGCTCGCGCCCGCGGTCGACGCCGCCCGAGACGCGCTGAGCGCCGCCGAGGCCGACTGGCTCGCCGCCCGTGAGCGCGGCGTGGAGCTGACCGCCGAGGTCGCCTGGCTCGCCGAGCGGCTGGACGCCGCCGTGGCCGCCCTCGCCCGCCACGCCCTGGTGCTCGTCGACGGCGACCGTCGCGATCCCCGCCACCGCCGCCTCTTCCCCGTGGCCCCGAGCCGCATCCGCGCCGGACGCCGCGACGCCGGGGCGCTCCGCCACGTCCGCGCGACGCTCGACGTGCTCCGGGAGGACCCCGCGCTCCGCGCCCTCGCGGCCCACGCGGCGACGATCCAGCCCGTCCTCGACGCCCTCGACGCCCGCCTCGCCCGCCGCGAAGACGCCCGGGTGACCGAGCTCCTCGCCCGCACCACCCGCACCTTGGCCATAGACGCCGCCCGCCGCGCCCACAACCTCACCCACCCGCGGCTCACCTTGCTGCTCCCGGACGATCCGGGGCGGGTGGAGGCCTGCTTCAAGGAGCGGCCACGCCCCTCACGGGCAGGCGGCGGTCGTCCACGTGAAGGCGGCGTTGCGGAACGATCCGGAGGCGTCGACCTCGGCTTCGCTGGCGATGCGACCGTCGTCCCCGTAGGTGGTCACGATGCGGCTGGCGATCGTCCCCTCGGGGACCTCGTCCTCGTAGAGCACGAGGGCGTCGCCCTCCCACGTGTAGCGGCGCCACTCGTCCGCCACGCCATCGACGCCGTCGGCGTAGCCGACATCGATCGCCTCCGTGACCACATGCGACGCGTCGTCGTAGCCGAACGTGGTCACCACCTCCGGGCCACCGTTCTGCACGTGGATGTCGTACGTCTCCGTGAGCCGGTGGCCGGCGCCGTCCCAGGTGGACGTCCAGGTCTCCACGGCGGTGGGGTCGTTGGCGCTCTCCACACGCCGCTCGAGGAGCTCGCCGGCGTCATCGTACGTGTACGTGCCCGTGTACCAGGGATGCCCGAAGTTCTCCGCGACGTCCCGGATGAGGAGGTCGCCGTCCCAGGCGTAGGCATGTGACTCTTCTACGCGTCCGCTGGAGTCCTCGATGGCCTTCGTGAGCATGTGGCTCTGGTCATCCCAGGTCCAGGTGGTGCCGCCCGAGTCGTCGGGCACGTCCCCGCGGCCGGTGTCGAGGTGCACGAGGTTCAGGTCGTCGTCATAGGTGTACCACTCGTGGTAGGCCCAGTCGCCGGGGTTGAGGACCCGGGTGAGGGGCCGCATGTCGTTGGCGTACACCCAGACGTCGAGGAGGTGCCCGTCCCCGTTGGTGCCGTCGGGGGTCTCCTCGGTGGCGATGGACGCCTGGACGCAGGCCTCGGGGGCGTCGATCGGATCGCAGGCGACGGTCGCCGCCACCCGACGATCATCCAGCTGGCCGCGAGGGTCGGGCGTCGACGGCGGGGCGAGTCCATGGGCGGAACCTACCTGCGTACGCCGCCGGGGACAACGCCCCGGCTGGCAACGGTGCCGACCGCCGAAGGACCGCTGAGCGTGCCCCGGTCTCCGTTCACCGCCCCGCCTCCGCCTCCCCGCTCTCCGCGACGAGCTGCGCGATCAGCTCGTCGCAGGTCGGGGGGTCACAGGACTCGCGCAGGTCGGCGATGAGCGACCGCATGAACTGCAGCTCCTTCTCGTCCAGCGGCTGGAGGTCCCCGACCGCCGGGTACTCCAGCACGACCTCGACGTCCTGGCCCTCCGTCGGGGTGACGAACACCGCGGGACCCTGCGCCGACCGGCCGTGGTCGCGCACGTAGACCGTGAGGGTGCACGGGACCCCGGGGATCGCCGGGAGGAAGAACTCCCCGTCCACGATCCCCGCCGACGTGTCGCAGCCGTGGACCGTCGCGCCCTGGAGCGGCGCCCCGCGGACCTTCCCGTAGACCCCCGCCGTGTGCGCCCGGACGTCGTGAACGTTGCACCTGCCGGCGCTCTCCGCTTCGGCGTCTGGCCACTCGACGTCCGCGCTGAGCACCCCGGGGAGCTCGACGGTGCCGCGCCCCGCGGACAGCGTCACCACGAGGACGAGGAGGCCGTCGCGGAGCTCGGCCGGCGTCGGCGAGCCCTCGGTGGGGATCAGGAAGCCCTGCGCGCTGGCGCCGGTCTGCCCCGGCACCGAGCAGCGAACCGCCCGCTGCGAGTCCGGGAGCACGGCGTCGGGGAAGGCGACGTCGTCGAGGCCGGCACCGGGGCCCGGGGCGTCGGCTACGGGATCGGGTACGGCGATGGCTGCAGGCGTGACGATCGGTGGATCGGCGGCCGGGGCGACCGCAGGGACGGCGGCGGCGGCGCGCTCCGCGACCGGCCCGCCCCGCGGACGGAACATCGCCACCCCGAGCAGGAGCACGACGGCACCGACCACCCAAACCCACCGGCGCGGTCGCCGGTTGACTTCGGGACGATGCGCGTGGGGTTTGGCGATGGTCCCTCCCGGGAGGCGGGTAACCTCCCCGTCGGCCTCGGGTGCGGAGTTCCCGCCACGACCGTCGTGACCCGCTCCGTCGCGCCGGGCCGCGCCCGGTAGGTCGACGCCGACGACCGTGTCGAGCGGCTGGTGGCGCCCCACCGGCTTGCCCCCCGGACCCTTCGGCGGTCGAGGAGCCGTCGTCGTGCGAAGGGCACGGCGGGCGGGAGTGGCCGCGGGCGATCCGCTGTGTCCACCCCAAGGAACCGCCCGGGTGACACACCCACCCCCCGCGTACCTTGGCCTCCGCGCGTCCCGACCCCAAGGAACGCCCCCTGTGACCCCGTCACCCCCCGGGTTCCTTGGCCTCCGCGCGTCCCGACCCCAAGGAACGCCCCCTCTGACCCCGTCACCCCCCGCGTACCTTGGCCTCCGCGACGTCGCCGCCGGCCACTGCCGCGGGGAGCCCCCCGCTCACCGTCCCCCGATGCCGCCCGCCCCTCGACGGTGGCGCGCCCCGCGACGCCGCTCGCCTCATCCTCGAGCGCCTTGCGCTCCACGAAGGCCGGCTTCGCGACCCCTACTCGCGCAGCCTCACCCCCGCCCCACCCCCCCATTCTCCCCCCCGCGGCTCCTCGACCACCGACGCCGACCGGGCAGCAAGCCGACGTAGCGCCCCCAGCCCCTCCCCAAGCGCCTCCTTCGCCTCTCCATGCCGTCACTTCGGCTCAGGCCCGCGCCTTCGGGACCGACGTCTCCGCATGCGCTCAAGCTGGCCCGCCCTCACCACGCTCGGACTCTTCGCCGTCGTCGCCTCCACGGCGCTCGCCGCGTACCCGCCCGACCCCTCCGACCCGCCGCCCCCGAGGCCGCCGCCCGCGACCGCCGCGAACGCGTCCGCCCCGCGGAGCGCCAACGAGGCCTTGCGGTGGTTGATGGGCGGCAATGCGTGGTTCGTGCGCGGGGGAGGCCCCGTGCGGCCCATCGGCCCGGACGACCGCGCGGCCGTGGCGACGGCCCAGCACCCGTTCTGCACCGTCCTCTCCTGCGCCGACTCCCGCGTGCCCCCGGAGCACCTGTTCTCGGCCGGGCTCGGCGAGCTGTTCACCGTCCGCGTGGCGGGCAACGTGGCCGATCCCGTCACCGTGGGCTCGGTGGAGTACGCCGCCGAGCACCTCCACACGCCGCTCATCGTGGTGCTCGGGCATGAACGGTGCGGCGCCGTCACGGCCGCGATGGGCAGCGAGTCCCTCGGGCCGAACCTTGACGCCCTCCTCGGCCTCATCCGCCCGTCGATCCAGGGCGCCCCGGACCTCGACGCCGCCGTCCACGACAACGTCCAGGGGCAGCTCGCGGCGCTGCGCAAAAGCACGATCCTCCGCACGTTGGAGGAAGAAGGGGCGCTCACCCTCGTGGGCGCCTACTACGACCTTGACAGCGGGGAGGTCGACTTCCTCCCGTCGGAGCCGCCGCAGGCCGCCGCGAGCGGTGCGCCCCGTTCCGGTCCCTCGTCCGGCGGCTCGGCGAAGTCGAGCCCTCCGGCGGGCAAAAGCACCTCGTCCGCCGCGCGCCCGCCCGCCTCCGGCAAGACCGAGCACGCGCCGCAGGGCCACTGATCGCCCCCCACGCCCCATCGACGCCCCGATGACGCTTCCCCTCCGGCCACCGCGATAGACGCGCGCCATGCGCTCCCTCCTCCTGCTCGCCGCCGCCTGCGCCCTCCCGACCACCCCGACCGCCGACGCGAAGAAGCCCGCCGGCAAGCCGCTGCCGGCCGAGGCCACCGCCTGCTTCGCCGAGGTCGACGCAGCGCTGGCCGACGACAAGATGGACGGCCGCGGCACCGGCACCGCCGGCAACGACGCGGCGGCCGCCGCCATCGCCGAGTGGCTCGACGGCGCCGGCATCGCCGCCCCGAAGTCCGGGCGCATGCAGCCGTTCGAAGCGCGCAAGGGCGTGAGCCTCGGCGCGAACAACAAGCTCGGCAGCGCCGTCCTCGGCACGGAATTCACCCCGCTCGGCTTCTCCAAGTCCGCCACCTTCGCAGGCGACGTGGTCTTCGCCGGCTACGGCATCCGCGCCAAGGACCTCGGCTACGACGACTACGCCGGGATCGACGTGAAGGGCAAGGTGGTGCTCGCGATGCGCTACGAGCCGGGCGAGAACGACGAGAAGTCGCCGTTCGACGGCAAGAAGGCCTCCCGCTACTCCGACCTCCGCACCAAGGCGATCGTCGCCCGCGAGGCCGGCGCCGCCGCGCTCGTGGTGGTGAGCCCCGCCACCTCCGCCGACGAGCCCGACAAGCTCCCGCCGCTCAAGACGATGGGCCCGCTGTCGGACGCGGGGATCCCCGTCCTCCAGGTCACCCGCGCCCAGGCGGACGCGTGGCTCAAGGCCGGCGGCACCACCCTGGTTGACGCGCAGAAGGCCATCGACGGCAGCTACAAGCCGGCGTCCAAGGCGCTCCCCGGGGTGAACGTCGCCGGGCAGACCGACGTGCAGCCCGTCGTCGCGAAGACCCAGAACGTCATCGGCGTGATCCCCGGCAAGGGCGCGCTCGCGAAGGAGATCGTGGTGGTCGGCGCCCACTACGACCACCTGGGCCACGGCGGCCAGGGCAGCTTCCGCCCCGACGTGGACGCGATCCACAACGGCGCCGACGACAACGCCTCCGGCGTGGCCGGGGCGCTCTGCGCCGCCCGGGACCTCCAGGCGAAGTCCGCCGACAAGGCCGACCGCCGCACCGTGGTCTTCGTGGCCTTCTCCGCGGAGGAGATCGGCCTCGGCGGCAGCGCCTGGTACGTGCAGCACCCCGCCGTCGGTGCCGTGGCGGACATCGCCGCGATGGTCAACCTCGACATGGTCGGGCGCCTCCGTGACCAGAAGCTCTCCGTCCTCGGCACCGACAGCTCCCCCGGCTGGGGCGCCCTCCTCGACGCCGCGAAGGCCGCCGCGCCGAAGCTCGAGCTGCACCCCGGCGGCGACGGCTACGGCCCGAGCGACCACTCCAGCTTCTACGCCGAGGGCGTCCCGGTGGCGCACCTCTTCACCGGCGCCCACCCGGAGTACCACACCCCCGAGGACGACGTGGCGCTCATCGACAACGCGGGGGGAGGGGAGATCGTCGCCCTCACCGGCGCCCTGGTGGACGGCGCCGCCCACGGCCCACGCCTCGTCTACGCCCGCACCAGCGCCAGCGCCCCCCTCGCGGGGGACAGCCGCGGCTACGGCGCCTACTTCGGCTCCGTCCCGGACTACACGGCGATGGAGGCGGCCACCGGCGGCGTGAAGCTCTCCGACACCCGCCCGGGGAGCCCGGCGGAGAAGGCCGGCCTGAAGAAGGGCGACATCATCGTCGGCATGGCCGGGATGAAGGTCGAGAACCTCTACGACATGACCTTCGTGCTCCGCGAGCACAAGCCGGGCGAGACCGTGGAGGTCATCGTCAAGCGCGGCGACCAGACGGTGAACCTCAAGGCCACCCTCGCCACCCGCAGCCCCGAGGCGGCCGCGCCCAAGGCGCCCGACGTGCCCCACGCGAGCTTCTCCGTGGGCGCCGATCCCGCGCCGACCGGCAAGAAGGTCGAGTGGGCCCCGCGCGCGGGCAAGGCGGTCCCCGAGCTCATCGGCAAGGACGAAAAACACTTCGCCGACCTGCGCCGGCTCACCTTCGGCGGGGAGACGGCGGAGGCGTACTGGGGTCCGGACGGTCGTTCGCTCAGCCTGCAGCGTACGCCCGTGGGCGGCGGCTGCGACGCCGAGTACATCCTCAGCCTCGACACCGGCGACTTCACCCTCGCCTCCAGCGGCAAGGGGCGCACCACCTGCGGGTACCTCGACTACCCGAAGGGCGGCTCGATGATCTACGCCACCACCGAGGCGGCCGGCCCCTCCTGCCAGGAGAAGCCCGACCAGAGCAAGGGCTACGTGTGGGCGCTCTACAACGCCTACGACATCGTCCGCGACGACCTGAAGGGCAACCGCACGACCATCCTCAGCTCCCCCGGCTACGACGCCGAGGCCACCGAGTGTTTCAAGGACGGGCGCATCCTCTTCACCAGCACCCGCAATGGCGACATCGACCTGTACGTCTCCAACAACGACGGCAGCAACGTCACCCAGATGACCAACACGCCGGGCTACGACGGCGGCGCGTTCTTCTCGCCCGACTGCAAGAAGATCATCTGGCGGGCGTCGCGCCCCGAGGGCAAGGACCTCGACGACTACAAGGCGCTCCTCGCGGAGGGCCTCGTCCGTCCGTCCAAGCTCGAGATCTACGTGATGGACGCCAACGGCAAGAACGTGAAGCAGGTCACGACCAACGCCTCGGCGAGCTTCGCGCCCTACCCCACCCCCGACGGCAAGGGCGTGCTCTACTCGACGAACGTCGGCGGCAACCCGCGCGAGTTCGACATCTGGTACGCGAGCTGGGACGGCAAGTCCGAGCGCATCACCACCACCGCCGGCTTCGACGGCTTCCCGATGTTCTCCCCCGACGGCAAGTGGATCGCCTTCTCCAGCAACCGGGCGACCGAGCAGGGGAAGAACGACACGGACCTGTACGTGGCGCGCTGGGTGAAGTAGCGCGGCTCGAACTCGTCACGCGCGGATCCGCCCCGGCCGTGCTACCACCGGGCCGTGCTGCTCTTCCTCACCCAGCTCGCTTGTGAGAACGACTCCGACCTCGCGCGGGTGCACGAGCGCCCCGACGTCACGCTCGCCGCGCCGGCCCTCGGGCAGGTGCTGCGGGTGGGTGAGGAGCCCTTCCTCGCCGAGGCCGTCGTCGCCGACAGCTTCACGCCCCCCGAGGTGCTCGAGCTCACCTGGGACCTCGACGGCACGACCGCCGCCGGCAGCGCCGACGAGGACGGCGCCGTCTCCTGGGAGATGCCGCTGACGATCGAGGACGTCGGGCCCCACGAGCTCGCGCTCACCGCGGTCGACGAAGACGGCGACGAGGCCACCGCCTCCGTCACCTTCTCCCTCCTCGGGCCCCGCGAGGCCCCGGTGGTGGCGATCACCGCCCCGGAGGAGGGCTCCGCCTGGCACTCCACCGACTCCATCACCTTCCAGGGCAACGCCAGCGACTCCGTCACCGCCGCCGAGGACCTCGTCTTCGCCTGGTCGGCGGATGGCGCGGAGCTCCCCGGGGCGATCAGCGCCGGCGGGCAGTCCGTCGTCGTCTCCTCGCTCGCGCTCGGCGAGCACGTCGTCACCCTGAGCGTCACCGACAGCGACGGGGAGGTCGGCACCGACACGGTCACCGTGCTCGTCGCCGACGAGCCACCCATCGCCGAGCCGGGGGACGTGGTCTTCTCCGAGATGATGGTCGATCCGCAGGTGGTCGACGACACGGTCGGGGAGTGGGTGGAGCTGTACAACACCAGCGGCTACGACCTCGACATCGGCGGCTACACCTTCCGCGACGACGACGTCGACGCCTACACCCTCGCCGGCTCCATCGTCGTGCCCGCCCACGACTACGTGGTCCTCTGCGCGAACGTGGACGCCCTGGTCAACGGCGGCGTCCCCTGCGACGCCGTCTTCCTCCGCGACAGCACCGGCAACGGCCTCGCGCTCGCCAATGGTCCGGACGAGCTGGTGCTCGCCCGCCCCGACGGCACCGAGATCGACTGGCTCCACTACGACGAGACCTGGTACAGCCTCGCCGTCGCCCTCGGCGTCGATCCCAAGTACCAGGACGGCGCGGCCAACGACGATCCGCTCCACTGGTGCGACCAGGTGAGCGTGGTCACCACCGGCGGAGAGCCTGGCACCCCAGGCCTCCCCAACGATTCCTGCCCCTGATGTCCAAGCCCGAACGCCCCGTCTCCCTCGACTCGATCCTCCAACACCAGGGTTTTGGCACCCGCCGCGCCTGCCGCGTGCTCGTGCACCAGGGCCGCGTCGCCGTCGATGGCGTGGTCATCGACGACCCCGACGCCACCTTCCTCACCGAGGGCCTGAACTTCTCGGTGGACGGCGAGCCGTGGGTCGCCCGCGCCCAGGTCTACCTGGTGCTCCACAAGCCCGTCGAGGTGGAGGTGAGCCGCAAACCTCAGCATCACCTCTCGGTGCACGCGCTCCTCCCCGGCCCCTACAACGAGCGCGGCGTGCAGGCGGCCGGCCGGCTCGACACCGACACCTCCGGCATCCTCGTCCTCTCCGACGACGGCATGTTCGTTCACGCGCTCACGTCGCCGAAGCGGGAGGTCGCCAAGACCTACGAGGTCACCCTGGTGCACCCCGACGACGGCGACCTGGTGCACCGTCTGCGCAGCGGCGTTCAGCTCCGCGACGAAGACGAGCCCACGGTGGCGCACTCGGTGGTCCAGGTGGCGCCCAACCGGCTTCAGTTGGTGCTCACCGAGGGCAAGTACCATCAGGTGAAGCGGATGATCGCCGCGGCGGGCAACCGCGTGGCGTGGCTCCACCGCTCGGCCATCGGCGCGTTCCGCCTCCCCGCGGACCTCCCCGCGGGCAAGTGGCGCGAGCTCACGCCCGCCGAGCGCGAGTCGCTCTTCGCCGAGCCGCCGGCTCCCCGTCGCGGCTGATACGGTCTGACCCTGATGAAGATCGTTCGCTCGACGCGGCGACGCGGAGCGAGCCCGTGCAGCAAGCCCCGGCGGGCTTCCCGGCGTCGCGTGAAAACCTTGTCCTTGTTCGCCGACGGTTCAGGGTGAGATGACGGGGCGGGTGACGTCGCCAGCGGCGGGCGGAGCGGAGCGACCGCCCGTCGATGGTGGCGGCAGGACCCAGCGCCGACGCTCACTGTTTCCGCGGCCACAACGGCGCGGCTCGCGACGACGGGAATCCCGCCCCCCGGGCGCCGCGTCCTCGCCGGGCGAGCGGAAGTCAGGGTCAAACCGTATGAGGAAGCGGGTGAAGGAGTGGTGATCGGGGGCGGCCTTGCCGGTCGCGCGGCGTCGGCGGTCGAGGAGCGGTTCCGACGAGCCTGGCGGGGCGGGCGAGGCGGCCGATCCGCCGCTGTTCGTCGGTCGTAGGGGTCGCATGCTCCTCGCCTGGCTCTTCGCCTGCTCGTCCGCTCCGGCCCCCGCCGCGTTCACCCCGGCCAACGTGGCGCCCGCCGTGGTCGGCGAGGTGCTCCACGGCGACGGGCGCGCCTACGTGCACCTCACCGAGGCCACGTTCGACTTCTGGGCGTCCATCCCAGACCAGGAGCTCGCCGTGGGCGACGCGCTCCTGCTCGGCCGCGGCCCGCTCCAGCACGGCGTGGCCAGCGCCGCGCTCGGGCGCACCTTCGCCGACCTCACCGTGGTGGAGGAGGCGCGCAAGGCGTCGCCGGAGGAGCTCACCGCCTCGCTCGGGGTGGACGAGGTGGCGGGCGGCACGCGGATCGCCGCGATCTTCGCGGACCGCGCCGGACTGGCCGGGCACCCGGTGCGCGTGGCCGGGCGCGTGGTGAAGGCGAACAAGGGCATCTTCGGGAAGAACTGGTACCACCTCCACGACGGCACCGGCGCCGCCGAGGCGGACGACCTGGCGGTGACCACCCAGGCCGACTTCGCCCTCGGCGACGTGGTCGTGGCCCAGGCGCCCCTGGTCATCGACCGTGACCTCGGCTTCGGCTACTTCTTCCCGGCCATCCTCGAAGAGGCAACCGTCGTCGCCGCGGCGGACGTGGCGAAGCTCCCGGCGATCGACGCCGCGCACGCCAACGCGCTCGC
>CAIXRH010000169.1 GCA_903921785.1 uncultured Pseudomonadota bacterium
CCCGTCCACGGTTCCCGGTTCCCGAGGGAAGACGGGCGCGCCGGCTCCCTGCGGTCGCCGTCGGCCTCCCTGCGCGCTCGCGCTCCGCGCTCGGTCGTGGCGCCGCGCGCGCCACGACCCGGGGCGGCCCGGGCACCGCGACCGTGGGGGCGCCGACGTGCCGCCCCGGCGCTCCGGTCCGCCTCGCGCGGAGCTACGGCAACGCCATTCTCCCCCCAGCGGCTCCTCGACCACCGACGCGTCCAGCCCGGCACGCCGGTGCCCGACCTCCACCCCCTGAACCAGCGTGCCCAGCCCGCGACGGGTCGATACCGGAGAAGGGTGCCCGGCCTCCGCATCGTCGTCGCCGCGCTCGGCTCCCCCGGCTTCGTCTTCCCTGCGATCGCCGTCGCCCGGGCGCTGCGCGACCGCGGGCACCGAGTGACGGTCGCGACTGAGCCCTGGGCTGCGGCCATTCTCGGAGCGCAGGGCCTCTCGTGCCTCCCAGCCCCGGCGGGGGCGTTCGACACGTCGCGATGGTTCCTTCCGAGCGTCGTCGCGGCGCAGTCCGGTGCGTTGCGGGGTGCGGGCGCCGACCTGTTCGTCGTGACCAGCCTCACGCTCGGAGGGCTCATCGCGGCCGAACTGGCCGGTGTGCCGTGTGCCGTCATCGGTCTCCTCTCCGAATTCCCTCCCCCTCAGGGAGCCAATCGGCAGGAGATCGCCGCCGCCTGGAGCGCCGCGCGGGCAGCGGTCTACCTCCCGCCGGCTCCGATCGAACGCCTCGCCGGGGACCGGCTCCTGCGCCGTGGTGTGCCCGAGCTGTTCGTTCCCCCGGCTCCCGGTCCCTCCGCCCGGTTCGTGGGTGCGCTGGGCTGGGAACCGCCTGCGCCCCCGGTCGTCCGGGACTGGATCGCCGCTTCCTCGGGGCCCATCCTGTACGTTCACCAGGCCCGCACGTTCGGGGCGCCCGGCTTCTGGCGCGCGTTGGCGCCCGCGCTCCCGCCCGGAGTCCGGGTCGCCACCTCCACGAGCCGCATGGACCACCCCGAGCGCCTCCCCGCGGGAGCCCTGGCCGGGCCGGTGGTCCCGCACGGGGCGGTGCTCGACCATGCCGCGGCGTGCATCTGCAGCGGTACGTCCTCGGTGGTCCTGGCCGCGCTGGAGCGCGGTGTCCCGCTCGTCGTGGTCCCCGCCGGCGGTGAACAACCCGACGTGGCCGATCTCGTGGAGCGGGCCGGGGTCGGGGTGCGCTCCACCCCCGACACCCCCAGCCTCGCCGCCGCGCTCGCCCGAGCGCAGGGCTCGGACCCCGGCCCTCGCGCCGCGCTCCGACGGGCCTTCGCCTCCCTCGACGGGCCTTCTCGTGCGGCGCAGCTCGTGCTGGAGCTGGTACACTCGGCTGCGGAGGCGCCATGAACCACCCGCCCGATCCGACCGATGTCCTTCGCCTCCGCCTGCTTCTTGTGCTCGGCCTGGGTTCTGCCCACTTCTCCTGCGGGTGGGGCACCTGTGACGAGCCGGAGTACACCGCCACCGTCTCGCTCGACGTTCTGGCGGACACCGCCGACAGCGGCACGTCCCCGACGGATTGCCCGACGGACCCCAACGCGTCCGCCGAGCTGCTGAACCAGGGTGACGCGCCGTACTGCGAAATGATGGACATCACGTTTCTCGAGCAGGAAGGCTCGGATTGCACCTACCGCTACACCTGCTTCACGTGCTGCGGGTACGGCCGTCCGTACCTCGACGAGCGCGGCGCCCCCGTCGAAGCCGACGCGGTTCCGGCGGAGGGCTGGGCGGAGCCGTCCCGGCCGCCGGTGGAGCTCACTTCCGAGCAGCGGGCCACCGTCGGGGCGTTCTGGCGGGACATGGCGCGCGCTGAACACTCGTCCGTGGCGGGTTTTCACCGCTTCGCGTTGGATCTCCTCGCCCACGGCGCGCCGTTGGAGCTCCTCTCGCGCGCTCAGCGGGCCGGGGCTCAGGAGGTCCGCCACGCGATCGACGCGTTCACGCTCGCCAGCGCCTACCTCGGCGAACCCCTCGGACCCGGCCGGCTCGGCATCGGCCCCCACGCGGTGGTCGCCCGGTCCCTCGCGGAGCTCGCCGCCTGGACCGCCCGCGACGGAGCAATCGGGGAGACCCTCGCGGCGTTCCTGGCGGCCCGTGCCCTCGCGGAGGCGACCGAGCCGACGGTGCGGGCCGTGCTGGAGACCGTGGTGCGCGACGAGACGGAGCACGCCGAGCTTGCCTGGGCGACCCTGCGCTGGGCGATCGAGGTGGGGGGAGACGAGGTGCGCACCGCGGTCGCGGCGGTGTTCGCGGGTCTCGGCGACCCGACGCCGCATTCCCTGCCGTGGTCGCCGGAGTTGGCGGCGCATGGACTGCCTTCCCCGGAGCAGGAGCGGGCGGACGCGCGGCTCTGCATCGCCCGGGTCATCCGGCCGGTCGCCGACGCGCTCCTCGCCAACGAAGTTCGCGAGGCCACTGCGAACCAGCGTTTCGTGTCGACGCACGCTGACCCGTCTCTGCGGGGCTGAGCCGACGGCCGAGCGCGCGGTCGCGGACTCCGCCGACGCGGGGCGTCGACCTCGCCGGTGGAGCGCCCCTCGCGGTCGAGTCCCCTACTGCCACCCCGAGCACGGCTCGCTCACGCTGGGGCTCACGCCGGCCGGCGTCGGCGTCCTGCGCGTGACCGGGGCTGACGCTGCCCCGTCCACGGTTCCCGGTTCCCGAGGGAAGACGGGCGCGCCGGCTCCCTGCGGTCGCCGTCGGCCTCCCTGCGCGCTCGCGCTCCGCGCTCGGTCGTGGCGCCGCGCGCGCCACGACCCGGGGCGGCCCGGGCACCGCGA